>DATLCB010000283.1:0-3169 GCA_035526625.1 Chitinophagaceae bacterium
TAGTTAATAGATTAATAGGTATCAAGCAGATTAGGAGAAGATGGCATAAATAAAAAATTTCCCATCCTGTCATTGAGAAATGGAGAAACTCTTTATCTTACATATATCCATCAATACAATTGTAAAAACTGTGCCACAAAAAGTTCTATTACAAGGCCCTCCGCCTTCCAAATTCATCCTGCTTGGTGAAGATGATCCTGATGACCAGGAGATGCTTAAAGAAGTGTTTGCCTCGATAGATTCCGCCTTCATCCTTTTGTTTGTGGATAGCGGGAAAGAGGTTTTATCAGCCCTGGAAAAATTACACGATGAGCAGTTGCCCTGCCTGATCGTACTCGATTATAATATGCCGGGATTGAATGGATCTGAGATCCTTCGGGAAGTAGGTCAGAATGAACGGTATAAAGATATTCCCAAGGTTGTCTGGAGCACTTCGGGTTCTGATAAATTTAAAATACTATGCCTTGAACTGGGCGCAGTGGATTATGTGATCAAACCTTCCAACACGAAGCAATTGGAAAGAATTGCCCGGTATATGCTTTCTCTTTGCGGAGTAGAGGGCTATTAAAATATCTTCTTCAGCATTTCCATAGAAATGGGCTTTTCCCAAACTATCACATTATCCCTTGGATCTTTAAGTGGGGAAATATTTCTATGGGCACTTACAAGATATGCCATAACCTGGGGAGAATTTTCCACAATTTCATTAATACAATCCCACCCATTTCCATCCGGCAAATTATTATCGAGAAATAAAATTTCTGGTCGTTGTTCCTGGAAAAGCGCCAGTCCTTCCCGGAGGGTATAGGCCAGCAATACTTCGTAATTCAATCGCTGAAAATATCCTTTCATGATCATACAAAAATCAACTTCATCATCTATAATAAGGATCTTACGCTTCATGGTATCGGGGAAGAATATTTTAAGCAGTGCCGCGGAAGGCTGGCAAATTACATCTTGTTTTGTTTATAACGACAGAACATTGTTTACTGATGTGAATAAACGTCTTTTTTTTAGCGTAGGATGCTTTCATAACGGCAAAAAGGTAAAACCTCTTCATTTCAGGAACTTTTTTTGCTAGGTACAAGGGGTTGTAAAAAAAAATCCCCGGTCATAATGCCAAAACAAGACATATACGATAGCGGGTCAATAAAATCCAGGACTAATACTATGGTTTCCCCGGAAGAAATAAGAGTAGTGATCATTGATGATGACGAAGAGGATTACATGATCATCAATGACTACATCAATGAGATCGAAGGGAAAAATTTTATTGTTGACTGGTGTCCTACTTATCCTGCGGCCCTCGAGAAAATAAAATCAAATGCGTATCACCTGTACTTTGTAGATTATTTCCTCGGGAATAAAACAGGGCTTGATCTTTTAAAAGAGGCACGGTCTTTCAATTTTGACAGGCCCGTCATACTATTAACGGGCTTTGGCAGCCGTGACATCGATATAAAAGCCATGGAATCCGGCGCCACGGATTATCTTATAAAATCTGAGCTGAGTACAGAGAAACTCGATCGATGCATTCGTTATGCACTGGAAAGAACAAGTTTTCTCATTGAGTTAAAAGCAAGAGAAAACAAGTACAGGACCTTGTTTGAAGGTTCAAAGGATGCTGTTTTTATCGCAGACCCTGAGCTTTCTTTCAAAGAAGCAAATCAATCTACTTATTACCTGTTGCAGCCAAAGAATGGTAACCTTGCTGGCCGTACCCTGTATGATTATTTAGATGATGAAGTACAAAAAGCACGCATTAAGGACCTGATCAGGAGCTCCGGCAATATTGATGATCTCGAAATAAGGCTACAGGGTGAGGACAATGAAGAAAAAAATTGCCTCCTGTCATTGTACGTATTGCAGGATACAGATCACCCTACGGTGGTCCATGGCATGATACACGATATCACCAGTATCAAGAAGGCGCAGTTGGCTAATTTCCAGGCAGAGAAAATGGCGGCGAATGAAAGACTTATACGAATGCTGGCGCACGAGATCCGTAATCCGCTGAATAATATCCTTCTTTCCATTGAACATTTGTTGCCTACGCAACAGGATGAAGAGCAGAAGACCTTTTTGAATATCATCCAGCGCAATTCGCTCCGCATCAACCAGATCATATCTGAATTGCTCAATTTAGCCAACCCGGCGGAAATGGTATTTGAAAAACATCCCTTGCAGGAGATCATTGAAGAAAGCCTGGCTAATGCAGCTGACAGGATCAACTTGCATAAAATAGCTGTGGAGAAAAAATTTCCGCCATCACCTATGATCATTTCGGCAGATAAGCCGAAACTGATACTGGCTTTCACAAATATCCTGATCAATGCCGTGGAGGCGATGGAAAGTAATAACGGCAAGCTGACCCTGGTGCTGAACGCAGCTAATGATGTTTATAGTATTTGTATCAATGATAATGGTAAAGGCATCCCTAAAGAATACCTTCCAAGATTATTCGATCCCTTTTTTACAATGAAAAAAAATGGGGTTGGTCTTGGATTAACAGCTTCGTATTCCATCTTCCAGTCGCACAAGGCGGATGTACATGTGCAGAGTAATAATGAAGGCACAAGCTTTACCATCAACTTTGCGAAAGCCTGACCTTCCTACCACAAACTCCAGTCTGTCGCGATCGTCTCATTCCTACTTGTAGGTTTTTGCAGGCCATTCGTTAATTGTTCCACTCTTTCACCAACTGTTTTTTTCAGTTCACTGATCCTCATGGACGGGTTTTTATCCATTGCCTCCAATATGCTGTAGGTGAATACGCCATTTCGCAGGTCGCCCCTCTCCAAAGCAAACTGTGTTCCCGCGGCAGCGGAGATGATGATAGCGCCGGTGTTCTTGCCTACATTGACAAACAATGATTGCATTAACTCAAAACTATTTTGCATACCCAGGTTTGAACCATCCGTTTTTAAGGCGACGGGTTTGATCCCTTTTATTAATTGACCTTGTTTGCCAGCATTTTCGATCCTCACTAATTCTTCTTTATCCACTTCCCCGCTGTGGCAGGCATCGATCAATAATAGTTTTTTCCTGGCTGGTATATTATCAAGCAGATCTTCAAATCCATCGTAAGGCATTCCGTTTTGTTCGGGCTGGTTGAAATTAGTGGCATAGGTGCTTAGGTAATAATCAAAATCCTTATTGAGTAACCCAT
>DATLCB010000284.1:0-17199 GCA_035526625.1 Chitinophagaceae bacterium
TGGAGGATAAAGAAAAATATAAAGAACAAGCCACTCACTTGCGATTTCGTACCCTCATTATACCAGGTGTCGTTCTTTCGAACAAGGGTAGCGATCAGCAATTTTAAGATCGTAAGTATTCCGATGATCACTGTCTCCAGCGCATAGACCGTAAAAACTTCCACTGCGCTCCACCCCATGAACCAGACACCAAAGACCGGAATAAGATTAGATAGGATGATCAGCCAGTCATTCCTGGTTAATTGTTTAGCTGATATATTGAGACCGGCTTGCATGTTGGAGACTAAAATAGGTAAATTCAGGTAGTAGATCAATGAATTTGCGGCTAATTCGATTCCTGATATCTGCTAAATTGCTGTGTATTCGATCTGCGTGATCTGCGGGAATAAAATTATACTTTTACGGTATGCAAAAGTTTAAAATTGTTGTGCATGGAGGAGCGGGGACCATTCTGCGGAGTTCGATGAGTGCTGAACAGGAAGCCGCTTACCGCAAAGGGCTGCAGGATGCTTTGGATGCGGGCTATATCATTTTGGAAAAGGGAGGAACAGCCATGGATGCGGTATTGGGTGCAACCATATCATTAGAAGATGATATTCTCTTCAATGCAGGAAGAGGTTCCGTGTTTGCCAAAGATGGCAGCCAAGAGATGGATGCATCTATTATGGATGGGAAGAACCTGATGGCCGGCGCTGTCTCAGCGGTCAGGAATATCAGGAACCCTGTACAACTGGCTTATACGATCATGAACAAAAGCGAACATGTAATGATGACGGGCCAAGGAGCTCTTGAATTTGCGGCACTGCATGGATTGAAGACCGAACCCGATGAGTATTTCTTTTCTGAATTCCGATATGAGCAGTTGAAGAAGGCCCGCGAAGCAGGAGAGGTAACCCTTGATCATAATATGGTGGAGGTCCCCGACAAAAAATTTGGAACAGTAGGTGCTGCGGCTTGCGACAAGGACGGCAATATTGCAGCAGCTACCAGTACCGGGGGTATGACGAATAAAGAGTTTGGAAGGATCGGGGATAGCCCGATCATCGGAGCCGGCACATATGCTAATAATAAAACTTGTGCGATAAGTTGTACCGGTCATGGTGAGCTGTTCATTCGTACCGTAACGGCTTATGATGTGAGTTGCCTGATGGAATACAAAGGATTTTCATTAGAAGAAGCCATGAATGTAGTGGTACATGATAAGCTGATAAAGATTGGGGGCGAGGGAGGAATGATCGGGGTCGATGCTAAGGGAAATGCGGCGATGGTATTTAATAGTGAAGGAATGTATAGAGGGATTAAGGGGAGTGATGGGTTGAACCAAGTTTCGATTTATAAATAAAAAACAGGGAATTAGGAATCAGGAATCAGTAATTAGATAGTAAATACAGCCCTCTTACATTTGCAAAGTGAAAAAATATGCTATCATCGTAGCTGGCGGTACTGGATCAAGAATGGGGGGCTCACTTCCCAAACAATTCATGCTCCTTAAAGACAAGCCTGTCCTTTATTATACACTCAAAGTTTTCCTTGAGGCATATAATGACCTGCAGGTAATATTGGTGCTGCCTGCCAGCTATACGGATATGGGGCAGGAGATCATTGATGCCTGGTTCGATAAAGAAAGAGTGAAGATTACGGCAGGCGGAGATACAAGATTCCAATCGGTGAAAAATGGACTGGCTTTAATAGAGGACGAGTCTATCATTTTTGTTCACGACGGCGTAAGATGCCTGCTGACTAAGGAATTGATCCACCGTTGTTATGCACAGGCCGTGGAAACGGGTACCGCTATACCAGCTATTCCTTCCAAAGACAGCATTCGTTTAGTAACTGAGGGCGGGAACGAGATGTATGACCGGGATAAAGTGATGCTGGTCCAAACACCTCAAACCTTTCACAGTAAGATATTGTTACCTGCTTTCCAGATAGGCTATAAGGATAAATTCACCGATGAAGCCACTGTAGTGGAAGCTTATGGGCTTAAGGTTTCGCTGGTAGAAGGCGAGGAGAATAACATCAAGATCACAAAGCCTGTAGATCTCGTTATTGCGGAGAAAATAATAAGTAGCTGACAACTGATAACTGAGAACTATCAGTTGTCAACTGTCAACTTTTCTTCAGCCATTTCAAATAAAACGGCAACCTGTTGATGCGTAAAGCAGGATAAGGTTCATTCGTAGCACCAAAGCCGCGATAGAAGTCTGCGAGAGTGGGAATATCAGAACCCT
Source organism: Chitinophagaceae bacterium (assembly GCA_035526625.1). GTDB lineage: Bacteria > Bacteroidota > Bacteroidia > Chitinophagales > Chitinophagaceae > JJ008. The sequence goes on from DATLCB010000284.1 coordinate 2,232, forward strand.
CAAAATCAAGCAAAAGTTTTTCCCCTGCATGATCTTTTATGAACGCATCTATCAATGCATGCGAAGCGCCCATGTTGCGTCCTGCAGGATGATTACCCACGAGTATGTAATATGCACGATCATGTGAGAAGAAGAACACACAGGAAGCAAGTAATTTTTCCTGGCTTGAAACGATACCATAAGTTGTTGCCATTTTCTTTTGATACAAATAGAGATACAGTTTTCGAAAACGGTTCACATTATCAGTGGACTCATCGCCCTGTGCTTTCATTTGCTGCATGGCGAGTTCTATTACTCTTTCTGCGTCAAAGTCTTTTTGTAAAGAGCAACCTGCCTGTAGCGCTCTTTTCACATTGCGCTGTATATTTTCATTATAACCTTTATACAGTTCTTCGTAAGGTTTTGCAAGAGAAAGGAGATAATTGCTCCTTTTCACACAGCTCTTATTGGGAATGCCGTGGAGATTTTCGTGATTCAGAAGGATCTCAGTATAACGAAAAGAGGAAGGAAGCGCTTCCATGAAGTTACTGGTATGCTTTTCCGATAACCCCTTGCCAAAAATGCCCAGCTGTGCGCAAAGAAAAGGCTGGTATAAATAGCGGAATCCATATTTACGGTTCCAGGTCAATGGCATTACCGCTTCATAATCATTCAGGATCAGCGCATCCCAGTGTTTGGCCATGTGATCAAGATAGAAAGAGTATGCATAGATCAAACCATTGGGTGCCTCGTGAATACAACGGTCCCAGTTTACCTTATCGATCTGCTGTTGCTTAAGATATTGTATCCTGTTCGGGGCGCTCATCAGAAGTCAAGGTTGCGGTTTATTTTCCGGAAACTGAAGTTGGAAATATCTATAGAGAAAGATATTTTTTTCCAGAACCGTTGCTTTTTTTCCGTTGTTGACTGGATATATTCCTTATAGGTATTGCTGTAAAGCAGGGGGATATAGATATTTACGGTTTCCCCGAGCAATGGAATATGCAGACCAAAATCAAAAAGAAAACGGTCGGTTTCGGCATTCTGTTTCCATGTTTCTGCATAGGTGCCGATATCCAGGAAGAACTTGAGAGGAATTTTCACTGGTAACATTGATAAAGGGTTGATGGAGGATGGAATGGTAGTGCCGAAGTTCGCGGCGATCAGCCAATCATCCGTTTTGCCTACCTTATCAGCCAGCAGGTCGGTCCTCACTTTAAAAGCCCCATCCCTGATCATGATCTGCTGGCTGGTTATTCCTTCAAATTTATTCCTGCCAATAAAATAATCGCTATAGGTATAATCCTCGTAACCATTGGCGCCAGTCATGTTCAGGTGATAGCGATCGGTGGCAAATTGTTTGGTGAAGGTTTTAGAACTGGTATAAAAGAATTTCCCTGCAAATAAACGAACATCCAGGCCACCTTCTTTTGGATAGTTGAAAAAGTATTTTCCTGTGAAGGCGGTCCTGACAAAATCCTTACTCTGCTCGATCTTTAATTCACCCCGGTAGGGATATAGCACCCTGTTATTCTCAATAACGAATTGTAGTTGTATCAAAGTCCGGTTCTCCCCCATGATCCGGTATTTGGTGTTGATCGTTGTATCAGGACCAGGCATCGTAATAACAGTGTCCCTGAAAAAACGCAAAGCATCTTCATTGATCAAAAAAGTTTTGAGCTGTATGAAACGATGGAATGTGCTGCGTGGATCCTTTTCTTTGAGAGTTAATTTAAATCCGGGAACAATTTTAGTGAAGCCCATAAACACCTGGCCGTAATCTCCCGTAAATTCATCGGCCGTAAAAGAGGAAAAGCTTACACCAAGATCCACTTTTCTGAATAGGCTATTGGGGTAAAATGCATAGGATGCAAAACCAAGACCCTTTATTTGTTTAGACCCGGTAGCGTACAACGGTGCAGCCAAAAATTGCAAACGGGAGGGGGGAAGTTTCATGTTAGTGACAAAAGCTCCGGCCATGAATTTATCGTAAACATTTGCGCCAATTGCGGGACCTATCAGAAAAAGATCTTTTGTTGGCTTTTGAGCATATTGTTTTAACGACCGGATATCAAAAATCAAAGCCAGTTTACTTCCGGTCCTTTTTTGATTGGGTAGAGTGCCGGTTTTACCGAGGTAAGCAAAGGCATCATCGAGGTTTCGCCCGGCAACTTCTTCCATCGTTATTTTGAAATCTTCCGGTTGCGGGTGCCTGAACTGCCAGCGCCGGTAATATTCCTGCATTCCTTTATTAAAAGTCTCTGTACCCAGCTCCGATTCAAGATAACGCATCCACTCAGCCGTTTTATAGTAGGCGACAAGGCCATAGTTTATTTCGCTGAATTTTTGAGATGGGGTTTCAACAGGCTGATCTTTTTTTTCGATCGCCTGGGTTTCAAAGACCAATTGTTCCAACTTTCCTTTTTCACCATAGTAAATACGGCTGTATTTATCGTCATAATAACTGTTCATCCCTTCATCCATCCAGGGATGCTTTCTTTCGTTGCTTGCCAGGATCCCATAGAACCAGTTATGACCTATTTCGTGTGCAATGACCCTGTCCAGTGTTTTTTTATCATCCATGGGGGAGATGATCGTGATCGTAGGATATTCCATACCACCACCAAAGCTCGGTGGGCCTGCTACTACCTGCACTAAAGGATAAGGATATTCTCCAACCAGCGAAGAGTAATGACGGATAGCATTTTTGGCATACGTCACGGTGTTATGCCAATCCTCTTTCTGCTGCGGAGTATAATAAGTAAATACATCGATCACTTTTCCTGAAGCCAGCCTGCAGCTATCATAGTTCACGATAAAACGTTTGTCGGCGAACCAGGCGAAATCGTGGATTTTATCTTGTTTGTATTGTAGCGTTTTTGTTGTTTTTTCTGATTCCGGGAATTGCTCGTAAGTTGTTTTTATCTGGCCGCTGCTGTTCTTCTCTTTTTGTTTGATGGGTTCCCAGTTAAATGATGATCTCATCTTTAACCAATCCTTTTCTGCCGGGTCCTTTAATTCCCCGCTAGCGGCAACAACATAGTTCTTGGGAACGGTGATGCGCACATCAAAACTCCCGAATTCACTGTAGAACTCTCCCTGGTCAAGGTAGGTCATCGGGTGCCAGCCATTCTTATCATAGACGGCCGGCTTGGGATACCATTGAGTGGCCTGGTAGCTCTGCCCATCGTGACCGCCACGGGAAAAATTAAAAGGAAGTTTTACATGAAAAGGAGTGCTAATAGTGATTTTTTGTCCCGGGGGCAAAGGAGCAGGTAAGATGAGCTTGATGATATCAATATGCTGGGGATGGTCTTCCATTTGAGCCGTAATATTATTTACTTTAAAATCAAGCCGGTTGATATAGCCTTTATCTTCTCTAGAGGAAAAATAGAAATCGGTACTGCCATTCTCCAAAGCCTGGTCGGTAAAAGCTGTCTTATCGTTCTTATAGGCATTGAGCCAGAGATGGAACCAGATGAACTTCAGGGTATCGGGGGAATTGTTGATGTATTCGATCTTCTCAAAACCACTGAGCGTATGCTCTGCATCATTTAGCGTAACGTCGATGGTATAATTGACTTGTTGTTGCCAGTAGGGTTGGCAATAGGCAATGGGCAATAGGCAATAGGCGGCGAAAAAAATAAGCAGTTTCTTCAATGGGATATAGTTTCTCAAAAGTATAAACAAATACCCAATTCCCATGCCTTTTAAAGACCGGAAGTATTCTATATCAAATTTTCCTTAAAATAAATAAGTGTGCTATTTTATTTCCCGCAGATCCAGCGGATGTTAGGAACGGATCAGTGGGATTAGGGATAATGCATGATCAAATTCTAACAAAGACACAGTTATTTTCCCTTTCCTTTGAAAATGATACGCAACGTATGCAGTATGATCTTGAAGTCCAGCGCCAGCGAAATATTTTCAATATAAAGCAGGTCGAACTTGCTGCGCTCGATCATCTCTTCCACATTTTCCGCATAGCCGAATTGCACCATACCCCAGCTGGTAAGCCCGGGTTTTACTTTCAGGAGGTATTTGTAAAAAGGAGAGCGGGCGACGATCTGGTCAATATAAAACCGGCGCTCAGGCCTGGGTCCTACCAAACTCATTTCACCCATTAATATGTTCCAGAATTGTGGCAATTCATCGATCCTCCATTTCCTCATTGTCTTACCCCAGTTGGTAATGCGCGGGTCATTCTCCGATGATAAAGCAGGACCATTCTTTTCCGCATCATGGCCCATTGAACGGAATTTATACATCCGAAAAGTTTTTCCCTTATAGCCGACCCTTTCCTGTGAAAATATCACAGGGCCTTTAGAAGAGAATTTTACCCTAAGCGCTGCATAAAGTATTAAAGGAGATAATAAGACCGTTCCCAACGTCACGATCCCTACATCGACGAGTCTTTTTATATTCTGCTGCCATTGCGGCATAAGACCCGTTTGCAGATCTATAAGGGCAGCACCCATCACGTTGCTAGTCTTTACCGAACCGGAAAGAATATCCAGGGTATTGGGTTGGATCTTTACCTCTACATCCTTTTCACTGAGACGACTGATCATTTCTTCCAGTAAGGTTTGCTCGGTTTTACCAATAGCAAGTACGACCAATTGTATATTGTGGTCATCAATGACGGATTCAATATCGCCGGCTATTCCCAATTTTGGTAAGAATTTACTGCCACCATTCTTATCTTCTGTTTCCGTGCTCACAAAACCTGTGTACTGGTAACCGCCGTCTTTCAAATTCCTTTCTGTTTCTTTATAGATCCGGTAAGCATTGTCGTGACGACCGGCAACAAGGGTATTGAAACGAACCTTTCCTTTTAATAACTGCTTCTTGACCTTATTCAATACTAACCATCTGCCGGCAAAAGTGAACAGGAAATGCAGGGCAAACAGTATAATAAAAGCAAGCCAGTAATAGGAGTAATTGTTCCTGGCATCATCCAGCAATAAAAAGAAAAAAAGCACGATACAACCGATCAGGCTACAGATAAAAGTGCTTGTAAACTCATAGAGCCTTGATTTTTTGTACAGCGAATGGTAAGCGCCGATTATGGTATAAAGGATCAGCCAACCTGCGGGGATGAGTACAATGCCCATCCAGAATTTTGTATCAGTTTGTAATTGCCCGTCCTCGATCACGGGTTGCTTGAGCATCCCACGACGTATAAAAAAGAAGAACGCCCATGCCATAGATGCCGAAACGAAATCGATCACCGCATACCAGGCAATGGATATTTTTTGTCCTTCCTTCATTAATGCGTGATGACATTATTGCCGATCTTTTCCAGGATCTGGTGAGCCACATCCATCGCCATTAGACCATCCACTTCTGATACCAGCGTGCGTGTATTTTGCAGGATCGCTTCCTTGAAAGCCAGGAGTTCTTCCCTGATGGCATTTACTTCAGGGATGGTCGGGTTGGCCATCGCTATTGTTTTCTTACCTCCCGGGGTCTCAATATCAAAGGCAAATACATTGGAGTCTTGCGGTTCTTTCAGCTTGATGACCTCTGTTTTTTTATTCAGGAAATCGATACCGATATAAGAATCTTTTTGGAACAGGCGGATCTTCCGCATTTTTTTCATGGAGATACGACTCGAAGTAAGGTTAGCTACACAGCCATTGTCAAACTCGATCCGGACGTTGGCAATATCCGGTGTTTCTGTCATCACGGCCACGCCACTCGCAGAAATATTCTTGACATCGCTTTTTACGATACTCAGCACAATGTCTATATCGTGGATCATCAGGTCCAGGATCACGCTAACTTCGGTTCCGCGGGGATTGAATTGTGCCAGCCTGTGCACTTCTATGAACATGGGATTTAGCACCATGTCCTTTATCGCTAGGAAAGCAGGATTGAATCTTTCAACATGCCCCACCTGTAATTTGATCCCTGACTCAGCCGCTAATTTTACTAATTGACGTGCTTCTTCCATGTTATTGGCAAGCGGCTTTTCAACAAAAACATGTTTACCTTTTTTAATAGCTTTTTCACAGCATTCAAAATGATGATGAGTCGGGGCTACCACATCTATCACATCACAGGCATCGATCAATGTATCTGCATCAAGGAAACGGGATAACTGGTATTTGTCTGAAACTTCTTTGGCGGTATCATCATTCGGGTCGTAAAAGCCAACCAGTTCAACTCCCGGGATCTCTTTCCAATTATTCAGGTGAAATTTTCCTAAATGTCCAACTCCAAAAACACCGATCTTGAGCATAGCAGTTAATTATGCGCAAAGATAATATGAAATCCAAGTTTCTGGTTTCTTGTTTATGGTTAGCGCAGTCACCCATAGAGAAACTCCTTGGGATTAACACGATAACTAGAAACCCGAAACAGGTGTCAGTTCAAGATCGGCGATCTGTCCACATAGGATGGATGATAGATGAAGAAACAACTACCATTTTTGATCGAATTGATGATAGGTTTGTTCAGTTGAGTGGGAACAGCAGGGCAACCATGACTACGGCCTACCCAGCCTCTTGTATTGGCGAGTTCTTGCGAAACATAAGCGGCTCCATGCATAACGATTCCTCTTTCATAGGCTTTATCATTGATGCCCTGTTCCATGCCATTTAATTTTAAGGAGTAGCCATTTTTTCCCTCATAAGTGCCCATTGTAACATAGAAACCCGGGCTGCTTTTATGAGATTCATTTTGATTGGAGAAAGAACTGGCCCATTCACGGCCTGTATTTTGTCCGTGCGCCACGAACGTATTATAAAGAACTTTGTAATTCTTCATATCGAGTACGAACAACCTTTTCTGGTTGCTGGGAAGACTGAAGTCGACTATAGAGATGATTGAGTCGTTCAATAAACGACCTTCCTGCGCAAGTTTATTGAACCCTTTTTTTGCATAGTCGAAAGCTTGCTGGCTCAATCCGGAGATGCCCAGATGAAGACTGTCATAGACAGACCTTAGTAAAGGTAACACAGGTGCAACGGGAGCCGTTTTTTTCGCTGGGGGGACTGGGCTGATAACTGGCTTATGACCGGTTGTCGATTTTGCAACAGCAAAAGCCAGGTTTAGTAAAGCGATAAGACATGTTGAAATGATTAGATAAAATCCTCTGATCCTTTTTTTCATTAATACTATTTAAGCTTTAACCAATATCCAGCAAACGCTGAATTAAATGTCTTCGTACAGGGTGGAGGGTTTATTTATTCACATCGAAAATAAAAAGCCCGTGTGACTCTCGCAACGCAGATGTTTGGATTATTAGCAGTTGAAATTACTTCGACCAGGTTCTTAAGCGTTCAAATTCTTCGTCATGGTTTGAACGCTTGCGAAGGTACACTCTTCAATTTGTAATGTGCTCTGGAAATGACATGTGATTGTCAAAACTTGAGTTCGATTATCGTAAACCAGTGTTAAAAATTCCGGGAACGTTCCCAGCTTGCAGTTATATTGGATCATTACGGCATATTCCTTGGAGCTATGTTAAAAACAAGCACGATGATCAGAAAATTAAAATCGGGCGAGTATAGGATCTATTCAAGAAAAATAAATCCTAAAACTGGTAAGCGCCGGAATCTTGGCACTTTCGATTCACTGGACGCCGCAAAAAAACATGAGAAAGAAATTCAATACTTTAAAAGGCATTGAAAACTATCATGTAAAAAGAACTGTAGAGTATAGACAACAATAGTGCCATAGCGGGGAAAAACAGCGGCGCTTTTGAAAAAGTAGGTTACTATTATATTGTTTTGCAGCAATATTTCTTCTATCACATTTAACGAGACGATGTTCTAAGGAGACTAAGTAATCATGGTGATCATAACAATCAGTGTTCTGTATTAAAAAGAACTTCCATGTGTTTTACGTATCAACGCTCTTGTCACGGAAGGAAAGGACCTTCCTATTTTCACCAGCACATTGCTGAGCCACACACTACCAAACATTCTTTGTATCGCCCGGCCCATCCGCAAACGGCTGGCAAAATTCGTGCGCCATCTTCGGGCATATTCTTCCTCCATTTTTTTTCGTGTGATATTTCCCTGTAAGAAACCAGTCATCAGCGCTGCCGCTATTTTACTTCCATGTAAAGCCATGCTCATGCCATTACCACAAAGAGGTGTGATCATGCCTGCAGCATCACCCGTCATCAGCACATGGTCCTCCACCTGTGATTTTCGCCGGTAACTTATTTGTGATATCGTGACAGGAGTATCCCATAACATTTCGCATTCCCGGAATATTTTATGTAAATGCGGATTCGCTGATAAAATGGAATGCTCCATTTTTTTTAGATCGTTGCCGCTTTTCTTCAGGTTGGAAGCCGCCGTGAGGTAGCAGAGACAGTATTCATCTTTTTCGACTTTTACAATACCGCAGTAGCCGTTCCTGAAATTATGTAATGCTATCCTGTCTTCGGGGAGATCATAGCGGATATGGTATTTCACTCCAATGTAATTATTGAGCTTTCCTTTTTCGGAACGGGTAAAGGGTCGTTTCCATTTGATATCGAGATTACTTCGTTTGCCATAACAACCTGCAGCAACCTTTGCGCGGATCGAACCCCGTGATGATCCAATGATGAACTCATCATTGAGATAGTTCATTTCATTCACCCGTGTTTGCTGCATCAGCGCAACACCCGATCGCACAGCAATACCCGCAAGCGTTGCATCCAGTAAATAACGGCTGATACCAAAACCACCAAGCGGCAGGTCCTGTTCAAATGAACGACCTTTTACAGAAGATATTTCTAGCGTTTTTATTTTCGATACGCCCAGCGAGGACAGGTTAATTCCCAGGCTTTCTAAAAAATCCCAGGATTCCATGCTGATATATTCACCGCAAACTCTGCGGAGAGGATATTCCTCTTTCTCCATTAGCACTACTGTATATCCTTCCCTTGCTAACTGTATCGATAATGAAAGCCCGGCTAACCCGCCACCGATGATCGCTGCATCATATAGTAGATCATCAGGCATTATTTATTTTGATTTTTCCCGATCACCAGCCACCGGAAGGCCCAGCGCCAGCGGATACTGGATAAAGGGATATTCGCCCGAAGAAAGAGTTGTTGCCATTCTTTTTTCCTGAAACTACGTGCAACCGATAAGCAGGCATCATTCTTTACCAGGTACGACTTACTAAAAAACTTTGTGATATACTTAATAAGATAATACGCCAGCCAGTGGCGGTGAAGATCATTGATGAAAAAGCCTTGTTTGCTGTTCCTCTTCAGCCATTGCAACATGAAGACGAGTTGTTCATCCGTAAAATGATGACAGAAAAGTGAAGAAAAAATGATATCGGGCGGGTTTTGAGAAAGATCTGCCAGCGCATAATCACTGAGGATCCATTGGCAGGGAAGGTTTGGATATTGCCGCCTGGCAAAAGCTATACATTCGGGATTCATATCGATCCCGATAAAACTGGCGGTAATATTATTTTTAGAAAGGGAGCGGTGTATAGCAACAAGGTTGTCGCCACCTCCGCAGCCGATCTCGCAGATAAGCAAGCTTTTTTGTTCCTTCATTAATTGCTTCACACCGTCCCGGGTTATAGCGTGTCCGCCCAGTCTTGTATTTACAGTATTCAGCTCCTTTAAGGTTTGTTCTATATCAGCGAAAGGAATATTGTCCTGATCCATAATTTCTTTCTGGTAGCTGCGGTGGCTAAGATCGATCATGCTGATAAAATAAATGTTTCCATTGTCAGTCCAGGTCCAAAGGCAGCGCCGAAGATGCGGTTGCTGTGGTTTTGATCTAAGGTTTTACGTATCCGGTCAAGGACAAATAAGATCGTAGGCGATGACATATTGCCGTACTCTCTTAATATATCGTAACTATGACCGAACTGGCCGTTGCTGAATCCAAGACTGTTGTGAATGGCTTCTAATATCCTTTTGCCACCGGGATGAATACACCAATGTGTGATATCTTTTTTACCCAGGCCCTTTTTTTGTAAAGCATCGGTAACAAAACCATCAAAGTCTTCTCCTATCAATTCGGGTATATAACCACTCAGGGTCATTTGAAACCCTGTTGATGACATTTCCCATACCATGTCCTTCTTACCTTTCAGCGAAACAGAAGAATAAAATTGTTCAATGAATAAGCCTTCCACATTTTTATCTCCTGATACCAGCACGGCGGCTGCGCCGTCGCCAAACAAAAGACTGCTGGTAATATTGTCTTCTGTATTTACATTTTGGAAATGAAGTGTACAACATTCGGTGCAAACCAGCAATACCTGCGATGCAGGGTCGGCACGGCAGATCGTATCGGCTAATTTGAGGGCATGGATCGCGGCATAACATCCCATCAGGTTCACCGATGTTCTCCAGGTTGTCACAGGAAGATCCAATAACTCCAGTAGTTCGAGATCAAGACCCGGGGCGCTCATGCCGGTGCAGCTTACCGTAATAAGATGTGTGATCTGCCCCACCGGGTTATCTTTCAAACAATCCTTTATGGCCTGCATTGAAAGTGGAGCGGCATTCAATTGAAAGATCTTCATTCTTTCTTCCATGGAAGGGAAGGGTTCAAGGTTCTCTGAAGCAGGAAAGAATTGCCATTCATTGGCGGGAAGACCATAATCGGGAAGGACGGAATAACGGGTTTCGATACCACAATGGCGGTAAAGGAATTTGAGTTTTCTTTTTTCCACTTCGTTCATCGCATAGACGCGGTGCATGAACTCAAATATCTTTTTCTGTTCATGCCGGAATGCCGGTACCGCTGTTCCTATGGATACTATCTTACTCAAACCATCTCCAGGTTAAAAGGATAAGAAAAGAAAGATTGGTACAGGTAGCGGCAAGCCAGTTCATCTTCATTGTATTCCTGAAATTAGCCTCGCTTTTATTCTTGTACACTTTTCTAAACCATGCTATGAAATAAACGACAACAGGGATGAAACAGATGCCTGTAACCAATAACTTATTTTCCTGGTGATTACGGATAAAAAATTGTGCCATGAATACCCAGGCCAGCAGGTAGATAGCTGTGCAGAAAACAAATGTACCTGTATATCCCAGCTTATAACTGATCGTTTGCACACCATCATCGAAGTCCTGCTGATGCTGGTAGATCTGTGTAAGCGGGTAAAAACCTCCCACCAATAATGCGCAAATGACCATGCCCTGCCATGGTACTGTGGTTGCTGTTTCGCCATTGCTTCCATAATATACCAGCCAGAAGGTGAGGGCTCCCTGGAAAAGAATGACAATAAGATAGCCGAGATATGGATATTTCTTCAGGCGGATCCCCCTGTAGCTGTAAGCTTTGGATGCCCCGATATAGAACAGCATCACCCCAGCAAACAGGGGTGCTACCAGCAGGCTTAACAGGATGCCCATGATATCAAGCGCTATGCTGACCTTGAAAAGTTCGGTTGAAGGCATGGGTGGTTTTTCAAGTCCACCAATGCTTTGAGTGTCTCTGTCCATATAACTATTATATCCATTGCTGGCAGGGTAAATGAGAAAATGGAGGATGAAAAAGATCAGCAAAGCCCGTGGCCAGTCAATATGTGGTACCTGTGCAAGGGCAAAGAGATAAATGGGAGAAAGGAAAAAAGAAAATGGTATCCTGAGCAACTTAATAGTGGAAAAACTAAGCATTGGACATTGCATTGTGTAATTAAGTCCGGAAGATCGGACAAGGAAGATATAAAGCTAAGGCAAATTCCCTGAGCCGTGCGACGTCAAACCTCTTCCACACAACCATACATCAATTCGTCACAAAAACAGCAACAGCCGCTCCTGGCCTGCCCGCATTGGTAGAGAGAGTGGTGCCTGTTCCATTTTTCCAGATACGCGGGAGGTCATTTTCTGCTCCGGAAGCATATACATCAGCACCTAAAACATACACCGAATTGGCGTATGTATTATTGCCTGATACAGGAGTGAGGTTGTTAAGAATATTATTCGTCCACAACTTTGCCTGGTTCAAAACCTGGAAACCCGCAATATGGACGTCGGTCCCTGCAACAAAAACCGAGCGACCAATGCAATTGACCCCATTTATAAGATCGGTCCTGACCCCATTCTTCCATGATTTAGCAGATTGAATATTCAATGCGTCTGAAATTTCTCCCGTAACGTATACATCTGCACCTGATGCATAAACACCCCATGTCGATGCATTCGTCGTGCCATCTGAAAGATCGGTTCCAGTACCATTGGTCCATAATTTGGCAACAGATTTTCCTGAAGCATTAGTTTCTGTACCGCAGACTATACAGTAGCACCGGAAACAAATATTCCCGTAGCATAAGCGGTAAGTGAGAGGTTGCTCACTGTAACAGCTGCTCCATTCTTCCAATAGCGGGCAACATCATTACCTGCGGGTAGCCTTTCAACACCTGCTACATATACGTCAGCACCCGATACGAAAATGGAAAAGCCTCTTGCATTGGTAGTACCGCCTGTTAAAGAGGTAGCTACTCCATTCTTCCAGTATTTGGCCACCAGGAATCCAGTTGCATTCCTTTCATAACCGCAAGCATATACATCGGTCCCTGAAACATAGATCGATGCAGCCTGTGCGTCGAAAGTTCCGTTTGTCAGATCTGTGGCGATACCATTTTTCCATGTCTTGGCAATAAAAATACTGGCAGAGAATTTTTCTGAACCTGCAGCATACACATTAGCAGGAGGCGCGGGAGCAGTAGTAAAACTCAATTCATTTCCATAGGCTGTTCCAACACTATTTGTAGCATAACTTCTTACAAAATATGTTGTATTCGCAGCTAACCCGTTTAACCCACTCGTAAAAGAGCCTGTACCAGTTCCATCCGTTGTATGGTTATTCGAAATGGTCGGACCTGTACTTGTATTCCAGCACACACCTCGTGCCGTTACCACAGCTCCACCATCGGTACTGATGTTTCCTCCGCTACTAGCCGCGGAAGAAGTGATCGCAGAAATTGCTGTTGTTGTAAGGATAGGAACCGAAGGTCCCACTGGTAAGGTTGTAAAAATAACTTGGGGACCGAATGACGCACCGAATGTATTTTTCGCGTAAGCACGTGCATAATAGAGAGTGGAAGGGGTTAGGGAGACCAGATTGAAAGAAAAGGGATTTGCATTTCCCGTCGAGTATATCGTGGCGGAATTAAAATCCGGGTTAGGATTTAATCCCCAACAAACCCCACGTTCAGTAACAGTGGAGCTTCCTTGATCGGTGATCGTACCACCTACGGTTACAGTAGTGGATGCAATATTCGTAGCGGCGGCTGTTGTTACCGTTGGAGGGTGATCATTGGTCCTGGTATCTGTATCTTTCCCGCATTGGCAAAGTAAAACCATCAGGAAGATCAATAAAAAGAAATGAGATCTCATAGATGCAGCTTTGGTTGTAGATCAAGGTACATAAAAAAAGAATGGGGTCTTTTCCAATTTAATATTCACGGTTATCAATTAAAACTAACTCCCACTTACTTCCACCTTCGTGGCGCAATTACCCCATGCTTTGTTTTCCTAAACGTTTTTTTCACTGGCATCATTTTTACTGTCAATCCTTACCTGTGCTCCGCTACACAGTTGGATAAGTCCGTTCAAATCGTAACGATCAATCACTAAAAAAAGGAGATAACTATGTTAGCAATGACCTATCGGGGGCCGAGGCGTGTCCGTGTAGAAAATAAACCAGAACCAGAGATACTGCATCCCGGTGATGCAATAGTAAGGGTCACCCGATCATGCATCTGTGGTTCAGATATACATCTTTATAATGGCCTGGTACCGGATACAAGGGTTGGATCAACCTTTGGACACGAATTTATCGGGGAAGTGGTCGAGATCGGTTCATCTGTACAGAAATTAAAAACAGGTGACAAGGTATTAGTGCCTTTCAATATTGCCTGTGGTGTTTGTACTTTTTGTAAACAGGAACTTTATGGCAACTGTCATGAATCCAATTCAGAAGCTACTGCCGTTGGTGGGATTTTTGGCTATTCGCATACCGCCGGTGGCTATGATGGCGGACAGGCAGAATATGTACGTGTACCGTATGCAGACGTGGGACCGATGATCATTCCCCCGGATATCGATCATGATGATGCGGTGCTGCTGACCGATGTTGTTCCCACGGGTTATCAGGCTGCAGAAATGGGAGGTATTAAAAAAGGCGATACGGTCGTGGTCTTTGGTGCCGGACCAGTAGGTATCATGGCTGCAAGATGTGCATGGTTATTTGGGGCTGGTCGTGTTATTATAATTGACCAGGTAGAATACCGGCTGGATTTTGCCCGCCAATATGCACCTTGTGAAGCCTATAATTTCAAATCTATTGGTGATCCTGTTGTCTTTCTCAAAAAAACAACCGGCTGGTTGGGCGCAGATGTATGTATCGACGCTGTAGGTGCGGATGCCTGTGGTAATGCGGCGATGACGATGATGGGCAAGAAAATGCTGCTGATGGGTGGTGCAAGTACTGCTTTACACTGGGCGATCAATTCGGTTAAAAAAGGAGGGATACTTTCCATTGTAGGTGTTTACGGACCTATCGGTACATTAGTGCCCATCGGTAACGTGGTGAATAAAGGGATCACGATCCGGGCAAACCAGGCATCCGTAAAACGATTGCTCCCCCGGTTGATCGCTCATATTCGTTCGGGCGTGTTAGATCCAAAAAAACTGATCACCCATCGTATGCCCCTGGAAGAGATCTCCGATGCTTACCGGATTTTCACCAGCAAGCTCGATAATTGTATCAAAACGGTGCTCATTCCTTCAACCGCAAGAAATTAAAAACAAATTTTATGGAAGTAGAAAAAATAGATCCGCAGGAAGTAAAAGGGTGGGGTATCGATTTCAATTCCCAGGACGAGCCGAACTATCCTATCAAAAATTATACGGGTGATGATCATAAACGTCTCAGCTATTCACGTCCCCAATTGCAAAAGGACAATTTAGAGGAGTTCCATTCCAATGAGCGTCCCAGCATGAGCGCCGTATTCGGTGTGTCGGTTCCGCCTTCCGGTCTTAGTGGCAGGATGCGGA
>DATLCB010000285.1:0-10470 GCA_035526625.1 Chitinophagaceae bacterium
GGGAAAGATGGAGAGAAAGAAGATATAATGAAAGCGGTAACAGTCATATCTGGACCGGCTTCTTTATCCTCCTGATCGGTGTGGCCGCCTTACTGAGGAATACATTAACCGATGTACCTGAATGGGTATTCAGCTGGCCCATGTTCCTTGTGGCATTGGGATTGTTCATCGGGCTCAAACATAAATTCAAAGGCGGCGCCTGGTTCTTAATGATACTGATCGGCAGTGCATTTCTTATCAACAGGGTCTATCCTGATATCGCTATACGTCAATATATATTCCCCGGCATACTGATCCTTATTGGCGGTATGCTGATACTGAGACCCCGTCGCGTCCATTGCCAGGAAAAGGTCATGGGCCAAAAAAAAAATTCTTTGAATTCAGGCATTAAAGAAGAACCAACAACAGAAGAGACCTACCCAAACGAGAAAGATTATAAAGAAGATTTTGTCGACAGCACTTCCCTTTTTGGGGGCTCTAAAAAAAATATCATTTCTAAAAATTTTAAAGGTGGCGACCTTATCAGCATATTCGGTGGCACTGAGCTTGACCTTACCCGTGCAGATTTTAAAGGCACTGCAGTACTGGAACTGACCACCATCTTTGGTGGAACCAAACTCGTTGTTCCTGCTGACTGGACAGTCAAATCAGAAGCGGTTACCATTTTCGGCGGATTAGAAGACAAGCGTAACATGCAAACCGTGACAGACAACCCAGAGAAAGTATTGTTATTAAAAGGCACAGTGATCTTCGGTGGCACGGAGATAAAAAGCTATTAAAGTACCGGCGGGACATATTGAACAATGTAGAATGATGGCCTGACCGGTAGCAAACCAAATAACCAAACCTGCATGAACTGGTATTTATCAAAAATGGTTTTCCGCATCCTTTGCGGTGATGGAAGCCACACCGCACAGTTTGATGAACAATTGCGACTCATAACCGCCGATAGTAAAGAAGAAGCATTTCATAAAGCCCAGTCGCTCGGTATGCGTTCGGAGGAGATCTTCTTTAACCAGCAGGCACAACTGGTACGCTGGCAGTTCATCAGTGTGAGTGAGATCTACCTCCTACAAGAGCTTATCGATGGCACCGAACTATATTCAAGGGTGGAAGAAGCCCCCGACGCGGATAGCTACCTGAAATTCGTATATGCCAAAGCCGAACAGATCCGTTTTGGTAACACGCATGAATTATTGAACCTCGCTTAAACAATGGCCAGTTCTCCCTTATCAGTTACGCGGTTCAGGATCATCTTCATTGTCTGTTGGGCAGTGATGATGGTCGATAATGTGATGGTGCTCCATTTCTTTGATCTCCCATGGAAAGCCGCTATCATTGATAGTGCTATCTGCAATACCCTGCTGCTACTGATATGCTTGCTCGTTATGAATACACTCCGGTACTACCTGCCGAGGGGGCAGCAATACATCAATATCTTTTCTATTTGTCTTTTTCTCACGATCATCTGGCTCGTATTGATCAAATGGTTATTGAAACTTATACTGGGGGGTTATGAAGGCTATGCTGACATACTACATCATTCTTTATCCATCCGTTTCAGTATCGCTTTTTTATTACTCGGCTGCGTGACCATGATAAGCATGCTCTGGTTCAACCAGCAGGAACAAAAAGAAAAAGAAGCCAGGAAGTCGGATGCAGAAAAACTGGCAAAAGAAGCAGAGTTGTTCAAACTGCGGCAGCAATTGCAGCCGCATTTCCTGTTCAACAGTTTGAACTCTATCAATGCCCTGATCGGGAACAGGCCAGAGGAAGCCAGGAAGATGATACAACAGCTTTCCGATTTCTTAAGGGGCACGATCAAAAAAGAAGAAACGCAGACCGTGAACCTGCAGGAAGAGTTGCAATACCTCCAGCTTTACCTTGATATTGAAAAAGTAAGATTTGGTAACCGCCTGGCCACAGAGATCGAAATAGCGGAAGAGACAGGCCAGCTGAAACTGCCCGCACTCCTGTTGCAACCCATTGTTGAAAATGCGATTAAATTTGGGTTGTATGATACAACCGGCGAGACAGTGATAAAACTCTTTGCATCAAAAGAAGAAAATAATTTAGTGATCAGGGTAATGAATCCTTTTGACCCTGAAACCTCCTCACCAAAACAGGGAACAGGTTTTGGATTGAGGTCAGTGCAACGGAGATTGTACCTGTTATTCGCCCGTACCGATCTCCTGGTAACAGAAGCAAAAGGAAATGTTTTTATAACGATCGTAAAGATCCCGCAGATTGTCTGACACCTATGGGTGCCTGACAATTATAAAGCAAACCAATATGAGTAAAATAATAATCATAGATGATGAGCCCCTCGCAAGAAGCGTTGTGAAAGAATACCTGCAAAAGCATCCCCAATTAGAAGTGCTGCAGGAATGTGGTGATGGGTTTGAAGGATTAAAAGCTATTCAACAACACCAGCCCGATCTTATTTTCCTGGACATTCAAATGCCCAAAATAACGGGCTTTGAAATGCTTGAACTGATCGAACAGCCGCCTTCTGTTATTTTCACCACCGCTTTTGATGAATATGCTATCAAAGCTTTTGAATCGCACGCGGTGGACTATTTATTAAAACCGTTCAACCAGGACAGGTTTGATAAGGCCATTACCAAATGGAATGAGCAGAAATCTTCGGTTACAGGAAAAGCTACACAGGACCTGATCGAATCAGCTTCTTTCTCCCCTTCTCAAAGCCAGCGTATCGTAGTAAAGAATGGTAGCAAGATCAAGATCATTCCTGTAAAAGATGTTTTCTACCTGGAAGCGGCGGATGATTATGTAAAGATCCATACTGCGGAAGGATATTTCCTGAAGAACAAGACCATGAATCATTTTGAACAGTCGCTGGACAAAGAACAATTCGTCCGTTCACACCGTTCCTATATCGTCAACGTGCAACAGATAACAAGGATCGATCCTTATGAGAAAGATAATCATGTAGCCATTCTTCGTTCAGGTGCTAAGGTGCCAGTAAGTCGAAGCGGTTATGGAAAATTGAAAGAAGTATTAGGACTTTAATTCGGCAATTGGTAATTAGCCAATGCTTAAACTCCAGTTGTTCAATTGTCTAATTATCGAATTGACTAGTTGTCAAATTATTAATGTGCGTGCCTGCGTTTAATGATGCCCCCTGAAGCTTCTTTGATAGTGTTTGCAAATACGAATGCTTTAGGGTCCACATCGTAAACAAGATTTTTTAGCTTACGTAATTCAAGACGTGTAATAACAGTGAAAATGATATCACAATCCGAGCTCACATCGAATTGCCCGGGAAGGAATCCCCGCTCACCTTTATAGACAGTGATACCCCTGCCGAGTTTATTGACCAATTGATACTTGATCGCTTCGCTTTTGCCTGACACAATCGTGACGCCAGTATATGCCTGTAAACCTTCCACTACATAATCGATACAACGGGTGGCTGTGAAGTAAGTGAGTATGGAATATACCGCTGTTTCCAATCCAAAACGAAATCCCGCTACCGCGAAGATGATGATGTTGATCCCGAGGATGATCTCACTGATCGTAAACGATGTTCTTTTTAAAGTATAAACAGCCAGGACTTCGATACCATCCAGCGCGGCGCCCGTACGCATGACGAGTCCAATACCAATTCCCAGGAATGCGCCGCCAAATACAGAGATAAGCAGTTTATCCTTTGTCATTCCTTCATTTGGTATCAATAGCAAAGCAACTCCCAGTAAGATCACACTCAGCAGAGTTCGTAAAGCAAATCGTTTGCCGATGCTGAAATAACTAACAATGATCAGCGGCAGATTTAATACCAGTATCACTAAACCGAGGTTGAAATGATATGACTCATGTACCAACAGTGATATACCGGTAACGCCGCCATCAAAAAAATGATTCGGCACCAGGAATAGTTTAAGTGCTGCTCCCGCAATGGTCACTCCTATTATCATCAGTACGATATCCTGTATCAGTTGTGCGGGTTTATCCTCTGTGTGTGAAGACAGTGCTTTATCCAGTCTTGATTTGAGCTCTTTTAATATTTCCTGTTTTGTCGGTTCCAGTTCTGCAACAGCCGTCCTTGTAAAGAACTCGTGATTGGAAAGGAACTCTACTTGTATAAGTGGCCACTCAGATTCTGTTTTTACAATTCCCCTTTGCTTAAACTCCTGGTAAAGGTTTTCGGCATTGGCCTGGTACCCTTTTTTACCAATATAAAAAAGGTCGGCATCACACAGGATCTGACCTAAGTGGTCAGCCGGATTTTGTGGCAAATGCGTCGCCATGATCATCCGGCAAATATGTTCTACCTGGCTGTCCGTATAACCAAGATCCGGCAAATAGTCCCTGGCCATGATACAGGATATCTCTTCATGGCCATCTGCCTGTTGAAGAAAACCTGCATCATGAAATAATGCGGCTGTTTTCAGGATGACAAGATCGTCACCCGTTATATTTTCTTTTGCGGCCAGGTATTCAGCAGCAGCGATCACCGATCTTGTATGCGTTGCATTATGATAGGCCAGGCCGGGAGGCAATTCATTCTCCAGTTTGGGCATCAGGAAATCATATGCTTGCTGGTACTGCATCAATTTAAAATTATGGATCAGTCAAGGACTTCGTAAATGGTAACAGGATTTGCCTTATTCTTGAGTTTCATTTCTCCAACCTTGTTGCACCGGAATGATTGCTTTATTTTCTCATAGCAATTTTCAATGATCACTACCTGCCCGGGAGCGGCGGTGCTTTGCAACCGCTGCGCCGTGTTCACCGTATCGCCGATCACCGTATAGTCAAGCCGCTTCAGCGTAACAGAACCGATATTGCCTGATATCATTTCCCCGCTGTTGATACCGATAGTTACTTTGGGTAAAAAATCGCCGGTTGCGGGTAATGACCCGATGCTATTCCGAATGGCGAGGCAGGCATCGATAGCCCTGTCCAAATGATAATCCCCTTTAAACACCGCCATCACGCAATCGCCAATGAATTTATCGACAAGGCCATTTTGCGCAATGATCTCTTTAACCATCAGGTCAAAATACTGGTTCAGCAGCTTTACCACTTTATCGGGCTGCTCAGTTTCACTTATCGAAGTAAATCCGCAGATATCAATGAAAGCCACAGTCGCTTCCACATTTTCATTAGCTCCCAAAGAAGATTCAAATTCACGGCCGCCCATAAAATTCAAAACGGTTTCATCCACATACATCCGCAGGATATTATTCTCCTTGATAGCTTTCATCGTGTCCTTCATCTGTTGCACATGCTTCAATGTCTTTTGCATGGTCAACTCCAGGTCTTCGAAATTGACAGGCTTGGTAATAAAATCAAAAGCCCCGCGGTTCATGGCAGTCCGGATATTCTCCATATCGCCATAAGCGGAAACGATAACGGATTTCAATAGATTATTTTGTTCATTGAGTTTGGTAAGAAGCGTAAGGCCATCCATTTCCGGCATATTGATATCGCTCAGCACCACGTCCACATCCTGGTGCTGCTCCAGTTGCTCCAATGCTTTTACCCCATTGATCGCAAAAACAAACTCATACTGGTTCTCTCTTATCTTCTGCCTGAATTTTTGCTTGATGAGCGCTTCCAGGTCCGCCTCATCATCTACAACAAGGATCTTTGCCATTAGTGTACCGCTTTTAGTTTTTCTTTTAACGAAGGGAAGTCAACAGGCTTTGTCAGAAAATCATCCGCTCCCAATTGTTTAGCCGTATTATAATTCTCTGCGTCTCCATATGCCGTGATCATCATGACCACAGGCGGGGGTTTCATATACTTCTGTTTGATCTGCTTCAGC
The DNA here is from genome assembly GCA_035526625.1 of Chitinophagaceae bacterium. GTDB lineage: Bacteria > Bacteroidota > Bacteroidia > Chitinophagales > Chitinophagaceae > JJ008. The sequence goes on from DATLCB010000285.1 coordinate 5,795, forward strand.
AGTTCCAGCCCGCTCATACCCGGCATGTTGATGTCCGACAATATCAGTACCGCCTCCTGTTCATGCTGGTGGAGGTAAATCAGCGCTTCTTCACCTGAAAAAGCAAAATCGAAATGTATCTCTTCGCTTTTGATCTCTTTCCTGAATCGCTGTTCAAAAAGTGTCTGTACATCTCTTTCATCGTCTACTACTAGAATCTTCATTGTTGAGGGTTTGTTGGTGAATTTATGATTTAGCTGGTAAATAAATGATGAATTCTGCGTACTCTCCTTCCTTCGTGGTCACTTTCAATTCGCCGTTATGCCCCTTGGTGATAATATCGTAACTCATGCTAAGTCCGAGCCCGGTTCCCTCCCCTACCGGCTTAGTAGTAAAGAAAGGCTGGAAGATCTTGTCTATCACTTTTGGTGGAACTCCATTACCATTATCACGAATGGAAATGGTTATACCCTCCTCTTTTCTTGCTGTCTTTACGGTAACGACCGGTTCGAATGCTTCTCCAAGTTCTTTCTTCTTTTGCATGACCGAATAAAAAGCGTTCGTGAACAAGTTGAGTACGACCCGTCCAATATCCTGTGGCGCTATATATATTTTGGGAAGGCTATTGTCAAGATCGGTTTCCATTTTTGCATTGAAGGTCTTGTCTTTCGCCCGCAGGCCATGATAGCTCAGTCGCATACATTCATCGGCAAGTGCATTGATATCGGTCAGTTCTTTTTGTCCGCTGCTGTTTCGGCTGTGCTGCAGCATGCCTTTTACGATCGAGTCGGCCCGCTTGCCATGATGAGATATCTTCTCGTTGTTCTTCTTTATATCATCAGCGATCTCCATTGCCTGTTGAGCATTGCCTGCAGCCAATTCTGATCTCATCTCTTCAATTAATTCCGTATTGACCTCGGAAAAATTATTGACGAAGTTCAATGGGTTTTGAATTTCATGTGCTATGCCGGCGGTGAGTTCACCCAATGAGGCCATTTTCTCTGATTGGATAAGTTGGGATTGTGTAGCTTTCAATTCCTGCAGTGCTGCTTCAACTTCCTGTTTGGCTTCTTCCGATTTCTGGAGATCGAGAAAGCGGGTATAGATGAGTCCGAATACCTGCGCGAGACGTATCATGATGCCGCATTCCTCATCGGAAAGTACTTTATCCATTACTACGTTGATGGTACCCTGTCTAAAAAAAAAGGAGTAATAATATTCCTGTTTATTGTACTTTGTCTGCTTATCCAGCAACAGGTAGGTAGACATGGTCTGGTAATATCTCTTTACTTCATCGCCTTTAAGTATGGTTAATGCATAAGGTCTGTTCTCCTTGCGGGCAGCTATGATCTTTTCAAATACCGGATGGATATGCAGGTTGACATAGTCAAGGATACGCAGCACTTCCTGTTTGTCTGAAACTGTGGTCAGCCAGAGCTCCATTGCATCGTTGGCTTCATCAAAGATCCCCACGCCGGTACGGATAGCATTTATCTGAAGTACTTTCAGCTGCTGGAATAAGATAGCAGAAGTTTCCGCCAATTCGGAGCTATTACGCATGGCAGTTGCACGAACCCTCACTTCTTCCAAAGCGGTTTGCACTTCGAGTTCCCTGTTCTTTTGCTGAAGTTCGAGAGCCTGGGCTGCCAATAGCTGTTTCAGCTCTGCAACTGTTGGTTCCTGTTGGCCCATGTATAGATGATTTTAAACTTCCCCGGTTAGCTTTTAACGGGTATGGTCAAAACAGTATCGCCAAAGCACAAGAAATTTATTCTGCCGATATAGGGTCAATGATACTGGCGATCTCGGTGATACTATTAGCCGGAAAGCCACCTAACCGTGCATGTTCCCTTATGAGTTCTTCATTAGGAGCTAAATAAATACAGTAGATCTTATCGCCGGCTACATAACTATGTATCCACTGAATATCAGTACCCAGTGAACAAAGGACTTCTCTTGATTTTTGGGAAATGGATTTCAAGTCAGTTGCAGACAGGCTCCCGGCTCCTGGTATTTGTCTTTCTATTATATACTTCGGCATGCTTCCCGATTTTTATTTATAAATTTTTTCTATTATCTGTATACTTTACGAAGTTAACGTTTATCCATGCACGACAAAGAAACGGTTCAGCTCTTAGTCTGCATAAAAAGGTAGAAATTTCATAGCAAGATCGGTCTTTCACCTCTTAGCATCCCGGAAGAAGGGTCTATTGCCTGTTAAAGCGGCAGATAGACTGAAAAAGTAGTTCCTTCTCCTTCCTGGCTATTCAGCCTGATCTCCCCACCATGCGCTTTTACAATATCATAGCTCAACGATAGACCCAATCCCGTTCCTTGTCCTGTGGGCTTGGTGGTAAAAAAAGGTTGAAAGATCTTATCCAGCACTTTTTGCGGGATGCCATTGCCATTATCCCGGACTCTTATCTCTATTTTACCATTGTTCTTTTTTGTGCTTACAGAAACAGCGGGCTCATAGTTTTCTGCCACTGACAGTTTTTTTTCATTTACCGCGTAAAAAGCGTTCGTAATAAGATTAAGGATCACCCGGCCAATATCCTGTGGTATGATGTTGATGTTACCGATAGTTGCATCGTAATCGGTTCTCATGCCAGCGTTGAACGTCTTGTCCTTGGCCCGTAACCCATGATAGGCCAGACGAAAATATTCATCACACAAAGCATTGATATTTGTTGGTTCTTTTACTCCGTTGCTGCTGCGGCTATGTTGCAACATTCCTTTTACAATAGTATCAGCCCTTTTACCGTGGTAATTGATCTTTTTCTCATTGTCCCTGATATCTTTTGCGATCGACCTCGCATCATCCAATTTACCCTGATCCAGTTCCTGTTCCATTTCATCGATCAACTCCGTATTCACTTCAGAAAAATTATTGACAAAGTTCAGTGGGTTCTGGATCTCGTGGGCAATACCTGCGGTGAGTTCACCTAATGATGCCATTTTCTCCGCGGTGATAAGCTGTCGCTGTGTTTTGCGTAATGAACGTAAGGTTTTCTTATTGTAATAAAACTGGCGGAATAAAAATATCAATGAGATCACGACCAGCAAAAGAGCGCTGAGTGATATCCACAAAATGGTGCTGCGTTGTCTAAGCGTAGCCTGCTGTATAGCCTGTTGCTGTTTTAAAGTGCTTATCCGCTTGTTCTGTTCCAACTCCTTTAGTTCGGTCTCATAACCCGCTATATTAAAACTGCCCTGGTCACTGGCGATCTGTTCTGATAATCCCAGGTATTTATTCATGTACTGCATGGCCCGGGCTGGCTGTTGCTTTTCATAAAAGACTGCCAGCTCCCTGAGATAAAGTAATTGCTTATCATTTATTTTCTGCTGCTCAGCTTCCGTATAGGCATCCAGCAAAAACTTTGCGGCAAGACTTTCCTGTTTTTTTTGCTGGTAATACAGGTACAAAGCATAATTTGTTTCCAGGCTCCCCGAAGTGGATGCAAGCTGAAAATGAAGCGAATCTTTTATTTTTTTGGCCTCCATTATATATGGGTAGGCTGAATCAGGTTGATTCATTGCCAATAAGACAAGGGCTTTATTCACGATAGAGATAGCATAAGTGGGGTCTACAAGTTTTTTATCAGAGAAGCGGATAGCCTCATCCGCATAAGCCAATGCTTCTTTATAATTCCCTTTTCTTGCACTGGATTGTATGAGGGCCTTCAGGCAATAAGCCACATTGGTGCTGTCGCCTGTTAATTTATGGCTAGGTATCGCCGTCTTCAGGTAATTCTCCCCTTTCACCACATTTCCCCATTCTATATAATAGGAACCTATCACGCCGATCTCATTATTATAGTACCAGGGAAAAAAATGCTGATACACTTCTGCCGCTTTCAGATAATTATTGATAGCGATATTATAAGCGGCTTTGTAAGCATAATAGCCCGCTATAGCATGATAACAAGCCGCTGTGTTCTCCACGGGGCCATTGACAAGGTAATATTCCAGTTTTTCTTTATAATACTGTAACCTGTCCTCTTGTTTGTTCATCCGGTTATATAGTATCCGCATCTGTGTCAGTAAAGTAGTAATGATCCTTTTCTCCTTATCAAATTCACTAACAGCCTGCTTGATATTCCCGAGCGCTTTCTCCAATTCTCCTTCCCGCCACTGTACAAATCCGGCATACATCAGTTCGTAAGGCGTTCCTTTAATGATCCTTGCTTTTTTGTTCAGCTCTACCAGGAGTTGTAAATAAGAGATCGTTGCATCGGTAGGTGTACTGCCGGGTTCATAAGCCAGGTCAACCAGCAATTTCAGGTGCCTGATCTTTGCTTCGTCAGTTTTAATACTGCTGAAGGTTGTTACCAGTGAGTCATAATTACAGGTGTAGCAGCTCTGCTGGGCGGAAACAGGCATCGTAAACAGGAAATGCAAAATCACCAGTATGAACAAATATGTTTTAAAGATGGATCTCATTTTATAGCGTTATCGTTATTATTTGGACAAGAGAATGATAAAATTAGTTCCCTCCGCTTCTGTTTCTACCTTCATCCCGATAGCTATTCGGCACCCCACCATGTTCAGGCAGGCAATACTATTGTAAATCCTGTTCCTTCATTTTCTTTTGTATCTACTTTTATTTCCCCTCCATGCGCCTTTACAATATCATAGCTTAAACTCAAGCCCAATCCTGTTCCCTGCCCTGTTGGCTTGGTAGTAAAAAAGGGTTG
>DATLCB010000286.1:0-9039 GCA_035526625.1 Chitinophagaceae bacterium
CAGAGTGCTATCAACACAGTAAAGATGGGTTTGTACATCTTTCTCATAAGTTTTATTTAAGATCAATAATAATTTCTAACTGCCCCGCCGGCTTGAACCAGTTTCATTAAAAGGTTTTAAAATTAACCATAATCGACCGGGCTTCCATAGTAAATTTTCAACAACTGTAAATAAAAATCCCGTCCCGGTTAAACCGGAACGGGATTTTGTCATATTACTGTCTTTCTCGTATGAATATCCCATATCACCCATTCCCGGAGCTCCGTGCGAATGAGGTGCCTCTTCTTTTTTCGGCTTATCTGCGATCACACACTCTGTAGTGAGCAGCATACCTGCAATAGAAGCAGCGTTTTCAAGAGCTATACGGGTAACTTTTGTAGGATCGATGACACCAGCTTTCAACAGGTTCTCATATTCTTCTGTCCTGGCGTTAAAGCCATAATCGCCTTTACCATCTTTTACTTTTTGTACCACGATAGAGCCTTCGATACCTGCATTTGCCACGATCTGGCGGAGAGGTTCTTCCAAAGATCTCCTTACGATAACGGCGCCTGTTGTTTCATCTTCATTGGATCCTTTGAATTTGTCAAGCGATTCAATCGCCCGGATAAAAGCTACACCACCACCCGGAACGATACCTTCTTCCACCGCTGCTCTTGTTGCATGCAGTGCATCGTCAACACGATCCTTCTTTTCTTTCATTTCCATTTCTGTCGCGGCGCCAATGTTCAATACCGCTACACCACCACTCAGCTTAGCCAAACGCTCCTGCAATTTTTCTTTATCGTAATCGGAGGTCGTTACTTCGATCTGTGCTTTGATCTGGTTGATACGGGCGTTGATATCCTCTTTTTTACCTTTACCCCCTACAATGGTCGTATTGTCCTTATCAATAGTAACGGTAGTCGCAACTCCTAAATAGGTCAGGTCTGCATTCTCCAGTTTATAACCTTGTTCTTCGCTGATCACGATACCTTTTGTCAACACAGCAATATCCTGCAGCATTTCTTTTCTCCTGTCGCCAAAACCTGGCGCTTTTACTGCGGCTACTTTCAACGTACCACGGAGTTTGTTCACTACAAGTGTTGCCAGCGCTTCACCCTCCAGGTCTTCTGCAATGATCAGTAAAGGACGTCCGCCTTGTGCTACCTTCTCCAATATGTGAAGAATATCCTTCATGTTGCTGATCTTTTTATCATAGATCAGGATATAAGGATTCTCGAGTTCAGCTTCCATTTTTTCGCTGTTGGTAACGAAGTAGGGAGATATATAACCCCGGTCGAACTGCATACCTTCCACCACTTCAACAGTAGTTTCAGTACCTCTTGCTTCTTCCACTGTGATAACACCTTCCTTACCCACTTTCTTCATCGCCTCAGCGATCAGCTTACCGATCTCGGCATCATTGTTTGCGGAGATCGAAGCTACCTGCTGAATTTTGCTGCTGTCATTGCCCACGGCCTGTGATTGACCTTTCAAATGCTCAACAACTTTAGCAACGGCTTTATCGATACCTCTTTTCAGATCCATCGGGTTGCTGCCCGCAGCTACCATCTTCAATCCTTCGCTGATGATCGACTGCGCCAATACTGTGGCGGTAGTAGTACCATCACCGGCAATATCCGCGGTCTTAGAAGCTACTTCTTTTACCATCTGTGCGCCCATGTTCTCAATAGGATCTTCGAGTTCGATCTCTTTAGCTACCGTTACACCATCTTTAGTGATAGAAGGTGCACCAAATTTTTTCTCCAGTACCACGTTGCGGCCTTTTGGACCGAGTGTTACTTTAACAGCGTTGGAAAGGATGTCCACGCCTTTTTTCATTCTATTTCTTGCTTCAATATCGAAGAAGAGTTGTTTTGCCATTGTATTAAATTTTGAAATTTTGAAATTGAGAAATTTTCGAATTGGCTGTTGGCTCTATCATTTAGCACAATAAGCTAACAGCTGATAGCTAAAGGCTATACTATCGCAAGTATATCAGATTCCCTCATGATAAGGTAATCATCGCCATCGATCTGGATCTCAGTACCAGCATACTTACCATATAATACTGTGTCGCCGTTCTTAACTGTTACGGGTTCATCTTTTTTTCCAGGACCTGCGGCGATAACAATACCGCGTTGTGGCTTTTCTTTAGCCGTATCAGGAATAATGATGCCGCCTGCTGTCTTTTCTTCTGCAGCCGCTGCTTTTACTATCACCCTGTCATGAAGCGGGGTAACATTCACTTTTTTAGCCATAATTGTATTGATTTTGAGATTTTTAATTTGCAGTCCCGCTTTCTCTAAACCTGCGGGCAATGGGCGGCAAATGTACAGTAAATATGCCAGCCGGCTCTAATGTGATAAAATTTCAGGTCTGTAGAATTATGGAGATGCAATGGCATCCAAAACAAGGCTTTTTTACAGGCCATATGTCAAATTTGCATCTTTACTCCTCAGCGTCAGCTAGTCTTTAAGAACCTAAGCGCTAAAATATTACCTTCGCCACTCAAAAGTTCTTAGAGAATGATCAGCAGAAGAAATATCCGGGTGAAAGTGATGCAGACCCTTTACACGGTAGCGAGTCTCGAACATGAACCGGGCAATAAGAGTGAAAAGAATAAGGAACCTCAGAATATCCTGGAGGCACATTTCAACCAAACCCGTTCACTGCTCATTTATCTCAGCTGGTTCCTGACAGAGGTGGGACGCTATGCAGAAAGAGATGCACACCAGCGGGCATCCAAACATCTTCCCAGCACAGAAGACCTTCACGTAAACACCAAGATCGCCGGCAATGAACTACTCTGGAAAATGCTGGGGGACCCCGCACTCAAAGAACAATTCTCTTCCGTAAGACCCGAACTGGTTTACCGGAATTCCAAAGACCCTAACAACGACCTGCTCCGTAAAACATATTACCAGCTTAGCGAGACCGCAGAATATAAAAAATATATCAGCCAGGAGGCCAGGGACAGATCAGAAGAGAAAAAAATAATTGAATTCATCCTCAATGATCTTTTGCTCGCCAACGAGAATTTTGTATCTCATATCGAAGAGAATTTCACCAACTGGGATGACGATGGTGAGATGGTGGTACAGTTGCTCGTGGCTTACCTGCAGAAACCGGGGAGCTATAATTTCAAGCAGATGCTGACCCCCGATAAAGAACAATTTGCCCGCAACCTGCTGCAGACCGTACTGGAAAAAAATGAGCATCTCCAGTCGCTCATCACACCCAAATTAAAGAACTGGGATCCGGAACGGATCGCACTGCTGGATATGATCCTTATGAAAATGGGTGTTTCGGAGTTCCTTTATTTTGAAACCATACCGCCAAAAGTGACGATCAATGAATATATAGATCTTGCTAAAGATTACAGCACGCCGCAAAGCGGACAGTTTGTAAATGGCATACTGGATAATATTCACAAAGAACTCGTTCAGCAGGGGAAAATGACCAAGGTCGAATACAAAAAAAGCTGATGTGCCATCCTGCGCAACATGACCCGACTTACCTTACATTTGCCCTCCGGTATTAAGCTGCCGGGAACTTAAAGATCAAAAAATCATCGTGATGAAAAATATAATCATCGTTTTTACCTCAGCCCTCCTGCTCATAGCTTGCCAGGACAATGACAAAAAAGCAAAGGGTACGTCCTCTGACAGCCTGGTCGCCGCAGAGAGAGCTAAAGCGCTTACCGATTCAGCGAATTTTACCACACTTGTATGGATCGATTCAACCACAAAGGATCTTGGTAAGATGAATAAAGGTGAAAGTTTGGAGATCAGTTTCCGCTTCAAAAATACCGGTACCAAAAATCTAATTATTGAAAGCGTATCTGCTCAATGCGGTTGTACGATCCCTGAAAAACCTGAGGAGCCTATTGCGCCCGGGCAGGAAGGCATCATCAAAGCAAAATATAATGGCAGCGGTTCAGGCACGATATCCAAACAGATATATGTGAGAGCGAATACCAGTCCCTCTGTTGATCATACACTTACCTTCAGGGGTGAGATGCAGGAAAAATAAACATCAAAAAATAAACAAATGAAATTGCGACTTTCTTATCTCCTTTCAGGCATCGTATTGTTTTCCATTTCTTCCTGTGTTCCCCAGGGTGGTGATCAGAAAAGTGGTGGCGGCTTCGGGGGATTCCAATTTGTTTTCCTGGGTTTAATGATCCTCGTGTTCTGGATGTTCTTTATCCGCCCACAAAAAAAGAGAGCTGACAACCAGAAGAAATTCATTGACGACCTGCAAAGAGGCGATAAGATCGTAACGATCGCCGGCATCCATGGCACTATTAATAAAGTAAATGAAGATGGTACGCTGAATATTGAAGTGAGTCCCGGCAGTTATATCAAAATAGAAAAATCTGCGATCAGTATGGACTGGACGGCTGCATTGAATAAACCGATCACTACCGTAAAAAAAATGATCAGTTCCCAATAAAATTTCAAAAAGATCCCGGGTCCAACCTGGGATTTTTTATTTGTACTTTGTGTCTTCTGAAATCTAACTATGCTTAAAATAGGATTGACAGGTGGTATTGGCAGCGGCAAAACGACAGTAGCCAGGGTCTTTGAAACACTTGGCATCGCTGTTTACTATGCTGATGACAGGACAAAAGATCTCATGAACAAAAACAATGAATTAAAAGAAGCCATCATAGCTCAATTCGGACCCCTCGCATATAAGAACAACGAATTGGACAGGAAATATCTTGCGGCTATTGTTTTTAATAACAAAGAGAAACTCGAACTGCTCAACTCCCTTACACACCCGGTCACAATAAGAGATGCTGAAGAATGGATGCAGCAACAAAAAACAGTTTATGCGATCAAAGAAGCCGCACTGCTTTTTGAAAGTGGGGCTGCTGAACACCTTGACGAGGTGATCGGCGTCTATGCGCCCCAGCATATACGCGTAAAAAGAGTGATGGAACGAGATAGCTTGCCTGCGGAAGAAGTAATGAAACGTATCAGCCGGCAGATCAGTGAGGAAATGAAGATGAAACTATGTGATCATGTGATCACCAATAATGAATTGGAACTTGTCATACCACAGGTAATTAAGCTGCATGAGCATTTCATTGGAATGAAGAAGTAACGAAATATTCTTTAATAGATTTTTATGAGATACCTGAATTTCCTCCTGGTCCTTTTAGTATTCACATCCTGTAATAACAACAAAGGATCTGAAAAAAAGCAAGCCGCTGCTGATACCCCGTACATAAATAAGAGCAAACAAACTGAACTCCCTCCGGGATCCTCAATTATCGGGAGATGGAAAACTGTGGAATTAAGTATGCCGATGAGCGCTGAGAAGAAAAAAGAGATCCTTGAAACGGCCACGCTTGAATTTACCGACAGTGGCAAGTATATTTCTACTGTTGGCGCGGACCGTGAGACCGGCACCTATATCTACAACCAGTCAGCCAACACACTTGTTACAACCGCACCCGGTAAAACCGGATATAAGTATATTACAAGTTGGTACAGTGGGCTACTTACACTTTCTACCCGGGAAGGTTCGGTGGTATTACAAAGGCAATGAGATCATTGTAATTTAGCGAGTGCCACTTTGATCCGTCTCCACCCTTCTTCGATATTCTTCATGCTATTCGCGAAGGAAAAACGTATGCATTTTGGTTCTCCAAACGCGTCACCCATGACAGAAGATACATGTGCTTTATTCAACAGGTACAGACTGAGGTCGGATGCATTGGCAATTATTCCTTCTCCATCTTTCTTTCCAAAATAATAACTGACATCCGGGAAAATATAAAATGCCCCTTCAGGTATTGAGCACTCGATCCCCGGAACATCTTTGGCCAGTTCAAGCACTCGTTTCCGGCGTTCACCAAATTCCTTCACCATTTCCATTGTTGGTCGCAGATCGGTTGTAAGTGCTGTTATCGCCGCACGCTGCGCAATAGCATTCGTACCGCTTGTGAACTGGCCCTGCACTTTTTCACAGGCTTTAGCGATTTCTGCATGCGCTGCTATATAACCTAATCTCCACCCTGTCATCGCAAATCCTTTGCTTAGTCCATTTACAAGAATGACCCTGTCTTTAAGGTCATCAAACTCTGCAAGGCTGCTATGGGGGCATTCAAAGTTGATATACTCGTATATCTCGTCGGAAATGATAAGGATGTTGCTGTATTTCCTGAAAACTTCAGCCAGCGCTTCCAGTTCCTCTTTACAGTAAACAGCCCCGCTTGGATTACAGGGTGATGAGAACAGGAAGAGTTTTGTTTTGGGAGTGATCGCTTTTTCCAGTTGTGCCGCCGTTATTTTAAATCCTTCCTCGGCGCTGCTTTTTATTTCTACTACTTCCCCTCTCGCAATCTTTACCAGTTCGCTGTACGTGACCCAAAAAGGTGTAGGGATCATCACTTCGTCTCCTTCATCGACAAGTGCAAGCACCGCGTTGGCAAGACTTTGTTTGGCACCGGTCGACACAACAATATTCTCCGGCTTATACTCAAGATGATTATCTCTTTTTAATTTGGAACAAACAGCTTCGCGCAGATCCAAAAAGCCAGCCACGGGTGTATAATGACTCCAGTTGTCACGGATCGCCTGTATCGCGGCTTCTTTTATATGCGTTGGTGTGTCAAAATCCGGTTCACCGAGGCTAAGGTCAATGATATTGATCCCCTGTGCCCTTAGTTCGCGGCCAAGCTTGGCCATTTTTAGTGTTTCCGGTTCATTGAATCGTTGTAGGAAAGAAGATAACTGCATGTCAGTTGGTTTGTTCAAATGCTGGTATCCGCAAATGTATGAATACTAACTTCACCGGGCGCATAGAAACTGCTCAGTAGTTAGGGTTAAATAGCTGAATGCCAGCTAAAAAATACAGGCAAACCCGGAAATATATCCCTGTAATTTCTCCTCCGGTTTACGACCTGAATCCCTATCTTTGCCGTCCTTAAAAAATCGTCTAAAACCCTTGTTCTGTTTGAAATAGAACGGAAAGGATTAAATCTGTAAATCACCCATCGTATGCAACTGAAAGGTTTGGTTCGCTTTTTTGCAATCCTTCTCATCATTTACTCGGTTTACCAACTATCGTTCACCTGGTTTGTAAGGAACCATGAAAAAAAGATGGAAGCCCGTGCCCGGAGTTTTGTAAAGAAAGCTTTTCCCGCGGCAACAGAAAAATATCCCGGCAATAATGTTTTACAGGCTTCTTACCAGGACACGTTGGATAAAGCTTACCAGGACAGGCTCAGGCGCTTGCTCGATAGTACAAGAGATGTTACCATCACCTATGGTATCAACGGCGCTGTAAGCTATCAGAAAGCAAAGGAAGAGGAATTGAATCTGGGTCTTGACCTGCAGGGCGGTATGAACGTTACGCTCGAAGTGGAAATGACCGGGTTATTAAGTTCGTTATCCAACAAATCAAAAGATCCGAATTTTTTAGCGGCTATTCAAAATGCTGAGAACCGTAAGGCCAACAGCGGTGCTGATTTTATCACACTGTTCATTGAGGAATACAGGAAAATAGAACCGGTAAGACCTTTAGCATCACTGTTTGCCGGTGGCGCTTCGGGCAAGATCGATATCAACTCCAGCGATGCGGCGGTAAAATCGTATTTGAAAACTGAAGCGAAAGATGCTTTTGACCGCACGTTCCGCGTATTACGTACGCGTATCGACCAGTTTGGTGTAGCACAACCTAATATCAATCCCAATGCCGATAAAGGGATCATCAATGTCGAATTACCTGGTATCAAGGATAAAGAACGAGTAAGAAAATATTTACAAAGCACGGCTAACCTCCAATTCTGGGAAGTTTACACTTTAGCTGAACAGAATTATAGCAATGGCTGGCAAAAGTCGATACAGGTATTCAATTCGAAATACGGTGGCGTTGTAGATACAACTGCTTCAAAAGATACCACTGCCAAAACCGACACTACAGGTATTGCTAAAAAAGATACTACGGGCAAAAAGGATACTGGTTTACTTTCCAAACAGATCGGTCTCAACAATGATACTGCAGGCAAGAAGACAGAAACGATGAGTACTAAAACGACTATTGAAAAATATATCCAGTTCGCCAGTCCTTACCAGGACGAAAAAGGAAAAGTAAGTTACCCTGCCCCTATCGGCAATGTAAATATCAAAGACACGGCCCAGGTAAGAGCTTACTTGCAGGAACTGCAACTCTATTTTCCTTCCGATATTATTTGGGCTTATGGCATTCCTGAGAAAACAAAAAAAGGAAAATCAACCGGCCTCGTACCACTTTATGCGTTAAGGACATTTGGCCGCACAACGGCAAAGCTGGAAGGTGATGCGATCTCCGATGCCCGCCAGGATTTTGATCAGTATGGCAAAGTGGAAGTGCGGATGGAGATGAAGAATTTCGGTGCCACTATCTGGCGTGATCTTACCAAGAGAAATATTGGAAAGCCGATCGCCATCGTGTTGGATAATATTGTTTACTCTGCGCCGAATGTTATCAGCGAGATCCCAAGTGGTACTTCCTCCATCAGTGGAAATTATTCACAGCAGGAAGCTTCTGACCTTGCCAATATCCTGAAAGCAGGTAAGTTGCCCGCTCCTGCCAAGATCGTAGCAGAACAGCAAGTAGGTCCTACACTTGGTAAAGAAGCGATCCGCGGAGGCTCAATGGCCTTTCTTATTTCTTTTGTCGTGATCTTCCTGCTGATGCTTATCTATTACAACACCAGCGGATGGGTAGCTAATATTGCCCTGATATTAAACCTTCTTTTCACCGTCGGTATCCTGGCTGGTTTTGGCGCTACACTGACAGCTCCAGGTATTGCGGGCCTGGTATTGACGATCGGTATGGCCGTTGATACCAACGTTATCATCTACGAACGTATCAAAGAAGAATTATCGAAAGGCAAGGGCTATATTCCCGCCATCAATGAAGGTTATAAACGATCATTACCTCCCGTACTGGATGCGCACGTAACAACTTTTCTTACTGCTCTTATCCTTTTCTATTTTGGATTGGGTCCCGTAAAAGGGTTTGCCACCACGCAAATGATCGGTATCATTCTTTCCT
>DATLCB010000287.1:0-5579 GCA_035526625.1 Chitinophagaceae bacterium
TAGTTTCCCGCACTTCGTAAAATTCTTTTGCTTTTAATGCGGCTTTCAGAAAACGATCGAAAGAGAAGGGTTTAACGAGGTAATCAAGCGCATTCACTTCAAATCCTTCCAACGCATATTGAGGATAAGCCGTAGTAAATATTACCGGCGGCGGATGTTGCAATGATCTGAAAAAATCAAGTCCTGTGATCCTTGGCATCTGGATATCGAGGAATAATAACTGTACCTGTCCACTACTGATAAGTTCCGTGGCTTGTAGTGGCGAATCAAATTCCCCTGTCAGGTCCAGGAAACCGGCGTCAGCAATATATTCACGTAAACCTTTTCGTGCCAGCGGCTCATCATCGATGATAACACAGTTGATCGTCATGACAATTGCAGGTTTAGGTGTACAAAGAAATGATCGGGTTCGTCACTGATATCCAATTTATGTTTGCCCGGGTACAACAACTCCAACCGGCGTTTAACGTTTTGCAATCCGATACCGCCATGCATCTCTGTACTGGGCAGTCTTTCTTTTGAATTGTTCACACGAAAATTAAAACTGCCGTTCTGCCTGTCGAGTTCCACTTTCACAAAATTGATCCTATCATGATGATGCGAGATATGCTTGAAGGCGTTCTCTACAAGCGGTATCAGTAACAGCGGCTCGATCGAAAATCCTTTCACCGATTCGTCACAACGGAACTGCACTGAGTATTTTTCATCTTTCCGCAATAGCTGCAGGTCCATATAATCCTTAAGGTAGCGGATCTCTTTTTCAACCGGGACCTTCTCCCCGTTCATTTCATAAAGTTGGTAACGAAGCATCTCCGAAAATTTATGCAGCGCTGCCCTTGCATCCGGATTATCCTTATTGATAAGGAAATAAACGGAGTTCAGTGAATTGAAAACAAAATGAGGGTTGATCTGTGATTTTAAAAAATTCAACTCGGCCTCAGCTTTCTCTTTCGCCGTTTCCGCCATACGCTGGCGAAGCAAACCATTATCAAACATCAATTTTACCGCGGCGCCGGCGATCACCAAAAAGAAATGAGGGATGATATTATCATACAATCTCTTTTTGATATTACTTGTCCAGTTGTAAAGCGCGGGAGTGTTCGTCAGGTGCCCGAGAATATTCATCTTAAGGATACTACTGGCCAGTATCATCGTGATAAATGCAAGTGTGAACCATATATATCTTTTCCTGTAAAGTAATTGAGGGATCAATACATAGTTAGTGACGTAGATCATCAGCGCCAGGTCAAGGACCTTTATCGCTGTCACCAAAAAAGCGGTTGCCAGACTGGCATAATCATCTACTCTTAAGAAATACCATATTCCGAGCACCAGCATCCAGAAAAGGATATGGTGAAGACGGTATTTTAATAAAAAAGCCCAGTTATGCATAGCACAAAATAAAAGTACAACTTATGACTGGCATGGAAGTTTACACCAGGAGAAGGATCTGCTTGATAAACTGCGTTGCAATGCTGAGAAAAGGACGGGACGAACACACCAGTAGCATGTAGTCTCAAACATCAGGGCCTTTCAGGAAGGAATTTATTTGACCCAGAGATCCGCTTTTACCCTGTAATAGGATAATGTCTGATCGGCCAGGTTGGTAATGGTACCATTGACCTTTAGCCGCCACATGTTCTTTGTCTTGTCAAATGAACATTGTATGGTCCCTTTATTTAACTCGATATAAGCTACCTGGTCACCGGAACGGAAAGAATAAGTAGCTTCGATCTCTCTCCTGCTTCTCGAACCTGATTCGATCTCGTAATTGCCGCTCTTTAATCTTTTGGAATGAAAAAGCAGGGTGAAGAATTGATCACGCTGCTCTATGCGAATGGTAAGGTCGCCTTTTACCCGGTATACTTTCAATACAGCAGGTCTCGCTTCGATGAAATAATTATTGGCACTCACAGTATCAGTTACGGAAACAGGGCAACGGCTCAGCGTCGTATCCCTTTCCTGTTGTGCCTGTACGGTAAATGAAAATGCTATTGTGATCAAAAAGAGGACAAAATATCTCATGCTAAATTATTAAACGTAAAAAATACGAAGATTTGTCAACAGTTAGGCAGCTATTCTTTATTTTCTTATCGCTCACTAAACAATAAGCTCCCGATCCGCACCATATTGCTGCCTTCTTCAATAGCTATCTTGTGATCGGCGCTCATACCCATGGAAAGAATGCTGAGTTCGGAGTTCGCAGTTCGCAGTTTGTCGAAGATCGATCTCAATTTACCGAACTCACTTCTAACTTTATCCATATCACTGGTAAAACTTGCCATGCCCATCAATCCGCAAACACGTACAGCAACAAGTTTATCATATTGAGATAAAATTGAATTTAACTCCTCCTCATCCAATCCGAACTTTGTTTCTTCCCGCGCTATATGCACCTGCAACAAGCAATCCTGCACACGTCCTGCTTTGGCGGCTTGTTTATTTATTTCCTGCAAGAGTTTCAGACTGTCCACCCCGTGGATCAGTTGCACAGAAGGCGTTATTAACTTTACTTTATTAGATTGAAGGTGCCCGATAAAATGCCAGCGGATGTCTTTGGGAAGTTGTGAAGCCTTATCCACCAGTTCCTGTACATAGTTCTCGCCGAAATCACGATGACCGAGTTCATATAATGCAAGAATATCTTCAACGGGTTTTGTTTTAGAGACGGCGACGATGGTCACGCCTTTGGGATCGAGTTCTGCTTTTAATTGGTGATATGCGGCTTTACTTACAGACACTTTTCAGGATTTTGGAATTGGGAAATTGCACTTTTCCCAATCACTTATTAAGTATTGCCCTGCTGATCACGATCCGCTGCACTTCACTTGTGCCCTCATAGATCTGTGTGATCTTCGCGTCTCGCATCAGCCTTTCTACATGATATTCTTTTACAAAACCATAACCGCCGTGTACCTGCACAGCTTCCACAGCCGTCCACATTGCTGTTTCAGAGGAAAATACTTTAGCCATAGATGAACTCAGACCATAATCGAGGTCATTATCTTTTTCCCATGCTGCTTTCAGGCAAAGTAATCGTGATGCCTCGATCCTTGTGGCCATATCAGCCAGTTTGAACGCGATGGCCTGGTGATTCATGATCTCTGTTCCAAAGGCTTTCCTTGTTTTGGAATATTCTTTAGCCAGCTCATAAGCGCCACTGGCAATACCCAGCGCTTGTGATGCTATGCCGATCCTTCCTCCTGCCAGCGTCTTCATCGCGAATTTGAAACCAAACCCGTCATCACCGATACGATTGGCTTTGGGAACTTTTACATCGTTGAACATTACCGTATGCGTATCGCTTCCGCGGATGCCTAATTTATTTTCCTTCGCTGCCACCACCACACCCGGCCAGTCTTTCTCTACGATCAGTGTATTTATTCCTCTCGATTTTTTAGCACGATCAGTTTGCGCCATCACCAGGTACACTGAAGCGGTTCCGCCATTAGTGATCCAGTTCTTGGTGCCATTCAATAAATAATAGTCTCCCATGTCTTCGGCTGTCGTTTGTTGTGAAGTAGCATCACTGCCGGCTTCGGGCTCACTCAGCATGAATGCACCGATATACAGTTCGTCATTTTTTCTTCCCTGTGCAAGTGGGGTCAGGTATTTCTGTTTTTGCTCTTCGGTACCATATTGCTGTAGTCCATAACAAACAAGGCTGTTGTTCACACTCATCACTACACTTACACTCGCATCGATCTTACTTATCTCTTCCATCGCCAGGACATAACTCACCGTATCCATTCCCGCGCCACCATATTGCGGATCGACCATCATTCCTAAAAAACCCAGTTCGGCAAGTTTCATTACCTGTTCACGGGGGAATTGTTGTTTTTCGTCTCTCTCGATCACACCCGGGAGACATTCTGCCTGTGCAAAGTCCCTGGCTGCTTTTTGGATCATCTGCTGTTCTTCAGTTAATTGGAATAACATGGTACTATTTTATACTTTGGCGCAAAGATAAGAGAGTGTGACTGTGCCGCTCATTTTGAAATGCTCGATTTGTCAGCTATTTTTGATGAAACAACCGCTATGAGGAAATACCTTATCCCTTCCGTATTGGCTCTTCTTTTCTTTTCCTGTCAAAAAGAGGTTGATGTAAAGTTGAATCAGCCCAACGAGGTGATCACAAAAGAGAATGAACGTCTTTCTACAGCTATCACAAAGCAAACCACGGCCACCTGGCTCAACGGCCAGATCGTTGATGAGCAAAACCTGCCTATAGCCGGAGCATCTGTGTCCTGCGCGGGAAAGACCACCACTACAGATAATAAAGGTTTCTTCTATTTTAAGACCCCACTGAGCGTTAATAAAGATTTTGCTTTGATCACGGTTACCAAACCGGGTTATATGAAAGGGTTCCGCACTTTTACTCCCAACCGGAGAAGACTGGCCTATCATACCGAAAAGATCATGCTGCAGTTAGCAGGAGTCCCAAAATTTGTTCCTTCAACCGGCGGTAGCATAATAGCAGACAATATCAAACTTACTTTTCCGGCGGGTTCTGTGATTAAACCTGGTGGTTATGCTTTTAACGGCAATATCAAAGTGGTGATCCGTTATATAAACCCCGGCTCGCCCAACTTTCCATTAATGATCCCTGGAACATTGAGCGGTCTTAACAGTGCCGGACAAATAAAAGCGCTTCAAAGTGTCGGTATGGCCGCTGTTGAACTCACTGATCAAAATGGCAGCAAACTCGAGATAGCTCCGGGACAAACCGTAAGAATGGAAATGCCAGCTGCTGCCACTGATCCGGCCAATGTTCCCTTATGGCATTTCAATGAAACCTTTGGTATTTGGGTACAGCAGGGAACAGCTACCAAACAGGGTAATGTATATATAGCAGAAGTCAACCATTTTTCTATCTGGAACATAGATATTGAATTCAATAGTTTTGAATTGACCGTAAAACTCCAGACCCCTGACAGCACACCTGTCGCTAACCAGATGGTAAAAGTTTACCGCGCCAATAATACTTATATAAAAACATTCTTTACCGATAATGCAGGTGAAGCCACTTTGATCAACTGTCCTTCAAATGAAAGCCTCACACTGAAAATAGCTTTCCCCTGTGATACGATCACGCATACGATGGCGCCGGTAACACAAAGTCGTACCGAAACCATTACGCTGAACGGCGTTAATGTTATCTCTTATCAACTGACCGGTACACTTTACAAATGCAATAACCAGGCATTGATCAACCAGCCTTTCCAGGTCTTCCTGACGGGTGCGAATAGTTTCATTGTAGTGAACGGGATATCAGACGCAGTCGGAAAATTTGATATCGGTACCGTTGTACCGAGTTGCCAGGCTACAGGGCTGAATGCACAAACGACAAGCTATTATAATAACCAGTATTATTTCAGCACCAGTACCACTGTGGCGCCGGGTAATAATAATTACAATCCTGTTCTTTGTGATACGACCGGTGGAGGTGGCGGCCAGTATAATGATAGCGATGTGGTGAATATACCTGATCCGGCTCTTCAACAACTCGTAAGACAAGCCATTAATAAACCAGCCGGAACCATTTATTATATAGATGTAAAGAACCTGACCACACTGGC
>DATLCB010000288.1:0-7348 GCA_035526625.1 Chitinophagaceae bacterium
TCATAATAAAAACTGCCCCAGGCATCCGACTGGTTGGAAAAAATAATGGTAACATTATCGGCACCCATTGCCATGTGTAAACCATAAGTTCCCGCTTTCAGGTCCTTCCCTTCTACTTTTACATCATGCTCAAATGTGATCGTAGTATTCTCATTCGCACCCGCCCGCCATGGCGCTGTATTCTTATTAGTGATAAAACTGTTAGTGCTGAAACCATAGGTCACCAGGTTTCCATCGCCGAAAATCTTTCCTTCCCGCTTGTTGACATCTGGTCTTGAATATTTGATAGTGATGCTCGTGATCCCCACTTCTTCAGAAACGGTTGCACGGGGATTACCTCCGCTGGGTGGCAGGTCCATTTGTGCCAATGACGGATGAATAAGAACAAAAAGGGAAATGAATGCAAAAAATGTTTTTCTCATAAAAGTCATTTGAGTTTAATAAAGATCATAAAGCTGGTGAGGATAATTCTTGTTGGTTCATTGATTACAGAAAGAGGGGTGTGGGATGATGAATAAAGAACCCATTTCATGTGAGGCAGTTTTTGGTAAGCTAATAAAGATCATGAAATTTTATGGGATGAGCATGCCATCCATCAGCCTATTTTGCCTTTGATTATGGCGCAAGCAGGTTTGGTGTTCCCTCTTTGAAACTGCAGGCAACAACAACCTGGAACAAAAAACTCCGCCTGCATGCAGGCGGAGCGAACATTTTTTGATTATAACCAGTTACTTACCTGTTTCCACCGCCCTGTGGTCGTTGAGGACGCATAGCGGGTTGTATCTTTTCTTTCCAGGTCGTGAATTGATCGGCTGATAATACTGCTTTCAGGATCTCATCCTGTGCATCGGAGAATTTTTTCATTTCTGCCATAAAGGTTTCCCTGTCGGGCATACCACCAGCCATCAGCTCTTCTCTTTTCTTATCCTGTGCCTTATACAGTTGTGTTACAGCCGTATCCAGCATAGCCAGTTTAGTGGCTTCCAGTTTGAAGGCGCTGTCAATTTTCTGGTGAATGGCAGCAGCTCTTTCTTCAGGGGTACGACGGGGAAAACCACCACCCTGGGCAGAAGCCGTGAGGCCAATGGCAAATGATACCAGGGCTACTAATAAGATCTTCTTCATGAAATATTGATTTGAAAATAAAATAATTGAAATAACAGGAATAAGACGATAAAACCGGCGGATCCGTTCGGAAAAGCGGCATTTTTTTTGACCCCACCCGTTTGCCCGAACTCAAGTATCTTGCAGCCCCTAAATCTGATGTAACGTTATGGAATACAGTAAACTTGTCGCCGTGAGCGGCCTTCCCGGATTGTTTGAGCTGATCAATAGTAAGACAGATGGAGCGATCCTTCGTTCACTCGAGGATAAAAGCACCCGTTTTGTATCTACCCGTATTCACAATTTCTCTCATCTGGAGAGTATCGAGATCTATACCAACCGCGAGAATGTGAATCTCGTGGATATATTGAACGCTATGGACAAGGACGGTGGGAAATTACCCGATGAAAAAGATGCGGCTGCCGTTAAAAAGTACTTTGAAAAAGTATATCCTGATATGGATTTTGAAAGGGTATATGCCAGTGATATGAAGAAGATGGTTAAATGGTTCGACCAGTTGAAGAAAAATGAAGTTGAAATCAAACTTAGTGAAGAACCACAGGAAGAAGAGGAAGAAGAGGTGGCCGAACCTGTAGCAGAAGAACAACCGGCTAAAAAAGCAGCGGCCAAAAGATCCACTCCCAAAAAAGAAAAAGAAGCAGTAGAAGAAAAGCCAGCCAAAAAAACGACTGCAAAAAAGAAATAATCCTCATTAAGGAATAAGAGACAAGCTACAAGGCCCGGGGATACCTGCTATTTGTAGCTTTTTCATTTATAAAGAAGCAATATGAAATACAGTGCCGATATACAAAAATTACCCAGGCATTTTCTCGCAAAGGATTTTAAGATCACTGATTGGGATGTGATAGAACCTTATTTCAGGGACCTGGAAGAAAGAACGATCGCTTCGCTTCCGGATCTTGAGCAATGGATGAAAGATGGCAGCGAACTTGAAGCCGCTATCAGCGAAGATGCCTGCTGGCGCCAGATAAAAATGACCTGCGACACAGAGAATAAAGATCTCGAAGAGTCATTTAATTTTTTTATGCTGGAGATCCAGCCAAAGATCCAGCCTTATGCTGACCGGTTGAACAAAAAATTACTTGACTCCCCTTTTTCCAAACAATTAGATCCGGCCAGGTATTTCACTTACCTCCGCAACGTAAGGAAGAGCATTGATCTTTTTCGTGAAGAGAATATCCCCCTGCAGGCAGAACTGAATGTTATGCAGCAACAGTACGGGGTTATAGCCGGGAAAATGACGGTCGAAGTAAAAGGACAGGAATACACTTTACAACAAGCAGCCAAATTCTTAGAAGATCCTGACAGGGAACTACGGGAAGAAGTTTATCATAAGATCAACCGGAGAAGACTGGAAGATAAAAAAGAGATGAACGAATTATTTACGTCTCTATTACAAAAACGTCAGCAGGTGGCGGTCAATACAGGATTTGAAAATTTCCGTGATTTCCGCTTTATCGAATTGGGACGTTTCGATTATAGCAAGGAAGACTGCTACCTATTTCATGAAGCAGTTAAGTTGCATGTCATGCCGCTGGTTGATCAGCTCTATGAAGTAAAGAGGAAAAAACTGGGACTCGATAAGCTTCGCCCCTGGGATGTTGAAGCGGAGCCGGTGGGAACACAGCCTTTACGACCTTTCCAATCGAGTGAAGAGCTGACAGAGAAAACCATTGAATGTTTCAACCAGCTAAGGTCCTTCTTTGGCGATTGCCTGGTTAAGATGAAAGAGATGGGTCATCTTGATCTTGAAAGCAGGAAAGGAAAAGCCCCGGGTGGCTATAATTGCCCATTGGCAGAGAGTGGTGCTCCTTTTATTTTTATGAATGCGGCGGGAACACTTGATGATGTGACAACTATGGTACACGAAGGTGGTCATGCTGTTCACTCTTTCCTTGCGCATGAATTGGAGTTGAACGGTTTTAAAGAATACCCAACGGAGATCGCAGAAGTGGCGAGTATGGCCATGGAGCTTTTCAGCATGGATCATTGGGAAGTATTCTTTAATAATGAAGAAGAATTAAAACGGGCCAAAGAACAGCAACTGGAAAGGGTTATCACTATTTTCCCATGGATAGCAACGATCGATAAATTCCAGCATTGGATATACGAGAACCCAAGTCATTCAGAAGAGGATAGAGCAAAACAGTGGATGATCATTCTGAATGAATTCTCTTCTTCCGCTATTGATTTTACAGGCTTGGATGAATACCGCCGCTATTCATGGCAGCGCCAATTACACTTGTTTGAAGTGCCTTTTTATTATATTGAATACGGGATCGCACAATTAGGCGCTATCGGTCTTTGGCAACAGTACAAAAAAGACCCTGCGACCGCCATCAACAACTATATAAAAGCCCTGGAACAAGGCGGTACAAGAACGCTTCCCGAATTATTTAAGGCAGCCGGGCTGAAATTTGATTTTTCGCCTGCCGCTATTAAGGAATTGATGGAGTTTGTAAAAAAGGAAATGGATGCTATCAACTAAAATACCACGAAAGTGGTATGCCGGAAATTCGGAAATGTGGGAGTCAGCCCCTATTTTTGGTTCAGAATAAGCAAGTTCAACATATTTATTACGGATCATATCTCGTAATAAAAAATAGCTACTAATCAGAGCCTTAACCAAAAAGTCCCGATGTTTCTACACCGGGGCTTTGTTTTATCCCTGATCCCTCAGAGGAATAAGATCTCAATACATTTAAAATTCACAGTGATCAGGCATTGCAGTTTTTGCAGACCCCTTCCACTACCACTTCCACATGATCCGCCACGTAACCTCCCGGGAGTCGTATATCCGGTGTCACTACATCATCGAGACAGTACGTACGCTGGCAGTTGTTACAGATAAAATGGACATGGTGATCGTGATGATGACCTTCCGAACACTCGTCCTTACATAAAGCATAACGGATGGAGTTATCTGCCGTGGGAATAGTATGTATCATACCTTTCTCAAGAAAGGTTTGCAGGGTGCGGTAGATCGTTACCCTGTCGAATTTTTCTCCGGCACGCCTTTCTATATCACCATGCGCTAACGCCCCGGGCTGCTCATAAAAAAGCTGCAGGATCTTTTTCCTGCTACTGGTTATACTGAGTTTGTTCTGTTTCAGAGCAGCGTCCGCACGTATTTCTTTTCCCTGTGTTTGCTGATCGCTCATACTATTTATAAAACGTTTGAATAGACAACTTGTTTACTTCTTCAACAACTTCTCCGCATCCTTGATGAGTTCGTTAACCTCTGTTTCCTTTAGTCCATCATAGATTTTCCTTACATCTCCATTTTGATCCACGAGTGCCCAGAACTGTGTATGCAGGAAATCATCATCAATACTCGTGAGATTATTTTTAGGATCGTCGATCGTATAGCTTACTCTCGCCATATCATAAAGCTCTTTTTTATCCCCGGTCAGGAATATCCATTTTCTCGTATCCACGCCTAATGAATCCGCGTATTTTTTCATCTGGCCCACAGAATCATTATCGGGGTCGCAGGTATGAGAAAGGATCAGGAAATCCTTTTCATTTTTCAGGGCATCATACACGGTCTTCATATTGTTGTTCATCTTGGGACAAATACCCTTACATGTTGTAAAGAAGTATTCGGCTACATATACTTTTCCGTCAACATCTTTTTCTGTCAGCTTTTTTCCATCCTGGTCAGTAAATGAAAAGGGTTTTACATAACTGATGGCGTCTACTTTTTTCTGACCAAAACCGGGGATCAGCCTGGTTAAAACGAAATAGAAAACAAGCACCAGCACGGTAAAAAATCCAATATAGACCCAACCTTTTTTAGACATACGATAAGTTATCCGGCAAAGGTAAAGGGTATGGGTTTTCATATTCTGCAACAATGTTGCTTTTTTATATCTTTGCGCTTATGAAACTGAGGATCAATTGGGATGCATGGGGTGTCGGGGCTTCCCTGGCTTGTGCCATCCATTGTGCGTTACTCCCTTTGTTCCTGGGCAGTCTTCCCTTGTTTGGGATAAATATTATTCATAACACCGTCTTTGAGATCGGTATGATAACCCTGGCCCTCGGTATTGGTTCTTATTCCCTTTATCACGGTTATAGAAAACATCATCATAGCCTTTTACCCTTACTTCTTTTTTTTACAGGGTTTATTTTCCTCGTGCTAAAGCAATTCTTTGTACAATATGAGACCTGGTTATTATTACCCGCGGTGGTTCTCATTATCACGGCACACCTGATCAATTATCGCTCCTGCCGGGTTCATAACCATGCACATAGTGATGATTGCGATCATTGACAGGTCATTTCTTTTTTTCCTTTATCTTAAATAAAATTTTCGCATGAAGAAATTGCTTTTTATACTACTTCTATTTATTGGCGCTGATCTTTTAGCCCAGTCAAAAGATGAAATAGCCATCCGGCAATTACTCGCCCGTCAAACAAACGATTGGAACCGCGGCGACGTAGCTGCTTTTATGAAAGGATACTGGGAGAATGATTCCCTGATGTTCATTGGAAAGAACGGTGTGACCTATGGCTGGACCAATACGCTGAATAATTATAAAAAAGGATATCCTGACACAGCGGCGATGGGGAAACTTTCCTTTAATATCATTAAGGTCAAAAGGATCTCAAAGCAATATTATTTCGTGGTTGGCAAATGGTACCTTAAAAGAAGCATTGGTGATGTAAGTGGTCACTACAATTTACTGTTCCAAAAAATTAATGGTCAATGGGTGATCATTGCCGATCATAGCAGCTAATGACAGAAGATCTTTTCACCACCTTCAATATTTTATATGGCGCTTATTATTCTTGGGATCCTGGTATTTATTGCCAGCATAACCCTTCAACGAAATGAACAATTCGGCAGGTATGCAAAAGTGGTCAGGAGTATTGCCATCTTAGTGGTAATTGCGGGAATTCTTACCAAGTGTATCGTGCAGATAAATGCAGGGCAGATCGGTGTAAAAACCTTATTTGGAAAGGTTCAGAATGATGTATTGGGAAGTGGCCTTCATTTTATCAATCCTTTCCTCGAGATCCGCCGGCTTGACGTAAAGACCCAGAACTATACCATGAGCGGGTTACACGATGAAGGACAAAAATCCGGGGATGATGCGATCAGGGTACTCACAGCCGACGGTTTGGAAGTAACTATCGATCTTACCGTACTATACAAACTACTTCCCTCCGAAGCTCCGCGCCTGCTCCGCGAAACAGGTGAGGATTATACGGATAAGATCGTTCGCCCTGTAACAAGAACGAAGATCCGCGACAACTCTGTTTATTATGAAGCCATCGCTCTATATTCTACTAAACGGGATGAATTCCAACAGCGGATATTTGCCAGCATTGATAATGATTTTAAAAAGAGAGGATTGGTACTGGAACAACTGCTGGTAAGAAATATCACGCTGCCCCAATCTGTAAAAGAGACCATCGAACAAAAAATAAATGCTGAGCAGGACGCTCAAAAGATGCAATTCGTACTGCTTAAAGAAAAACAGGAAGCTGAAAGAAAGAGAGTGGAAGCACAGGGCATTGCCGATTACCAGCGTATTATCAATACCGGCCTTACCGACCAGCAATTACAATATGAACAAATAAAAGCTTACCTGGAGCTGGCCAAGTCACCTAACAGTAAAGTGATCGTAATGGGAAAAGGAACCACACCTATTATATTGGATACAAAAAATTAGTCCCTGGTATTTTTCCAGGTATTATAAAAATAACGGATCAGCAATAAGAGGCTGATAAGCATGCCCGCATAAAACAAAATGGTATAAATAAGGGGCTTACCCGCAGAATAGGCTAATCCATAATAGAGACCCGCTGTTGCACAAGCCATCAGCCATAATAATCCCAGCGAAATAGAGTTTAAAACCTTTAACAGGAATTTCTTTACATCAGGGTCCCAGCCCCGTTCATTATCCATGCTACAAGTTACAGTAATTGAAAACGCCGGATCCATCCTGCTTAACGTATCAGCAGGAGTTTAAAGTCCAGCGAATCGCCATTGAAGACATTAAAATCCACTTTTGATGTGATCCCATTCACGCTACCCTGGTCGCTGTGTTGCCAGAAGATCCACCCTCTGCGGATACGCGGTTCTCTTGGCTGATAGTAATGCGCCACCCATAAAGGATAGCTGTCAAACTCGGGTCCCAGGTGGCGATTATAAAAATCTACATTGGTATAAATAATAGGCTTGACATGATAATACGCTTCCGCTACTTCAAGC
>DATLCB010000289.1:0-3378 GCA_035526625.1 Chitinophagaceae bacterium
TAGCCAAAAGGGTAATGCTCAAAAAGAAGAAGATAGTAAGATTATTATTACAGTTAATAATACCGAGAATTTTTATATACGACTAAAAGATATTTTTATAAGAGCAAATTGGTATGTAAAAGATTTGAGCATACGGGACTCATTAATTACATATCCCACCGAATTTAATGGGGTTTACATCATTGGGTTTGCAGCTATAAAAGGCAATACCGTTACTCTAAGCGGTTTGTATGGTTTGAAAAAAATAGACGAATGGGGTTATACTAATTCTCCTAAAAATTTTGATAAGATTATTTATTACAAAGGTAATAGGGAGTGGAGGAGGTTGAAAGAAATTGCAAATTATTTAGGAGGAACAATTACTTACGAAAGATAGCTTATCTAACTGGTATATATGTGACCTATCCATGTAAAATAATCAGCGTTTCTTTTCCTCAGGTTTTCCATCTCATTTAAGTTATAAATCTGCGATTATCTGCGGCCCCATCTGCGGGAAAAACCTCACCTGCAGTATCTTTACAAAAATTTCCCTTTGGACCTCATCCATCCATTAATCCAGCAATATGCAGAAAAATTCACTTCAGCCGAAGATCCTTTGCTGAAAGAGATCAATGAGTACACGACGCAACATCATTCGGAGGCGCAGATGCTCAGCGGTCACCTCCAGGGAAAGCTTCTGGAGATGATCAGCTGTATGATAAAGCCCCGGCGGATTTTAGAGATAGGGACATTCACGGGATATAGCGCTTTATGTCTTGCCAAAGGTTTGGCAGACGATGGGCAACTCCATACAATTGATATAAGAGAAGAAGATGTCCAACTAGCCCGGACCTATTTTGACAGGTCTGAATTTGCGGGCCGCATAATTTCTCATACAGGAAATGCGTTAGATATAGTCCCAAAACTGGCCGAAACCTGGGACCTGGTGTTCATAGACGCGGATAAACCCTCTTATATCCAATATTTTAACCTTGTTTTTTCGAGGTTGCGGAAAAACGGGTTTATTTTAGCGGATAATATATTTTTCCATGGCCAGGTGCTGGGTGAAAATGTGACAGGAAAAAGCGCTAAAGGCATCAAGGCCTTTACTGAGTTCATTAATGAAAGATCCGATATTGAAAAACTAATATTAACCGTTCGTGATGGTCTTTACCTAGTACGTAAATTATAGAATACCCTGATAAATGAATGATGAACACCGAACAAATGAATATCGAATAATGAAGTAAGCGTCGGTTATACTTCGATATTCATTATTCCTTGTTCGACATTCGAAATTCTTTCGCTTATGCAAAGATCAAAAAACACCTTTTTGGCCTTCTTTCTGCTGGCCAGCATCTCCTTATCCGCACAGCAATCTGAATTAGTTAAGACCTATATCAGCCAATACAAAGACCTTGCCATCGCAGAAATGATACGTACCGGTGTTCCGGCTTCCATCAAACTGGCCCAGGGTATCAACGAAACAATGGCGGGCACCAGCAACCTGGTGATTAGTTCGAATAATCATTTTGGTATCAAATGTAAATCTACCTGGACAGGTGAGACCATCAAGCATGATGATGATCTAAGAGGGGAGTGTTTCAGGAAATATCCTTCGCCCCAGGATTCCTACCGTGATCACTCTGATTTTTTGAAAGGCAACCAGCGCTATGCATTCCTGTTCAATCTTGACCCCACCGATTATTCAGGATGGGCATGGGGATTAAAGAAAGCAGGTTACGCAACCAATCCACGCTATGCCGCAGCTCTTATCAAAACGATAGAAGATTACGGGTTGCAGGATTATTGCCTGATCGCATTGGGAAAGATGCCTGGCCAAAAAAATGGGCTGCCTTCTCTCGATGCAAAAGGAAATGAAATAATAACGGGCAGTCTAATTCCTGTAAATGAAGCATTGACAACAGTTGCAGTTGTTGCTGAAGCGCCTGAACCACCTGCAAAAAAAAATAACTATCCAAAAGGCGAATTCAGGATCAATGAGACCAAGGTCGTGTACGTGCCAAAAGGTACTCCCTACCTGGCCATCGCCAATGAGTATGAAGTAGATCTTTCGAAGCTGTTTGAGTTTAATGAACTACCCCGCGCAGAAGAAGTGGATAAGGATCGACTGGTCTTTCTGCAACGCAAAAGAAAAACCGGTAACAGTGAATTCCATACGGTTCAAGCTGGAGAAACATTGCATGATATTGCACAGCAGCAGGCAATACGACTGGAGAGTTTACAGGAGCTGAACTGGCTGAAGGATGGAGATATACCAGCGATCGGGGAGCAACTGAACCTGCAAAAAAGATCGAATACGATGCCGAAGCTGGCTGTGAAAGATAATTATTCGCTGATGCCTGGCACTGTTTTAAAGGCTTCTAACTAAAACAACATTGTTTATGAGCACCCTTAAAGTGCATGATAAATCATTTGAAATTTATCTGACCGAGAGCACTATCCAACAGCGTGTAAAAGAACTAGCCGTGCAGATAAATACTGATTATGCCGGCAAACGTCCCCTCTTCATAGCCATCCTCAACGGCTCTTTCATGTTTGCTTCAGACCTGTTCAAACAACTTACGATCGAAGCTGAACTTTGCTTTATTAAGCTGGCTTCTTATAAAGGCATGAAATCATCCGGGAATGTCGTTACCTCGATCGGGCTGGAAGATGATCTTTTTGGAAAGGAGGTCATCATTGTCGAAGATATAGTTGACACCGGGAAAACGCTTCATAATTTCTTACCTAAACTGATGCACCAGCAGCCAAAATCCATGAAGATCGCTGCCCTGCTGCATAAACCCACAGCTACTGAATACCCGCTTTCAATGGATTATGTGGGGTTCGAGATCCCTAATAAATTTGTAGTTGGCTATGGACTTGACTATGATGGGCTTGGGCGAAACCTCAAAGAAATTTACCAGGTTGTCTAGGTCGGCAAGGCTGTCGGCCTTTTTTTGTACCTTATCCGTGGAAAAATTAACCTTTGAAAGCCGCTTGTCATATACTGACCATGCTTCTACTTAGTTTGTCCGTAAACTCCCAGCAATTTTATTTGCGTGGCGAAGTAAAGGATGAATCAGGCAATATATTACAAAATGTAACGATACTCCAACACAAGACAGGTTACGTATTCCGGAGCGGGACGCAAGGAACGTTTGGTATCCTCAGCAACCACCAGGTAGATACTTTTAGTTTTTCATTTGAAGGTTATCGCACGGAGAAAATCGTATTGAATACGGATAACTATGCCAGCATCAAAATGAAGATACTCCCGGCATCCGCCTCTAACAGCCGCAAGGACAAATTATCTTCTCTTACAAAGGACCTTGGCAAAGAAGAGCAAAAAACCTGGTTCACCGGGGAAGAGACCTACGCAAGCATCCTCGAGAA
>DATLCB010000290.1:0-19507 GCA_035526625.1 Chitinophagaceae bacterium
AGGTCCTCTTTAAGGGAAATACTGATCTCTTTGGTTTTGGTTTTATCCTCATCGATAAGAGGTATAGAAAGGATCGAACAAATGCCCAGGTATAATCCCAATAGCAATAATATACTTACGGTGATGGATCTTGAGAGGTTGAACATAGCTGGTGGTTTTGCGTATGTCGATAAGATCGATGTCCGGTGGTTCGAAAAATCCGTATTTATTTTTCACTCCAGGACCAATTTATCCTGGCAGGTATTTATTCTTAAATAGAATGGTTTAGGAAAGTTGGGGTATTAACTCAGCAAAATCAATAACCATTTTGGGGTATTTTTAAATACAAAACCCTGTTCCACTTCCGGAACAGGGTATTATTAAACAAGCATTGCCGTATATAGTGTTAATATACCTTAATGCTCAGCTGCAAATATTTAAGCGCACATCTCGACCTTGAATGTCAAACTGAAATAGTGGAAGTAATTTCCTTTCTCATTACCTCTGGCATTCCATTCATGACCTAAAAAAGGACGTTGAGCATCACTGGCTGCTTCACCGATACCGACGATACTATTATTGGCCTGTAAGCGGAAGCCATAGGTATTATTTTTTTGGAGGGAGACAGGCTCAAGTCCAAAACGGATCCATTTGGCCGCATCATTCTCTTCAATAGTAAGATTGCTTTGACTAATAGGAGGTCCCCAGCTCTTTGAAACTTCATCAAACTCATGCAAGGTGAGTGTAATTTCCCCCGGGCGTGTAACCGCGGCGGAATATACCTGTATATTATTAACGAGTCCATCAGAGGGGCACAAAAAAGTTTGCCCCGCCAGGCGATCGTTATGCTCTGTTTGAAGATGCCCGATCCATAAAGTTGTGTTGTTTTCTGTCTGGCTTAGAACGGGGCGGCTTTGCCTGTCATAGCTTTGCGGTGGTTGGCTGTTTCTGCTGATCTTTTCCATAGAGGTTTATTTTAAATAATGATATAATAGGATAAGCAGCCAGTTGACACCTTCTGTAGAGGTTAACTACACTTTTTTACAATTATTGCGCCGGGCTCGTTAAATAGAAGTGCCGGGCAGTAAATATTTATGCACTATGCTGATATTTTTCCGGGCTTTTTCAAGCCTTTGAAGTAAATTGATAAAGACTTTGAGCAACAAAATAATGTGGATAACCGGAAAATGCGGGTGAAAAAATAGTGCAGAAAGAAAAAGTTTTTGCAATTGATTTTTAGTTCATCCAGCACCCTTATTTTCGCCTAACTGACTGCGGGAACATTCCACCAAGATTATTTTATTACTTAATTCAAGACTGGAGTTGCGCCAAGGTCATTAGTGTAAAAACTGATGGTTTAACTCTTTATCGCCCTGATTGAACAATGGATCTTACTAACCTGAATAAAGACCGTTCGCAGTACCCTGCTGGTAAGCAAAGAAGAAAATCTGCTCTTGATCTTGGAACGATGGTATATGGCAAAGTCCCACCCCAGGCAAAAGACCTGGAAGAAGCAGTACTGGGAGCCATCATGCTTGAAAAAAGCGCTTTTGATACCGTAGTAGAAATATTAAAGCCCGAATGCTTTTATGTAGAAGCTCACCAGCGGATATTCCGGGCCATGCAAAGCCTTTCTAATAAGAGCCAGCCCATCGATATCCTGACCGTAGCGGAAGAACTCCGGTTCAAAGAAGAACTGGAAATGGTCGGTGGCGCTTATTATGTTACCAAATTGACCAATGCTGTTGTTTCTTCCGCCAATATTGATGCCCATGCCCGTATCATCCTGCAGAAATTCATTCAGCGTGAACTGATAAGGATCAGTGGCGAGATAATTGGCGATGCCTATGAAGATTCAACAGATGTTTTTGATCTTCTCGATGAAGCAGAGACCAAACTTTTTGAAATTACCAATAACCACCTTCGCAAGAATTTTGACACGATCGATTCAGTGCTTGTAAAGACCATTCAGCGGATAGAAGACCTGCGTCATAAGAATGAAGATGTGACGGGAGTGCCTAGTGGCTATCCATCCCTTGACCGCGTTACCTATGGCTGGCAGAATACGGATCTTATCATTTTGGCTGCAAGACCCGCAGTTGGTAAAACGGCTTTTGCTCTTAACCTGGCCCGTAACGCTGCACTTTATGCGGCCAGGCAAACACCTGTGGCTTTATTCTCCCTGGAAATGAGTGCCGGGCAACTAGTGCAAAGGATACTCGCTGCTGAAAGCGAGATATGGCTGGAGAAGATCGCAAGAGGAAAACTTGAAGAGCATGAAATGAAACAACTTTATGCAAGAGGTATCCAGCGACTTGCACAGGCTCCCTTATTCATTGATGATACACCGGCATTGAACATCTTTGAATTGCGTGCAAAATGCCGGCGTTTGAAGAACAAGCATAATATCGGTTTGATCATCATTGACTATTTACAATTGATGAGTGGTACCGGGGAAAACCGTAACAGTAACCGGGAACAGGAGATCAGCAATATCTCAAGGAACTTAAAAGCACTGGCCAAGGAATTAAGTGTCCCTATCATTGCACTTTCCCAGTTAAGCCGTGCTGTAGAAACAAGAAGTGCGGGTAAGGATGGTAATAAAATGCCCCAACTGAGTGACCTCCGCGAATCAGGAGCTATCGAGCAGGATGCCGATATGGTCATGTTCCTCTATCGACCTGAATACTACGATATCACCACAAATGAAATGGGTGAGAATAACAGGGGAGAGACCCTGGTAAGGATCGCTAAACACCGGAATGGCTCCCTGGAAACTATCAAACTCAAAGCCTTACTGCATATCCAGAAATTCATAGAAGATGATGGTGGAAGTGGCCTGGGCACGGGTTTACCCGGCAACTGGAAACCTGTAAGTGATATGGACGGTGATGGCGGCGCTAAAGTATTCATTCAAACAGGCAGTAAGATGAATGACCTGCCCGATGAAGAAGAAACACCATTTTAGATAATAACTAAAAATGAATAGATAATAGCTCCTTAATTTCGGGAGCTATTTTAGTTTAATACGATAATGGAATTACCTTTTTTCTATACCAGCCAATACGATACCGGGCATCGGGAGATCGTCCTGAATGAAGAAACTTCCCGGCATGTGGTCCAGGTGTTGAGAATGACTAAGGGAG
This sequence comes from Chitinophagaceae bacterium, assembly GCA_035526625.1. Lineage (GTDB taxonomy): Bacteria > Bacteroidota > Bacteroidia > Chitinophagales > Chitinophagaceae > JJ008. The sequence continues at coordinate 3,126 of DATLCB010000290.1, forward strand.
AACAGCTTAATCTTACCAATGGCAAAGGGAATTTACTGACCTGCGAAATTGCGGAGGAGAGTAAGAAACATTGTGTGGTAAGGGTATTAAAAATCGAAAATCGAAAACCGAAAATCAAAAATATCTCCATAGCGATCTCCCTGTTAAAGAATTCCAATCGTTTCGAATGGTTCCTTGAAAAAGCAACCGAGGTAGGCGTAAGTGAGATCATTCCATTGTTGTGTGAGCGAACCGAAAAAGAGAAGTTCCGCTACGACAGGATGAATGCGATATGTATCAGCGCTATGCTGCAATCACAACAGTGCTGGCTTCCTTTGTTACACGAACCAACTCCATTCGGCAATTTGGCAATGAGGCCATTTGACAATACTACCAAATTCATTGCTCATTGCGAAGACAGTGATAAAAACCCACTCCATAATTGGCAAATTGACGATCGGGGTAGTTACCGGGAATCGAATTGCTTAATTGCTATCGGGCCTGAGGGCGATTTTACCAATGAAGAGATCAAACTTGCCCTGCAAAACAATTTTGTACCTGTATCCTTAGGTGAAACAAGATTAAGAACAGAAACAGCTGGTATGGTCGCGGCTGTTTTACTTTGCCAGGTCTGAGCCGATCTCCTCTTCCTCTTCTAATAGGGGCTCATTCAATTCTACAATGCGTCTTTTTCTTTTCGCCGCTTTACTCATCATCGTCATGTTCAGCATTTGGACGATAAAGGAGAATGCCATACCAAAATAGATATAGTTCTTCAGGTGAAGTTCGTGGGCCCTCACAGGATCCCATCCTTCTATTACGAGACTTAAACCGATCATAACAAGAAAGGAAAGGGCGAGCATCTTCAACGTGGGATGTTTATGTATATAAGATGAGATCTTAGGACTGAAGAGGAACATGATGATCATAGCAATGATCACCGCGGCGATCATGATCTCTACATAATCAGCGGTACCACCGGCTGTAATGATACTGTCGAAAGAAAAAACTGCATCTATCAGCATGATCTGTCCAATAGCCTGTGCAAAGGATATCCCTTTGGAATTTTTTCCAACCGCATTGGGATCTTCCCCTTCCAGTTTATCGTGGATCTCTTTGATGGATTTATAAATAAGGAACAATCCGCCGAATATCATCACCAGGCTGGCCAGGTCAAATCCTTTTCCGGCGATCTCAAAAATGGATTTCCCTTTTTGTGAGAGGAGCCATCCTAATCCCATTAATAAAAGGCTGCGGGAAATTATACCCGTGATCATCCAGATACGCCGGGCCTTAGCCTGGTCTTTTTTCCCTTTTAACCTGTTGAGTATGATGCTGACAAAAATAACATTATCGATTCCCAGTACTATCTCCAGTATCACAAGAATAAAAAAACTGATAATGCTCTCCGAAGTAAATAAATGTTCCATGGTTGAACTAATTGGCAACTGGCAATAGGCGATCGGCACCGTTTATCATTGCCAATTGTGTACGCTTATTGACTATTGCTTAATTAAGATTTTACATATTCTTTTTACAATAGAAGGACCTTCATAAATAAACCCTGTCCATACCTGCAATAATGATGCCCCTGCATCGAGCTTTTCTTTGGCATCCGTGGTGGTAAAAATACCTCCGCTTGCTATGACAGGGATACGTCCATTTGTTCTATTACAAATATATTTCACTATCCCGGTACTGCTTTTTTGTAAAGGTAAGCCGCTTAAGCCACCGGGTCCGATAGTTTGTAGTTTGTGGTTTGCAGTTTGTAGTTCGTTCCGGCTTATTGTTGTGTTGGTTGCTACCAGCCCATCGAGTTTTATTTCTAAAGCAAGATCAATTACATCATCAAGCTGTTCCGGTGCCAGGTCAGGTGAGATCTTTAATAAAATGGGTTTTGCAATAGCTTTCCCATTGTTGATCATTTGCAAATGCATCAGGATCTTGCGAAGCGAGTCTTTTTCCTGCAGTTCTCTTAGCCCGGGTGTATTTGGGGAACTTACATTCACTACAAAATAATCAACGTAGGGGTGAAGTTCTTTAAAACAGATCTCATAATCCTGCCAGGCCTCTTCATTAGGAGTTGATTTATTTTTTCCAATATTCCCGCCAATGAGCAGTTTATAGTTTTTAGTTTTTGGTTTGTAGTTCTTAGAACTATCCTCCATGGCGAGCTGCCACTTTTTAAGTCGCTCCGCAACGACTTTGACCCCGTCGTTATTAAAACCCATCCGGTTAATAAGCGCCTTATCTTTTGGTAGACGAAAAAGACGTGGCTTATCATTCCCGGCTTGTGGCAAAGGCGTTACAGTTCCTATCTCTACAAAACCAAATCCCAGGCATTCCAGTTCCCGCAGATAGAGTGCATTTTTATCAAAGCCCGCACCGAGTCCGACGGGGTTCTTAAAGGAGAGGCCAAAGGCACTAGTCGTGAGTCCGGAGTCGTGCATCGTGAAGACTGTTGAAACGAGTTTCCTTATAAAACCGATCTTACATAGCAGCTTCAACCCATTCATTGAAAAATAATGTACCCATTCTGCGGGAAAAAAAAACAAGATATTTCGCAGAAGGGAATACATGGAAGGGGATCAATTATATGTAGCGAGTTTTTCCCGTAATTCTTTAGAGAGCATCTTTTCCGTCATCGCATCGCCTTCCTTTATGTTCACAAAGGTCCATTCTTTGGAAAGCTCGTCCTTTATCGCCACCATCGGGCTTTTTACCCGGATATGAATGATCCCTTTATCATCCATCCGCACATTTTCTTCACCATACTGCTGGGCAAGGCTCTGGCGTATCATTTCTGTTTGGGCGGCACCACCTGTATCAGCGCTGTCTTTTGTCACCTTAAAATTCATTAACATCAGCATGGAATATTTTACCTTGGCATAACTGCCTTTTCCCAATTTAAACACAGGATAGAGTGAATCCACTTTCATTGAATCGATGTCTACTTTCACCTGGTCGTTGTCAAAAGTTTGCCGCATTACTTTCAATACTTCGGCACGTGGTGCGATCGTATATATTTTTGGGTAGGTATAATCCAGCACTTTCTCCAGGTTCATCTCATCGTTTGCTTTCATGAATTCATTCAAACGCTGGGTGAGGGTATTGTCGGTCTCCTTATCAGCCGTCTTTTTCGAGCCACAAGCACAGAATATCAGAACCGTACATGCAAAAAGGAAGGATCTCATTTTTTTAAATTTGCTCAAAGAAACCCTATGCATGGCTGACGACAAAAACTTTTTTTATGCACAGTGAGAAGGCCTAAATTTGTAGAAGTTGCATAAACAACCATTCGGAGTTAGTAGTTTGTAATTGGGTTTGTAGTTCATCTGTTCAATCAGTGCTGCAACTTAACAACTACAAACCACCAACTAAAACTACAAACTTTTCAAATGCAGGAAGCATACATCATCGCCGGTTACAGAACAGCAGTAGGCAAAGCCAAAAGAGGAGGATTTCGTTTTTACCGTCCGGATGACCTGGCGGTTGAAGTAATAAAAGGATTGATGGCATCTGTGCCACAACTCGAAGCTAAAAGAGTGGATGATGTGATCGTAGGTAATGCAGTGCCGGAAGCTGAACAAGGTTTACAGTTTGGCCGTATCATTTCAGCAAGAGCTTTGGGTTTTGATGTACCGGGGGTAACGGTGAACCGGTATTGTGCATCCGGACTTGAAACGATCGCCATGGCCACGGCCAAAATAAGAACGGGTATGGCTGATTGCATTATTGCCGGAGGTACAGAAAGCATGAGCCTTGTGCCAACTGCCGGTTGGAAAACGGTTCCATCATATACCATTGCCAAAGACGATCCTGATTATTACCTGAGCATGGGATTAACAGCAGAAGCGGTAGCAAAGGATTTTGGCATCAGCCGCGAAGCCCAGGATGAATTTTCTTTTAACTCGCATCAAAAAGCCATTGGCGCAATAAAGAACGGGTATTTTAAATCAGGCATACTTCCTATTAATGTAGAAGAAGTTTACCTGGATGCAAAAGGTAAAAAGCAAAAGAGGAATTATACTGTTGATACCGATGAAGGTCCCCGGGCCGATACATCTATTGAAGCATTGGCAAAACTAAAGCCTGCTTTTGCACAGGGTGGAGTCGTGACAGCAGGTAACTCGTCCCAAACTTCTGACGGTGCCGCTTTTGTCATTGTGATGGGTGAGAAAATGATGCAGGAGCTGGGCTTGAAACCGATCGGCCGCCTGGTCAATAGCGCTGTTGCCGGCGTTCATCCCCGCATTATGGGAATGGGACCAGTGGCAGCGATCCCTAAAGTGCTGAAACAATCAGGCATGAACCTCTCTGATATCGACCTTATAGAATTGAATGAGGCCTTTGCTTCGCAAGCGCTGGCAGTGATCCGGGAAGCACAATTGGATCCTTCAAAAGTGAATATCAATGGTGGCGCGATCGCCCTTGGTCATCCTCTTGGATGTACAGGTTGTAAGCTTACAGTGCAGAACCTCCATGATATGAAGCGGTTGAACAAAAAATACGGCATGATAACAGCCTGTGTGGGTGGTGGCCAGGGTATCGCCGGTATCATAGAGAATATCAGTTAACATACGTGGGAAAACCTACTCGGCATTTTCAGTCTTCTTTTGTACCTTCCTTAGCGTGATGGCTTAGAGCTTCGATTAGCAAGGCGCTGCTTTGCATCTGTGAATGAATCGGGAATGGCCTTGTTTTTCTTCCTGTCGCTTAAACCTTTCAACGATACATATATCATACAACTTCGCTCCACTGTAGGTTTGAATATTGCCCGAGATAAGTTGTAAGTAAAAAAAGTCGCTGAAACCAAAACCCATATTATGGATAGAAGAGATTTCCTGGCTGCCCGCCGCAGGAAGCAGAAACACGTTCAGTCACCCGCTGGTACGGGAGTAGTGGCAACATTCCGCACTAATTCCGGGATCAATACTTATACCGGGGCCTGGACCGAACAGGAAGCTGTGCATTTGCTGAAGCGAACCATGTTTGGCGCTAAGAAAGCAGATGTTGACTATTTTAAGAGCAGGACCATGAGCCAGGCAGTTGATGAACTTCTGACTCCTACCGCACCGGATCCAAACCCACCCGTAAAGGAATACACCACTTCCACTCAACCCGGCACACCTGATAGTAATATTGCACAGGGCACTATCTGGATTAATGATATCAATAATGATGGTACTGTACAATCTCAAAGAATAGCTTCCTATAAGAAATGGTGGACAGGTGTGATGTTCAACCAAGACAGGAGCATACGTGAAAAAATGGTCATGCTGCTGGTCGACCAGTTCGGCAACGAATCTTTTGATGTCGGCTATGGCAACTGGGCCTACCGCCAGCAGCAATTGATCCGGCAGTATGTATTGGGCAATTATAAGAGTCTTGTACAAAACATTACCAAAGACCTGATGATGCTCCGTTATCTTAACGGTTATCTCAATGTTGCTTCAGCCCCGGATGAGAATTATGCGAGAGAGTTAATGGAGCTTTTTACAATCGGTAAAGGGCCCGATTCGCATTATACAGAAAATGATGTAAAGGAAGCAGCAAAGGTTTTGACGGGCTGGCAGATCAACGGAGCGACGCATACTACCTTTTTCAATGCTGCCCGTCACAGCACCGTGAATAAAACCTTTTCTTCCTTCTTTAATAATACGGTGATCACCGGGCGTACAGGCGCAACAGCTGGCGACCTGGAACTGACCGACCTCATCAACATGATCTTTGCGCAGAATGAAGTAGCGAAATATATTGTAAGGAAAGTGTATCGCTGGTTCGTTTATTACAACATTGATGCGGCTGCCGAAACAAATGTTATTACACCGCTGGCTGATATCTTCCGTAATAATAATTATGAGATAAAACCTATGCTTTCCGCCCTGTTCAAGAGCGAACATTTTTTTGATATGCTGAACAGGGGTTGTTATATCAAAACACCCGCAGACCTGGTGATCGGTTCCCTGCGGGAAATGAATGTACCGTTCCGCCCCGAAACAGACTGGGATATCAACTACGGTCTATGGAATACCTTTTATGCCTGGATGGTGAATCTTGGTCAGAACCCGCACGACCCGCCAAATGTATCGGGCATGCCGCCTTTTTACCAGGGACCCTCTTTTCACGAGATATGGATCAATTCTGATTCATTGCCCAAGCGAAACCAGTTCACCGATATTATGATCACGACAGGTTATGCAAGAGGCGGGTTCAGGGTGCAGTTCAACTGTGTGGCCTTTGCGCAAACGCTCCCCAACCCGGGCAATCCAAATGACCTGATCGATGATGCACTAAAATATTTTTACAGGAACGATATATCGGCGCAATCCAAAGCACAGATCAAAACACAGATCCTGCTGACCGGCCAGCAATGGGATTATTATTGGACCAATGCATGGGCCGCTTATATTTCCAATCCCACTACGGCAAATTTCAATACGGTGAATACCCGCCTGAGGTCCTTGTTCCAATATTTCTTTAACCTGTCAGAATACCAGTTGGCATAAAATACTTTTATGAAAAGAAGAGATTTTTTATTCAACACGATACCGGCAGCAGCCTTACTGCCGGAAGTGATCGACGGTTATTCTGTCAAGGCATTCAACATGGAGTCACCACTGGTTCAGGCATTGATGCGTGGTGATACGCTTACCGATCATGTGCTCGTCATTGTTCAATTGTCAGGTGGTAATGATGGACTGAACATGGTGATACCTGTGGCCGATTATTCCAATTACTTTAATGCAAGAAGCAATGTAGCTATTCCGCAAAACAGGGTCTTATCCATTGCAGGTGTGAATGGAACAGGGTTACACCCCGCTATGACAGGATTACAATCCTTATTTTCTGAAGGTAAGGCCAAAGTGATACAGGCTGTTGGATATCCTCAGCCCAATTTCTCTCACTTTAGGGCTACCGATATCTGGATGAGCGCTTCCAATAGTACGCAGGAAGTGTACAGCGGATGGGCCGGGCGTTACCTGAATTATGAGTATCCCAATTTCCCGGTCAATTATCCCAACGCTGATATGACCGACCCCCTGGCGATACAGATCGGTTCTACTACTTCACTTACTACACAAGGCCCGATCGTTAATATGGGAATGAGCATTACGAACCCGACAACATTCTATAACCTTATTACAGGAGTTACCGACCCGGCTCCGAATACACCGGCAGGTAAAGAACTATCCTACATACGTACCGTCAATCAGCAAACACAGAAATACGCAACAGTGATCCGGAATGCGGCTAACCTCGTGCCAACACAAGGAGCTTATCCTGCTAATAATACATTGGGCGATCAGTTACGTATAGTGGCACGATTAGTAAAAGGAGGATTAAAGACCAGGGTGTACATGGTAAGTTTCGGAGGTTTTGATACTCACTCTGTACAAGTGAATTCAGCAGATACCACCACAGGGGCTCATGCTACTTTATTGCAAAGAGTATCGGATGCCATCCGTGCTTTCCAGGAAGACCTCAGGGGTCTTGGTGTTGAACAGAGAGTTGTAGGTATGACCTATAGTGAGTTTGGCCGGCGTATCAAATCCAATTCAAGTACAGGTACGGATCATGGAGCTGCTGCGCCGATGTTCCTTTTCGGAACCTCGGTTGAATCGGGGATGCTGGGAGTAAATCCAACCATACCTGTCAATGCCAATGTGAATGATAATGTGCCGATGCAGTATGATTTCAGGAGTGTATATTCAACGCTGCTGGAAAAATGGTTCTGTCTCGATAGAACCATCGTTGATTCTTTGTTCCCACCGGGGATCAATGCACAATTGCAAAACCTTCCATTGATAAAGCCCGGGCTTTGTACAGGTGTAGCGCCACCACCACCTCCTCCAACCGGCAAGCCATTACCTCCGGACCTCATGATACAGAACAGGCCCAACCCATTCTGGCATGACACAGAAATATTATTCCGGACAGCAGGTGGTCATACATTCATACAGGTAATGGATACGATGGGACGGGTGATCGCAACTTTAGTTGATGCCGATTACCAGCCGGGCGAGTATAAGATAACATTCAAGGCAGAACATTTACCGACGGGTGTTTACTATGCACGCTTTCAGAATGGTGTGACGCAGCATGTAAGGGCAATGATGAAGGTAAGACAGTAATAAAATGGTTGAATAGAAACCTCTCCGGACTTATGGAGAGGTTTTTTGTTTTCTAATGCCATGCTTAATCTGATTGCCTGTGCCCCGCATTTACCCAATCCACAATTTTTTGTTTGTCTGGACCGGTGAGAGCTGCATTAGGCGCTTCGGGCATTTGCGACGGGTTGGCATCCACGGCCCTTGCTTTGATCCTGTCCCAACTGGCAACAATACTGGCATCCGTATCAAAATTCTTTCCTCCGTTTATGGCTCCGTTCAAATGGCAGGGACCACAATAACCAAGTATGATCTGTTTCACTAACGCATACTTTGGTCCATAGTTAAAAATGGTTATCTGCGCAGTATCGGTACAACCTTTTTGATTTTTTACAGTGATAACATAATTGCCAGGTGCCAGGTTGATGAAAGTATTAAGCGATTGGTAGGTCCCGCTTCCTAACTTATAAGAAATAGTATCACCTACAGGGGAATTGATAGTGATAGTTCCATTATTAGAGGCTCCGATGGATTCAGTCTTGAAATAATCTACGATATAGCTTACGCCATTACAGGGATCCACTACTGGGGGGGTGCTATCTTTTTTATTACAGGATGAAATGGAAATGATTGCTACCACGGTCAATAGTACAAAGCGGGAAGACATTCGCATAATAGCAGTGTTTCAGTGTTACAAATTAATATTTGTTAGGCAGAAAAGAGAGGTCACTTTAAGACTTATGGATCTGGTCAAAGATTAAATCTATATTTTTATGAATCATTGTTGCAAATAATTTATACTTTTGTCCGGATGTTCTCCCTTACAGGTAATAGTAGAAGAATAATAGCCGGCTTATTACTGGGCTTGTTTGCTTTCATCCTTGCCGGGAAGAATGTTCACCGGCATGAGCGGACAGAATTAATTAAAGTTCAGGATGAACAAGCTTTTGTACAGTCGGCCACTGCCTGTTTGATCTGCGATTTCCAATTAGCCGCAGGTGCTGATCTTCCTCCGCAAGTCACTACAAATACTTCAACAGTTTCTATTAAGGATTTTAATGCAGAACCTTTTTCAATCCTTCCTGCGCCACTTTCTTCTTTTGGTTCTGACAGGGGACCTCCTGCATCCTGGATACAGTGCTAACAAGACAGCTATCTATTAGCTGTTGTTCTTCCATTCATTAAGTCCACAGCTTTACGCTGCAATACCATCCGGGATGAAAAAAATAATAATAACGCTAGTCGTAATTTTCACAGCAAGACTCTTACCTGCCCAGGTTGAACTAAGAGAAAACTTCACAACCAAAAAATCAACCATAAGTAAGGTCACTTTATCTGGCAAGATAACAGACGCAGTTACTGGTACACCCCTGGCTGGCGCTTCAGTGTACCTTGCTGATGATAAAACAGGAACATCTGCAGATGCAAACGGAAAATATAGCCTGACGAATATTCCACCCGGTCACCATATCCTGGAAATATCTCATACAGGATACAATACTATTGTAGAGCATATCGAACTCTTGATTGATACCGAGAAAGATTTTACTCTTTCAACCTCGGTGATCGAGAACCAGGGAGTGATCGTAACCGGAGTTGCAAGTGCCACCAGCATCCGTAAGACACCGGTACCCGTAACTTCTCTTCGCAAAACTGCACTGTTGCAAACACCTTCTTCTAATATCATTGATGCACTGAGTCGTATTCCGGGCGTATCACAACTTTCAACAGGGCCCGCGATCTCTAAACCTTTTATAAGAGGCCTGGGTTATAACCGTGTGGTAACGGTTAATGATGGAGTACGCCAGGAAGGACAACAATGGGGCGACGAACATGGCGTGGAAATAGATGAGATGAGTGTGACAAGAGCCGAAGTATTAAAAGGACCGGCATCGCTGATGTATGGAAGCGATGCGTTGGCTGGCGTTATCCATTTTATTACCAATACACCGGTGGCGGAAGGTTCGGTAAAAGGAAACTTCCTTACCAATTATCAAAGCAATAATGGCCTCTTTGGAATGAATGGCAACTTGTCTGGAAATAAGAACGGGTTTAACTGGAATGCTTACGGCACTTATAAATCAGCCGGGGATTATAAAAATAAATACGACGGCAAAGTGCTGAACTCCCGTTTCAATGAAAAGAATTTCGGGGGTTATATTGGCCTGAATAAAAGCTGGGGGTACAGTCATATCATCTTCAGCAGTTTTCATCAAAACCTTGGATTGGTAGAGGGCGAAAGAGATGATGCTACCGGGAGATTCCTTTTGTTTGCAGGTTCACCACTGGAAAGGATAGCCACACGGGATGAACTCGATTCAAGAGATCTTTTTGTTCCGCGGCAAACTGTGCAGCATAGCAAGATCGTTTTGGATAACAGTTTTGCCATTAAAAAAAGCAGGCTGAAGATAAACCTGGCTTACCAGGACAACCAGCGAAAGGAGTTCGGTGATCCCGAGAACGTCTCCAAAGAGGACCTGTTCTTTGACCTGAAGACCATGAACTATAATATCCATTGGCAATTGCCCGAGATGAAAGAATGGCATACAACGATCGGGGTAAATGGAATGAACCAGGGTAACCAGAACAAAGGAGAGGAGTCGCTGATACCTGAGTACGATCTTTTTGATATAGGTGGTTTTGTATTTGTGCAACGCTCATTCAAAAAGACAACTTTCAGCGGCGGTCTCCGCTATGATAACCGTTCCGTAGATTCAAAAGGATCGATAAGCGGATCAACAACCAAATTTACTGCATTCACCAGGTCCTTTGCCAATGTATCGGGGAGTGCGGGATTGAGTTATGAGCCTTCAGAGAAGGTAGTGGTAAAAGCCAATATAGCCCGTGGTTTCCGCGGACCCACCTTGGCTGAACTTGCCAGCAACGGGGCGCATGAAGGCACGAACCGTTATGAGTATGGAGAGCAAAACCTCCGGTCAGAGACAAGCCTGCAACTGGATGCGGGGATCGACCTTAACTACGAACATATCAGTATCGGGCTTTCCGGATTCTACAACCGTCTCAATGATTTTATTTTTTACAGGAAACTCGGAGCTGTTGGGGGAGGAGATTCACTCGTAGATGTAGGTGGAGAATTTATTCCCGCATTCAAATTCAACCAGCAGGATGCGACGCTGGCAGGTCTTGAGTTATCACTGGACCTGCATCCGCATCCGTTGGACTGGCTGCATTTTGAGAATAATTTTTCTTTTGCCAGTGGAAAGTTTGACAAGGCCATTGATGGTAGCGATAACTTACCCCTTATACCTGCAGCTAAGTGGAACAGTGAGTTGAGGGCCGATCTCAAGAAAGCCGGTAAGATATTTCAGAACATGTATGCAAAACTTGAAGCTGATATTACATTCGGACAAAACAAACCATTTACCGGTTTTGGTACTGAGACTGCAACAAAAGGATATACTGTATTGAATACAGGGATGGGGGCGGATCTGGTGAACAGCAAGAAGAAAATACTTTGCAGTATCCATATCGGCTTGCTGAATATTACAGATGTTGCTTATCAAAATCACCTGAGCAGGTTAAAGTATACAGCAGAGAACCTGGTAACAGGAAGGAAGGGAGTTTTCAATGCCGGCCGGAATTTTTCCGTGAAAGTGAATGTACCGCTCTCATTTTGATTAAACGCATGCACACGGATCACATAGTTGGAACGGATCGTAACGGATTTTTTTCCTGCCGCTGGCAGGAAAAGGAGATAAGGGGAGCCAAAAATAGAGCAATCCTAATGTTGCGAAGCAGCATATATCCATGGATATCCGTTTAACCTGTGTTATCCGTGTGCTAAATAAATATTGGTTCACACATATACTACAGGCGGGATTGAAAATATGTGATTCAATGTGCCTATTGTGGTTCAAATCCATAAGTTCTGATTGAAAAGTTAACTTGCAGTATGGAGATAAACCTCAATACACCGGCCTTGCTTTTTCCCGCCATCACCCTGTTATTACTGGCTTATACCAACCGATTTCTGGCGATAGCCAACCTGATACGAAAATTACACGATGAGTATATCAGTGGGAAGAAAAGCAATATGCTGTTACAGCAACTGAAGAACCTGAAGCGAAGGATCAATTATATCCGCTTGATGCAGGCGCTGGGAGTGTTTAGTTTCTTATGTTGTATCGTTTGCATGTTCAGTATCTATAGAGGATGGCTCAAAGCCGCTGAATATATTTTTGCAGCAAGTTTGCTGGGTTTGTTCATCTCTTTGCTTTTATCCCTGGTCGAAATTTTTTTGAGTACCAAAGCGCTTGAACTGCAACTCGGTGATATTGAAGAATTGGAAAGATCCAATTTCCTGTCAAGGTTCATCTCAGGCAGCAGCGAAAAAAAAGAATCGTAGATTTACAAAATGAGAACCGGGATAAATATAATATTAACACTTGTAGTCGGTGCGACCTTATTGGCCTGTTCACGCGGAGGCTCGGGTGCCGGGCAATTCGATGGTGGAGGTGCAGGCGGACATGTTAGCGCGCCTTCGGATTCTATTCCACCAGTGCTGATCGTTAGCACACCTGTTCCGGACCAGGTTTATAGTAGCGGAGCTATCATCAATGTTTCAGGTACCATTTCCGATAATAATGGTTTATACAGGGGAAGTATACGCATCACTAATGATGCGAATGGCGCTTTATTAAAGGAACAACTATATGAGATCCATGGACTGACATCTTATAATTTTAATATTAACCAGGTGGTGACAGTTGGTGCGCTCACTAATTATACCGTAACAGTATGGTTTGAGGACCATAATTATAATGCTGCATCGAAGGCGGTCAGGATAAAAGTGAATCCGTAAGAAGATAAAAGAGAAGAACTAAAAGATAAAAGTGCCCTTTCCTTCAGGAAAAACTTTATCTGTTCATTCTTAGTTTTTATCTACAAAGACTGCATTAGTTTAAGCACATTCTGCCAGCTCCCGCCGTTATACACTTCTTTCAACCCGCTTGCTTTCAATTGCTGTACAGCGGCGCTGCCTCGTGAGCCAGAATTGCAACACACAATAATAGGTCGTTTGGCTGCTTTCAATCTTTCAGCGCTTTCTCTTACTCTTTCGGCAGGTATATTAAATGCATCAGGCACATGACCGCGGTCATATTCAGCACCGGTTCTCACATCGATCACAATAGCTCCCCGCTTCAAAGCGCTTTTGATATTACCGGCGCCAAAACCAAAAAAAGAAAGGAGGCCCATCTTATGCAGCAGTGATTTTTGTTTTCCTTTCGCCGATCTGCTGGCGCCACATGGCGTAGTATAATCCTTTTTCTTCCAGCAGTTTTTCGTGATTCCCGGTCTCTACCACATCACCTTTCTCCAGCACATAGATCCTGTCTGCATGCATGATGGTGGAAAGACGGTGGGCGATCAATATCGTTACCTGGTTGCCCTCCTGTGATATATCACGGATCGTATCGGTGATCTCCTCTTCCGTCAGTGAGTCCAGCGCAGATGTAGCTTCATCAAACAACAATAGTTTTGGTTTGCGCAGCAGGGCTCTTGCAATGGACAAACGTTGTTTCTCACCACCCGATAGTTTCAAACCACCTTCACCGATCATGGTCTCCAAACCTTTTTCCGCTCTCAACAGGAGATTCTGACAAGCAGCTTTATGTAATACATCGGTGAGGTCCGCATCAGTGGCATTCGGATTGACGAACAGGAGGTTTTCTTTGATAGTGCCGGAGAACAATTGCGTATCCTGCGTAACAAAACCAATTTGATTGCGGAGATCATCGAAACTGATATTATTCTCATCCATCCCATTATATAATATGCGTCCTTCCTGCGGACGATACAGGCCTACGAGCAATTTCATCAATGTTGTTTTGCCAGAGCCGGAAGGACCTACAAAAGCAATGGTCTCACCGGTCTTTACTTTAAAACTGATATCGTTGATCGCTTTATGCATGGCCGTCTGGTGCTTAAAGGCCACTTTTTCAAACTCAAGTGTTTCTATCCTGCCCAGGTGCTTGGGATTTGCGGCCTGTGGTTCAGGCGCTTTTTTCATCAGGTTCTCAAAATTCTCAAGGGAAGCCTGTGCTTCACGATAAGTAAGGATGATATTACCGATCTCTTGTAAAGGACCAAAAACAAAAAAAGAAAAAATTTGCATCGTCGCGAGTTCCCAGGGCTGCATTACATGCCGGAATATCATCCACATCAGCATGAATAAGATGATCTGTCGAAGTGTGTTCACAAAAGTGCCCTGGACAAAACTGATGCTCCGTAACCGCCTGACCTTTTTTAATTCGAGTCCCAGTATCTTAAAAGTATTTTTATTCAACCGTCCTATCTCTTGTTTTGTCAGCCCAAGGCTTTTTACGAGCTCAATATTCCTTAAAGATTCTGTTGTTGAACCCGCCAACGCGGTTGTTTCTGAAACAATGATCTTTTGTACCGTCTTTATTTTTTTGCTTAATAGGTTTGAAATAATGGTCAGTAGGAAAATTCCACCAAAATAGATCAAAGGCAATGACCAGTGGATCCGGAAAGCGAAAATGGCAACAAATAAGATCCCTATGATCACGGGGAATAGCACATTTACAAAAGAGGCCACAAATCTTTCGGTGTCGATCCTGACCTTTTGTAATATTCCAAGTGTCTCACCGCTTCGTTGATCTTCAAATTCCTGGTAAGGAAGGCTCATTGCATGCTGGAGGCCCTGGGTAAAAACAGTTGCACCGAATTTTTGTGTTACCAGGTTTAAAAAATAATCCTGGAAAGCTTTGGCAATCCGGCTGATCATAGCTACTCCAATGGAAGCTCCGAGTAATTGTAATAGTGGTCCCGCAAATGCCCACCAGAAAGGCTGATAAGCGGCACTATTATCATGATATTTATAGCCAAGGTCAATAAGCTTACCGAATATGATGGGATCGATCAGTGAGAAACCGATATTAATAGCGGCGAGCAATAATACCAATGCAACAAGCCATTTATAAGGTTTCAGATAACGAAGTAAGATTTTCATATAAGCTGTGATTGTCAGGTTAGATCTGTGTCTGACGACTCTACGGGCGTCTGACACGCAGGAACCAGGGATTTAAACACTTCAACTTTTGCCAAAGCTTCGGTTGATGTGCAAACATCGTACAAGTTCGGAAAAAATGGCAATATGGCAGCGAGGAGCGTCCCTTAGTCGTTGGGTTTCATTTTTTGCTCACAGATAGCACGGATTTTCACAGATGAGTTAATTTATTATTCTTACCAAGCTTTATTTATCCACTAATTTCGCTACATTAAAAATGACTAAAATACCCAGCTTTTTGCCAGTTAATTTAAGATAGGCCAAAAGTTGTTTTTTGTGCACGTCATGTAACTGTTCTACGGATTTGATCTAAACAATTACCCGCTCATCAACAAGAATATCCAAACGAAACCCTAACTCAAGTTTAACCCCATGGTAGTATACAGGAACTCCCATTTGTTTAAGAACAGATAACCCTGAGTGTACAAGTTCATACTCAAGTGCAGCTTCGTAAACACTTTCCATTAAACCAGGACCTAAAAAACTGTGCACTCGAAAGATAGCCCCCCTTATCTGGTATGTAAGATCATTCAATTCCATTCTGTGCAAATCTGTGGCATCTGTGAGCATATTTACCCGGCCCATCCTTCCCTGTCAAGACTCCGGTACTGAATAGCTTCAGCAAGATGTTCGGGTTT
The DNA here is from genome assembly GCA_035526625.1 of Chitinophagaceae bacterium. Lineage (GTDB taxonomy): Bacteria > Bacteroidota > Bacteroidia > Chitinophagales > Chitinophagaceae > JJ008. Next base: position 18,905 of record DATLCB010000290.1, read on the forward strand.
GATATCACTGCTGGCAGAAAGATCGGCTATCGTACGCGAAACTTTTAATATCCTGTCATATGCCCGGGCAGAAAGATTTAGTTTTTCCATGGCCGCTTTCAGGAGACTGGCACCTACCTGCCCGATGACACAGATCTGTTTTAGCATCTTGCTGCTCATCTGCGCATTGCAATAGATACCGGGATCGTTTTTATAACGTTCTTCCTGTATCTCTCTTGCTTTGATCACCCGGTCACGGATATCAGCAGAATTCTCCTGCATTTTGGAAGAAGAAAGTTCTGAAAAAGCAACAGGAGTTACTTCCACATGCAGGTCGATCCGGTCGAGCAACGGGCCAGAGATCTTATTCAAATATTTCTGTACGGTCCCTGGCGGACAAGTACATTCTCTTTCGGGATGATTATAAAAACCGCAGGGACAAGGATTCATTGATGCGATGAGCATAAAGGAAGCCGGGAAGTCAACCGCAATTTTAGCTCTCGATATAGACACTCTTCTTTCTTCCATCGGTTGCCGCATTACTTCCAGCACGGTCCTTTTGAATTCGGGCAATTCATCTAAAAATAAAACGCCATTATGCGCCAGCGAGATCTCACCGGGTTG
>DATLCB010000291.1:0-32633 GCA_035526625.1 Chitinophagaceae bacterium
GAACGAATAATACTTCTACCAATCATCCCACCGATGCGGCGATAGTCCTTGTAAAAGGAACCAGGAAAGGGATCGCTGTAACAACCGATTGTAACAGTCGCTATGTATTTGCCGATCCTTATAAGGGAACCATGATAGCAGTTAGTGAGGCCGCAAGGAATATAGTTTGCAGTGGTGGTCTGCCGCTTGGTGTTACGAACTGCCTGAATTTCGGAAACCCATATGACCCTGAAGTTTACTACCAGTTCGTTCATGCGATCAAAGGAATGGGAGAAGCGTGCCGGAAATTTGATACGCCGGTTACCGGGGGTAATGTGAGTTTTTATAATCAAAATCCTGATGGTCCAGTATATCCTACCCCCACCATCGGTATGGTAGGGTTACTGGAAGATGTAAGAAAGAGAATGACCCTGGATTTTAAAGAAGCGGGAGACCATATCTATCTTATAGGCGAATGGGTGAATGATATCAACTCTTCCCAATACCTGAGCAAAATATGTGCTGTTGAATTTTCTCCCGCACCTTATTTTGAATTGGAAAAAGAATTCCAGCTCCAGGAAACTATAAAGGGCCTGATCGAAAATGCGATTATACAAAGCGCTCATGATATCAGTGAGGGCGGGTTAATGACCATGTTATTTGAGAAGGGATTTAACAGGGAACTTGGTTTTTCAGTGCAATCTATAACGGAATCATGCGATGGAGAACCTTTAAGAAAAGATGCTTTTTGGTTTGGCGAGGCACAAAGCCGTGTGCTTGTAACAGTAGCCAAAAACCAGGTAGCTGATTTTCTGAGGCATATGGAAAAATGTGAAGTGCCTCATGTAAATATTGGTGTCGTTACATCGGGTGAGATTTTGGTGGATGATGAATTTTGGGGAACGATAGACTGGTGGAAAGAGAAATATGAAATGGCTATTGAAAATTATTTATCTAAAGAAGAGGCCGGGTCGGCCCTTAGTTCAATATGAGTGATAAAAAGATCCTCCTTACCGGTGCGGCCGGTTTTATTGGAAGTTATTTACTGGGTTACCTGAATAACCAGGGATACAAGAACATTATCATTGTCGATGATTTCAACGAAGAGGATAAATGGTTCAATTTCGATTCAAAATCCTTTGCTGAAAAAGTAGAGCGGGAGCTATTGTTTGATTGGCTGGAAAAGTCAGCAAGGGATATTCAATTTGTTTTTCATCTTGGCGCCCGTACCGATACAGCGGAATTCGACTATGCTGTGCATGAAAGATTGAACCTGGAATATTCAAAGAAGATCTGGAACTATTGTGTGGAAAAAAATATTCCCTTAGTGTATGCTTCTTCTGCTGCAACGTATGGAGGTGGGGAGTTTGGATATAAAGACGACCATGAACAGATTGTACGACTTAAGCCCCTGAATCCTTATGGTGTTTCTAAAAATGAATTTGATAAATGGGCCTTACGACAGGAGGAGCATCCTCCTTTTTGGGCTGGATTGAAATTCTTTAACGTGTATGGTCCTAATGAATATCATAAGGGGAGAATGGCCAGCGTAATATTCCATTCTTTTAACCAGGTCAGGTCGGCCGGAAAAGTAAAGCTGTTCAGATCGCACCGCGCTGATTATAATGATGGGCAGCAACTCCGGGATTTTATTTATGTGGAAGATATCGCAAGAGTATGTTATTGGTTAATGAATCACCAGGTAACGAATGGCCTGTATAATTTGGGTACGGGAGAGGCAAGAACATTTGAGGACCTGGTGAAAGCAACATTTGCCGCAATGGAAAAGGATCCGGTGATCGAGTACATCGATATGCCGGAAGACATCAGGGATAAATACCAGTATTTTACAGAAGCCGATATGCATAAGCTCCGCGCAGCAGGTTATACTGCTGAATTCTATTCGCTGGAAGATGGGATCAGTGAGTATGTAACAGGCTTCCTTCTCCCAAGGGGATATTATTGAAGACCAAGTTTATTTACTTTCTTTATAGACCACTCCCTCTTTCATCACAAATACAACTTTCCCAAAAACCTGCGGGTCTTTTAACGGATCGCCATCCACTGCTACAATATCAGCAAGCTTGCCGGCTTCAATGCTGCCCAGCTTTTCTTTTTCGCCCAGCAGTTCTGCCGCATTGATCGTAGCTGCTTTTATTGCATCCATTGCAGGCATGCCCGCTTCGATCATATAGACGAACTCCAGCCAGTTCATCCCGTGTTTGTAAACTCCTGCATCGGTTCCGAAGGCGATCTTTACACCCGCTTTATAAGCTTTTGCGAAAGTGGCTTTGATCTTTGGACCTATTTCCAATGCTTTTGGGGTTACCAGTTCAGGATAGTACCCAGGTTTTTTTGCTGAATCCGCAACGGCAGCCGCTGCAGTAAGTGTAGGTACATACCAGGTCCCGTATTGTTTGAATAAGGCGATCGCTTCATCATCCATATAAGTTCCATGCTCGATTGAATTGACACCCGCACGGATAGCTCTTTTCATTCCTTCAGCGCCGTGAGCATGTACCGCAACTTTGAAACCATAGTCCTTTGCCGTTTCCACGATAGCTTTAATTTCTTCTTCGGTGAATTGCGGGTTGCTCGAACTTTTTGCTACGCTCAGCACCCCACCGGTTGCAGTTATTTTGATCAGGTCGCTTCCTTCTTTATAACGCTGTCTTACCGCTTGCCTGCATTCGTCAGGTCCATTTGCCACAGCCTCAGCCGGGCCAGGATCACCCATCAAGTCTTTACGATAACCATTGGTTGGATCAGCGTGTCCGCCTGTGGTAGCGATGGATCTTCCACTGGTAAAGACCCGCGGGCCTTTGATGAAGCCTTTATTGATAGCATTCCGTAAAGAAATATTTACACCTGTACCTCCAAGATCTCTTACAGAGGTAAAACCAGTAAGGAGAGTGATCTCTGAAAATTTAACCGATTGGTACGCATAATCAGCCGGGTTGAAAGTGAAGGTCTCCATATAACGGTTAGGGTTGGTCTCATGCTCCAGGTGCACATGCATGTCGATCCACCCGGGAGTGACGGTTTTAGATCTCAGATCGATCACCTTGGTATTGATATCCCCGGGTGATTGAGCAACTGTTTTCTTATACCCGTTAGCGACCCCGATTATCTTTTTACCTTCAATGACGATCGTCATTTCTTTTTTAGGTTCGTTAGCAATACCATCGATCAGTGTACCGCACCAGATAAAGGTTTTTTGAGCAAAAGACGCTATGGCAAATGAATAGGTGAGAACATATAACAGTAGTTTTTTCATGCAGGTAGTTATGGTACTAAAATAATCTAATTTGGTAATAATAGAAGGCAGTGAAAGAGGAGGACATATCACGAGGAGATCTTTTGAAAGGCATAGATCTTTCGCCGGGGTTTCTTTGCACGAAATTGCAACTCCAGCCCATCGATATAACGAAAACCATTTTTCAAAAGGACCGCGATCATCTCTTCCTGTGTTAACATAGGCATATGACAGATCCCGTGAGATTGCCCCGGTGTTTTGGGGATCGATTCATCTATATACAGTATTCCAGCAGCTTTTAATTTAGTTCTTATATCGGCCAACATCTCATCTTTAGCAGTAAATTCATGAAAACTGTTGATGATAGTGATCTTATCAAAGCGGTTTTCGGGAAGTAAGGTCGCTTTTTCTGTACCTGCGACCAATTGGTAAGTTGAGGTCATAGGTGTTCCCCTGAGGCTATCATAATAATGCCAGGCAGAAGCTATTTGTTTTTCGGTAAAATAGACCGTGTCGATATCCTGCAGGTAAAAAAGAACGCTGTTTGTACAGGCTGCGTAGGCCGCTTCCCAATGCCCGCACTGGGCGCCAATACTGGCGACTATGTCTCCCGCACGGAAGTTGTAAAAATCAAGCTCTACCTGTTTTTGACGGTGCAGGTCAGCCATTGAGCTGTAATAAAGGCCACAATACCCTTTTTCCTTATGTACCCTTTGCGTCTTACCTGTTTGAGGACTGAAAAACAATAAGAATAGCAAAAGCGACCTGGAACAAGCGCCAGTATATGTTTGTTTTTTTTCCACAGTAATGTTCTCAATTTTAGAATAACGGAAATATCGCTTAGTTTTGCATGACCTCCCGGAATTTTTTCCAACTTGAACTCTTCCGCTGGTCGAAAGGCTGGATTTCCATCAGATCATTTCAGAGTACGATAGATTTAAACAAATAAGCATTTGTATGGCTAAGTATATTTTTGTTACCGGGGGTGTTACCTCTTCATTAGGGAAAGGCATCATTGCCGCCTCTCTTGCCAAATTATTACAGGCAAGGGGATTAAGGGTGACCATCCAGAAACTCGACCCTTATATCAATGTGGATCCCGGTACATTGAATCCTTATGAACATGGTGAATGTTATGTTACTGAGGACGGCGCTGAAACAGATCTTGACCTCGGGCACTACGAACGATTCCTGAACATATTTACCTCACAATCGAACAACGTTACTACCGGGAGGATCTACCAAACGGTTATCAATAAAGAAAGGGAAGGCGCTTATCTCGGAAAGACCGTGCAGGTAGTGCCCCATATCACCGATGAGATAAAAAGAAGGATGCAAATGCTCGGGCAGAGCGGCGATTATGATATAGTCATTACTGAAATAGGTGGTACGGTAGGTGATATTGAAAGTCTTCCTTTTGTGGAAGCCGTGCGGCAACTCCAATGGGAGCTTCCGGAAGAAGATTCTGTGGTGATTCACCTTACACTGATCCCTTACCTGAAAGCGGCTAAGGAATTAAAGACAAAACCTACGCAGCACAGCGTAAAAATGCTGAGCCAGGAAGGTGTACACCCGGATATCATTGTTTGCCGTACCGAAAGAACATTATCACAGGAGCTAAGAAGAAAGATCGCACTGTTCTGTAATGTAAAGCCGGAGGCCGTTATCGAAGCAGCCGATGCACCCACCATCTATGAAGTACCGGTGGCGATGATGAGGGAAGGTCTTGATCTTATTTGCCTGAAAAAAATGAATATCACCAACTATAAAGAACCAGAGTTGGGCAAATGGAAAGAATTTTTAGATAAGCTGAAATATCCCAAAGGAAAAGTGAATATTGGTTTGATCGGGAAATACATCGAGCTGCAGGATGCCTATAAATCCATACTGGAATCCTTCATACATGCAGGTGCCATGAACGAATGCAAAGTAGAGATCGTTAATGTGCATAGTGAATTTATCACCGATGATAATGTTGCAGAAAAACTAGCCGGGCTAGATGGATTGCTGGTTGCTCCCGGATTTGGTCATCGCGGTGTAGAAGGAAAGATCGTAGCGGTGAAATATGCAAGGGAAAATGGTCTTCCATTCTTTGGTATATGCCTTGGAATGCAGATGGCTGTCATTGAATTTGGAAGGAACGCATTGGGTTTAAAAGAAGCTCACTCTACCGAAATGGATCCCGATACCAAAGAACCGGTGATTGACCTTATGGAAGAGCAAAAGAAAGTAACGGCCAAGGGAGGCACTATGCGTCTTGGCGCTTATCCCTGTACACTGAAAGAGGGTTCGCTGGCGTCAAAAATATATGGCATGGATACGATCAGTGAAAGACACCGGCATCGCTGGGAGTTCAATAATAAATATTTGGAGCAATATGAAAAGGCAGGCATGCTGGCGAGCGGTAAAAATCCGGGGACTGGTCTTGTAGAGATCATCGAATTACCCAACCATCCTTTCTTTATTGGTGTTCAATATCACCCTGAGCTGAAAAGCACGGTTGAAAACCCTCAACCGATATTTGTACATTTTGTAAAAGCAGCCAAAGCTTTTGCCGAGAAAAAGTCCGAAATAAAGAACCCGCTTTTGCAGAGTGAAATGATCTGAGCCGGCAGTCATTAACCGGTCGAAAATGCGGTTGACCGCTACAATAACTGTCTCAGGACTAAGGACTCAGGACTGACGACTGTTTCCCTATCTTTGCGGTCTTTAAATTTTTAGCCCCCAATGAAGTTTGATCGTAATACAGTGCTGGGTTTTGTGATCCTCGCCGCCCTTTTTTTTGGTTATTTCTTTTATACCAACAAAGAGCAGAATTCCTACAAAAAGAAAAAACTAGAGGAGCAGAAAAAAGAACAGGCCGTAATTGATTCCATCGGCAGACTTAATAAGCCAAAGCAAGACTCACTGAACAAGATCCAGGATTCTGTTGCAAAGGTTACGAATACAGGCAGCTTTGCAGGCGCAACTGATACAACCGAAAAGAATATTGTACTACAGAACGAGTTAATGAAAGTTACATTTAGTAACAAGGGAGGCCAGGTTACAGGCGTTGAGCTGAAGAATTTCAAAGGACAGGATAGTTTGCCAGTGAAGTTGGGGGGAAGTGAATTTGATGATCTTAGTTATAAGATCAATACCGGGACCAACAATACCACCGAAACAGGGAACCTTTTTTTTAAGACCGGCGATACCAGCCTACTTGCTGATGGGAGTAAGAAAGTTTCTTTTGTCCTGGCCGACAGCAGTGGCAGGTCCATTACACATGAGTTTACTATCAAGCCTAATGATTACCTGATCGACTTCACCGTTAAAATGAATGGTGCTGATCAGTTGCTTTCGCAGGGTATAATGAATCTTACCTGGAAGTATGCAGCGGCACAACAGGAATCGGATCTTTCTTATGAGAAGCAGAACACGCAGGTTGGTTATGTAAAGGATGGCAGTTTTGATTATCATACTATCAGCAGGAAAAGCAGCAAGAATTTTGATGAGAAAGTTAGTTGGATCGGTATCAGGCAACGCTTTTTCTACGGTATCCTTGTGGCAAAGAATGATTTTGCCGGAGGTGCGATGGAGTGGACATCTCCCCCCGATAGTGCGAAGACCGTTGTTCGTTCTACAACTAACATGAAGGTCTCAGTGCCCGCAGGTTCTCCCTCTGTTGTTTCATTTAATATGTATTATGGTCCCTCTGATTACCATACACTGAAAAAGTATGGGATGAAATTTGAGAAGCTGGTGAATCTTGGCCAGGGCATGTATGCTTTTGTGCGGCCCATCAATAAATATCTGGTCATACCTGTCTTCGACCTCTTCAACCGTCTTATGAAGAGCCCGGGACTTGCTATCGTCCTTCTTACGTTATTGATCCGTCTTTTAATTTCCCCGCTTACCTATAAGAGTTATTTAAGCGGTGCAAAGATGAAAGCACTGCGTCCCGAGATTGCCACCCTTAAGGAGAAGCATGGGGAAGACCGCCAGGCAATGAGTATGGACCAGATGAAACTTTTCCGTGAAGCGGGCGTAAATCCATTGGGAGGCTGTATCCCGGCCTTACTACAGATACCTATCTTCTTTGCACTCTTCAGTTTCTTTAATTCCGAACCAAGCCTGAGGGGAGCGGAGTTCCTTTGGTCGCATGATCTTTCAGCTTATGATGCTCCGATAAAGTTCGGCATGCATATACCGCTCCTCGGTGATCACCTGAGCTTGTTCAACATCATGGCCTGTGCAACGAGTTTCCTGATCTCCTGGTACAGCATGAGTATGACGCCCGATCAGAATAATCCTGTGTTGAAATACATGCCCTATATCTTCCCTGTGTTCCTTTTGTTCTTTTTCAACAGGCTGCCTTCGGGTCTTACCTGGTATTATACTGTTTCCAACCTTGTCACACTGGGCATGCAATTCATTATTCAGAATTATATCATTGATCACAATAAGATCCTGGCCAAGATCGAAGCGAACAGGAAGAAGCCGAAAACCAAATCCAAGTGGCAGGAAAGAATGGAGCAGATGCAGGAGCAGCAAAAGAAAATGAAAGATGCCCAGCAAAGGAACCGGCGTTAAAGAATTCAGAATCTTCGTTTAGTTAAAATACTCATAACAAAAACCGGGAATGGCTAAAAGCCCCGGTTTTTAGCTCCTTCTACACAAAGAGGAGAAGTCGGAAGTGATGCTGCAACTTATTGGGTAAATTGGCACGTCTTTGTATTATATATAGAGGAACAAAAGACAAATGAAAAAGAAAGTACACATAGGAGCATTGATAACGGCTATGATCGTGTCTGCATCTCTTTTTGCTCAAAGAAGACTTACGGAGGCAACGATCTCGTATGATATCGTTATTAATACAAGTAATAAAACTCCCCAGGCCGCTGACCTCCTTGATGGAGCCACCAGTGTTATATACCTGAAAGGCAATTCCAGCCGTTCGGAAATGATAAGCTCATTAGGCAGCCAGACCACTATCATAGATGGTAAATCAGGAGAGGCTACCGTATTAAAGGATTACGGTGAGCAGAGATACATGATCAGGATGACGCCGGATAACTGGAAACAGTCCAATAAAAAATACGAGGGAGTTAGTTTCACTTATGTTGAAGAGTATAAAACCATTGCCGGTTATAAATGCCAGAAGGCGATCGGTAAGTTGGACGATGGCGCAGCCTTTAACGTGTATTTCACCAAAGAGCTGGTGCCGGTCAATAAAGATTTTCAATACCTGAACCGGAACCTTCCGGGGCTTGCCATGCAATACGAAGCTTCATTGGGAAAAATGATGGTGACCTATACGGTTTCAACTATCAATTTCAACCCCGTGCCACAAACAAAATTTGACCTGCCTAAAGCTGGTTACAGGGTAATGACCTATGAAGAGAGTAAAGGGGGGAATTAATTTCTTTTGAACTGGCGGTTACCAAGGTCAATTTTAACTTTATCAATGATCACCTTCTTTCTAAGCGGAAGTACATAGGTGGTCTTTCCTTTTTGAACAGTTACTACTGTATTGAGATTGAAGTATTTCTTTTCGGCATTTGCGTTAATTACTTGTGTGCCGCGGAATGAATAGCCTGATTTTAAACTGAAGTAACCTGAGCCCACAGCGGTTCGGCCCGAGAGGAAAGATGTTTTTGGCCTGGAACTTGCCTTCTTCTTGCCATCACCCAAAGTGGCAAATGCACCTGCGGTAAAAACAGCCAGTAATAACAATACTGCCAGTTTTCTGCCCATAGGGCTGCGTGATATAGTCAGCTTGGGGTGATTCATTGCTTACAAAAATAAAGACAATAGGGGTAATAAAACAAACCGTTTATCCAGAACTTTAATACTTCATTAACGCAAAAGATGACGATTTGTTATAGGAAGTTGCCTTCTAACCATCTATTCTGCACATCTTGGGGAAAACTATGAAGTGATACCCAACCTTTTTTTCACTTAACTTGTTGTACAATAACCAATTCTCAGGGAGCAAAGGGATTTTGCTGTCTGACTGCTCTTTAAAAGTTTTTGCTCATTAAAGTCCTGAATTCATGAAAGAGAATCCATACCGGGAAGATCGGGAACAGATAAGAGAACTGCTTAAAAGATATGAAAATCTCAAAAATGGTCGTCAACACTCCTTTATTGATGAAGATGCTTACGAACAAATCATAAGTTATTACCAGGAGAAAGAGGACCTGGTCAGGGGCCTGGAAGCTGCGGAGCTGGCCTCAGAACAATACCCCTATTCAGCACAACTGCTGATCAAAAAAGCAGATGTACTCCTGGCTAATCGCCGTTACGAGGATGCCCTCCAAATATTAGATAAGGCGGGGATCTTTGACGGGGCTGATATCAACGTTTATATTTTAAAAACTGATGCTTACCTGGCTCTTGATAAGCAGGAAAAAGCAGTTGAATTACTTGAAGAGGCACTTAACCTTTTCATTGGTGAAGAAAGAACAGAACTTTTGTTTGAGCTTGCCGATGTCTATGATGATTACGAAGATTTTGATAAGGTATTCGATTGCTTGAAGATGGTTCTCGAAGATGATCCCAACAATGAAGAGGCTCTTTACAAAATTTGTTTCTGGACAGATTTTACTGGTCGCAACGAGGAAAGCATCCGGTTACACCTGCAGATCATTGATGATTTCCCTTATAACGAACTGGCCTGGTTCAACCTTGCAGCAGCCTACCAGGGATTGAAATTATATGAAAAAGCGATCGACGCATACCAGTATGCAATTACTATTGAAGAAAAATTCGATTATGCTTACCGTAATATGGGTGATGCTTATATCAGGTTAAAAAGATATAAAGAAGCAATAGAGGCCTTAGAGAAAGTGAATGAACTGGCAAAACCTGAGGACGTTATTTTTGAGGCACTCGGTTATTGTTATGACAAATTGAAGAACTATGCCCAGGCCAGGTTCCATTACCGTAAAGCTTCGCACCTGCGACCCGATGACAGTAAGCTATATTACAAGATCGCTTGTACATATTTTAAAGAAAGACATTGGGAAGCCTGTTTGAAGCAATTGGATACCGCACTTAAGATCCACCGGCTTCAACCGGAGTATAACCTGCTGGCAGGAGAATGTAAAGTTGAGTTAGGATTGTTCAAAGATGCCATCCAGTATTTTACTGCTGTAGTGAGAAGCAGGCCAAAAAATACTGCTGGCTGGGAAGCATTGATACGATGCATGTATAACGGAGAATATTTTGACGAAGCATTGGAGCAGGCGGCTGCCGCATTACGTGTGACCACGAATAAACCTATATTTCTTTTTTACAGGTCCGCTATATTATTTGCCTCGGGTAAAACCAAAGAAGGGATTTTACAACTGGAAAAAGCAATGGAAATTGCGCCGAAGCTGCTGAAAAAATTCATTGAACTCAATCCATCTATTTTGCAAAATCAACTCGTGGTCGATGTAGTGGCCCGTTTCAAACGGAATAAGTCTATCTGATACTGATTGTTTGCTAACGGTCAAGGTCGTTTAACAAACAGATGCTCCGCAGGCATCCCTCTTTTCTCCTTATTTTTGCTGCAAACAATCAGGAATACATAGCATGAATTTCAATCTATCACAAATACCGGACAGGAAGACGAAGCCCCGTGAATCCGGACTGACCATGGTAATGGACAAAGGGCTCAGTGTGGAAGAAGCAAAGAATTTCATGAGTGCTTCACACCCGCATGTGGATATTGTAAAACTAGGCTTTGGTACCTCATTCGTAACGCCGAACCTTAAAGAGAAGCTTGAGATCTATCGCTCGTATGATATTCCTGTTTATTTCGGAGGAACTTTATTTGAAGCTTTCCTGATACGCAACCAGTTCGACGACTATATAAAAGTGTGCAAGGAGTTTGGAATAAGTTATATGGAAGTAAGTGATGGTTCCGTTACCATTCCGCACGCAGAAAAATGCGGCTACATAGAAAAACTCACTAAATATGGCACTGTACTGAGCGAAGTGGGAAGTAAAGATGCAGCTCATATCATACCTCCATACAAATGGATCGAGTTGATGAAGGCAGAGCTGGAAGCTGGTTCCACTTATGTGATCGCTGAAGCAAGAGAAGCAGGTAATGTAGGTATCTATCGCGGCAGCGGCGAAGTAAGGGAAGGTCTTGTACAGGAAATACTGACGCAGATACCTGCTGAGAAGATCATTTGGGAAGCGCCACAAAAAGCACAGCAACTTTATTTTATTGAATTGGTGGGCTGCAATTCCAATCTTGGCAATATTGCACCATCAGAAGTGATACCGCTCGAAACCATGAGGATCGGGTTGCGGGGTGATACCTTCATGCTCTACCTGGATAAAAAACAAAATGCATGAGATCCATAATACCCCTCCAGGGGCCGGGGACATGAGGCTATTTGGATTAATTGGTAACTCCCTGGCTCATTCTTTCTCTAAAAAATACTTTACAGAGAAGTTTGAGAGGGAGGGAATGACGAATTGCAGATATGAATTATTTCCACTTAAAACAATAGATCAATTATTCCTCATACTACGGGATCATCCTGAACTCGAAGGGTTAAATGTTACAGTGCCTTATAAGAAACAGGTTCTCCGGTTCCTGCAGGAGAGCCAAATTCCTGTTGGACTTGATGCGTGCAATTGTATAAACATCACCAGCGGGAAACTGGCGGGCTACAACACGGATATTACCGGATTCGAGCTGAGTATAAAACCTTTGCTGAGATCACATCATACAAAGGCATTGGTACTGGGCAATGGAGGTGCTACGGCAGCAGTTCTGTTTGTACTGAAAAAACTAGGCATCTCTTTCAGCATAGTAAGCCGGGCCTTGCATGATGATTCTTCGCTTACTTACAAGAAAGTTACGGGAGATATCCTAAAGCAACACCCTATTATTATCAACACAACTCCATTGGGAATGCACCCGGATGAAGACAGTTGCCCGGCTATCCCTTATCAGTATATTTCTGACACACATCTTCTCTATGATCTTGTGTACAACCCGGCAAAAACAATGTTTTTAAAGAAAGGTGAGGAGCGAGGCGCTGTGATCAAGAATGGCGAAGAGATGCTGGTGCTGCAGGCGGAAGAAAGCTGGAGGATATGGAATTGTTGATTGGTTAATTAGTATGGGTCGTGGTTCTTCAAAAAGCAACTTCTTCTATTGGATCATTAACTAATACCGGTTAACAAATACCTATTTTCTTTTTGGCTTCATCAGGCACTGAGACGATCTTCTTTTTCTCATAATCGTAGCAGATCATAGCTGTCGTTGCGTGAGCTACAATTATTCTTTTATCCGCAGTTTCTTTTTCGAGTTTATAGAAAATATCAAACCCGATCTTGGATATTTCTCCTGTTGCTACTGAAGCTATCACTACATCACCATAAAATAGTTCACTTTTGAATTCTATAGTAACGTCCGCCATGATCATCCCCGTTCCTCCGAAATTCATTTCAGTATATCCAAGGTCGTTGAGGTATTGCATTCTTGCTTCATGAAGGAGCGTAAGTACAGTGTCATTTCCTACATGCCCGCCATAATTAATATCCGTGATCCGGATGGGTATGGAACAAACAAACGAAAATTTTTTAGGGAGTTGGAGCTTTACTCTTGCCATAAAACTGTTTTACAGCCACTTTGAACAGTGGTAAGTAAAAATAATCATTGAAACCTTGTGCTATTAATTATCCTGTAAGGAGCCCAGCAGGCTAACGATATCCATGAAATTGCCAGGGTGGGGGGTAGGAGAGCAGGCAAGTTGTTTTCTCCATTTATCAACCTGTGATCTGCATTTAGCATCTTCTTCTTCACCGGAAACGCAGCAAACAAGGTTGCTCAATTTCTTTGACATGCGGATAAAATGACCATCCGGCGTCATCAGTACAATATAGCGGCCACCATTGTCTTCTTCATCAAGCATCAGGCCTTCTTCATACCCGGAATTACCGGGTTCAGTGATATCGTCGGAGAAGCTCGAAAAATCAAAATCAGAAAGCTGTGCTATTTTCTTTTGCGAAGTCATATCCACATGGGCGTAAGTATTTTTGCTTTCTTCCAAAGCCGCATCATTCTTTACATCTTCGTCATTATCGCTCAGATCGGCAGGAGTAATATTGTTCTTATCTGGTTGTTGAACTGTTCCGGGGGAAGCTGTCGTACCATTAGTCGTAGCGGTTCCGGCAGTGGGAGTTCCGGTGTTTTCTTTCCCGGGTTTAAATATTTGCAAGGCGCCAAACGCAAGAAATCCAATAACCGTGGCGGCGGCGGCATAACGTACCCATGGTGCAATCCGTTTACGCTGAGGAATTGCTTTTTCTTCTTCAAACAATGCCGCTTCGATCTTATTCCAGGTAGCTGCGGGGGGGATTACTTCAGCGCTGTATAATTTAGAGGAGATGTTTTCTGTTATGACAGACCGGTCAAGTTGTGTTTCGATCTTATTCCAAATAGCAGCGGGAGGTGTAAAACTTAATTCATTCAGCCTCGAAGGAAATTGAAATTCTAATGCTGAGTCATCGAGGTCTGCAACTATTTTCTCCCATACTGTTTTGGGAGGAGCAAGTTCCAGGTTTGTTAGTTTATATTGAATATCGCTACTCATTTATTTCTTACTTCACGTTGCTTATCTATATGTGTTCTTACCATATCCTGCAATATCACTTTTGCTCTTGATAATTGCGATTTACTGGTGCCTTCGCTAATGCCCAGCATATCGGCGATCTCTTTATGTGTGTAACCTTCCACCACATACATGTTAAAGACGGTCCGGTAGCCTGGTGACAATTCCTGTATCAATGCCAGCACATCTTTGGCGCCCAGGTCGTCTAATGCCGATGTGTATTTCCCTTCGATCGTATTCTCCTCCTTTTCTGTCACCGGCATCAGGTAACGTTTCCTTCGAAAATGTTCGATCGCGGTATTGACAAATACCCGGCGCATCCATCCTTCAAAAGAACCATCACCACGAAAACTATCCATCTTTTTAAAGACCTTGATAAATCCTTCCTGTAAAATATCCTCGGCTTCTTCTGCTTTGCCAGCGTAGCGAAGGCATACGGCATACATGCGGGGTGAAAAGCGGCGATAAAGCTCTTCCTGCATTCGCCGGTTGCCTTCTAGGCATCCAACTAATAAGTCGTGTTCGGTAATATTTTGGTTGCGTTCGGGGGTCAAATTCAGTGGTTTGTTGATAAAATAGTCAAAAATGCTACCAGTTTTTCAGTGGCCTTTTTACGATGACTGTATTTGTTCTTTTCGGCCATTTCCATTTCAGCAAAAGTCAGTCTTGAACCATTGGGAATGAACACCGGGTCGTACCCAAAACCTTTATTTCCCCTTTTTTCTTCTATAATTCTTCCCTCGCATATACCTTCAAATAAGGTTTCTTTTCCGCCTATTAACAGGGAAATAACAGTCCTGAACCGGGCTGAACGGTCTGCTTTGGTCGCCAAATTAGCTAAAAGCTTTTCAATATTAGCATCAAAAGAACGGTTATCGCCTGCATAGCGGGCGCTTTTTACGCCTGGCTCACCGGCTAAAGCAATCACTTCAAGACCGGTATCCTCGCTAAAGCAATTCAGACCCGTCATTTCGAATATCGTTCGTGATTTGGCAGCAGCATTTTCTTCCAATGTATCGTAAGGTTCAGGGATATCTGTATCAATCCCGGCTTCTTTAAGTGTAATGATCTGAAGAGTGTTGTCCAGCACTGAACGGATTTCTTCAACCTTGTGCTGGTTATTGGTGGCAAAGATCAGCTTCATTATCAGAGATTGAAAAGTCGTTTGAGAGAAACCCAGAGTTTACTTTTTTCAATTTTATCATTCTCCAGTTCTTTTAATGAAGGTGCGTATAAAAAAGTATTGCCCGCAAATGCCTGGAGCTGGTAAAAAGGAAAATTTATAGGCAACCCAAAAGCCGCAGGTTCCGTATCAAACAATAAAACAATTTTACTTTTAAAAAAGTGCGTAAGCTCTTTATAGGAAGCATCCGGGTAAGTATGCAGATTCACTACAGCTACATCTGCCAGGCTAAGCTTGCAGGCTCCAATAATACCGGTGAGAAATGTCAATTCATTGTCGGGCAAATAGACCGTTTCCGTATTTTTTACGATGATCAATATATTCTTTTGGTTTTCTCCAAGCGAACTCCAGGAACTTCCTGTAGTAGTTCTTAATCCCGGCTCTTTTTTTGTAGCTCCTGTCGTATCTGCCGGTTGTTTGGAAACGGTGTTTCCCGTTTCGATCAACGTGTTTTGATAAAGATCGGCTATAACTGTAGCAGGTAGATCCATGTTATTTAAACTCATACAGCGGATGCAATTAATACAAATGAGTGTTAGTTTTTTTCGTTTCTTTGACCCTTGCTGCTTGCCATATTGGCTTCGCAGTACGCCGTAAAAATAATCTTTTATGACAGCAGCTATGGATATTTCGATCAGAAAAGCAGAGCGCAGTAAACTGCAGGATATAAGCCTCGAGAATCTTCCTTTCGGGAAATATTTTACTGACCATATGCTCGAAGCTGATTATGAGAACGGAGAATGGAAGAATGTAGAGATCAAGCCCTATCAGCCATTATTGCTTAGTCCTTCTGTCGCTGCTATCCATTACGGCCAGTCAATTTTTGAAGGTATCAAAGCTTATAAAAACCAAAGCGGTGAAGCTTTTATTTTCCGTCCACAGGATAATTTTAAACGATTTAATATATCTGCAGAAAGAATGCAGATGCCAACCGTTCCAGAAGATATTTTTATGGAAGGGATGAAGCAGCTTATCCAACTGGATAAGAGCTGGATACCTTCTAAAGAAAATCACTCTTTATATATCCGGCCTTTTATGTTCGCCTCCGATGAATTGATCGGGGTGAGGCCCTCGGATAATTATAAATTCATGATCATCCTGAGTCCTACCGGGCCTTATTACAATACGCCGATGCGCATTTATGTGGAAGAGCAATATGTAAGGGCTGTTCCCGGGGGAGTTGGGTATGCAAAAGCAGCCGGGAATTATGGCGCTGCAATGTATGCCACTGCTGAAGCTAAGAAAAAAGGTTACGACCAGGTTTTGTGGATGGATGCAATAGAGCATAAATATGTACAGGAATGCGGCACTATGAATGTGTTCTTTATCATTGGTAATACAGCGATCACACCTGACCTCGAGCAAGGTACTATTCTTGATGGTGTGACCCGCCAGAGCGCTATTACACTGTTAAAGGAAATGGGTTTTACGGTCGAAGAAAGACCTTTGAGTATTCATGATATAATCGAAGCCTATAAAGCCGGTCTTTTGTATGAAGTATTTGGTACAGGTACGGCCGCAACCATTTCAATGATAAAAGAGCTCAGGTATAAAGACTTTGAAATGAAATTTGACGTCGATAGCTGGAAAACTTCGCCTACCCTGAAGAAATGGCTCACAGATATCCGGGAGAGCAGAAGAGAAGACAAATATGGGTGGATGGTGAAAATATAAGTCTCTAGGCTCCAATTTTTTAAACTCTGAATTCATTAAAAGCAGGGTTTCTCCACAGAAACCCAAAATGTTTGGAATTCGATCCTGATTTCTAAGGATGTTTTTTGGAATTTACCCTTTGCGCCGTTACCTTTGCCCTCCCAAAAATAAGGGTTAAGAATGCCTACAATTCAACAGTTAGTACGAAAAGGGAGAGAAATCATCAGGGCCAAAAGCAAATCGAGGGCTTTGGACCAGTGTCCTCAACGCCGTGGTGTATGTACCAGGGTGTATACCACCACTCCAAAAAAGCCAAACTCAGCACTTCGTAAAGTGGCTAAGGTGCGTTTGACAAATAAAGTTGAGGTCATTGCGTATATCCCGGGAGAAGGACACAATCTCCAGGAACACTCAATCGTACTGATCCGTGGCGGAAGGGTAAAAGACCTACCGGGAGTACGTTACCACATTGTTCGTGGTTCTTTGGACACAGCCGGTGTGAAAGACAGGAAGAAAAGCCGTTCTAAATACGGAACTAAAAAAGAGAAAGCTAAAAAATAAATAACTGAAATAATTTTATAAGTCATGCGGAAAGCACAAGCCAAGAAACTTCCTTTAGCACCAGATCCAAAGTTCAATGATAAACTGGTGACCCGGTTCGTTAATAACCTGATGTGGCAGGGAAAGAAAAGTGTAGCGTTCACTACTTTTTATAATGCCCTTGATAAAGTGACCAAGCAAACCAGCGAAGAAGGATACGAAGTATGGAGAAAGGCCCTGGCGAATGTTACGCCTTCTGTTGAAGTTCGCAGTCGTCGTATCGGTGGTGCCACATTCCAGATACCGAGCGAGGTTCGGCCTGACAGGAAGATCTCTTTAAGCATCAAATGGCTCATCCGCTACAGCCGCGACCGGAACGGGCGCAGCATGGCTGATAAGTTAGCCGGTGAGATCGTAGCAGCATCCAAAGGCGAAGGATCCGCTTTTAAAAAGAAAGAAGATACACACCGTATGGCCGAGGCCAATAAGGCTTTCGCCCATTTCAGGATATAACATTCAAGAGATAAAAGATACAAGAACCACTTCCACGAGCCATCCGTTTTAATTAACGGGTGGTTTCTTTTTTTGAAGCAGGCTGTCAAAAGAATATTTACCGCTACCCAGGATAAATACGACTATACACAAAAGAAGATACACCAGGACCAGTTGTTTCAACGGGAATGGATCTTTGGCATGAGCCACGAAATACGCAACAGCCATGGTAATGAAAATAGGTATCACGGTAAGCCTTGTTAAAAGCCCGATCAGTACAAAGAAACCACAAACCAGTTCGGCAAATATGACCAGGTTGAAGGAGAGCTCTGACCCGATGCCAATAATGTTTCCGAACATCGGCAATATCTTATCATAGGAAGCTACTTTTAAATAACCGTAATAGACAAAAAGCCCGCCGAGGATCATACGGAGAAAAAGTGCAGCCACATCCGTATTAATGGTTTGGGTACCGAGTATCCTGTTTTTCATTTATTTAATTTTGGAAAGGAAGCCAGGTAATAATTTACCGATGAGCTCTGTCCAGCCCTGCATAAAGCTTTCCGGGGCAAAATCCGGACCGTTATCCTTAAAGGAGCCAATCCCTTCATGAGTCAGTTTTAATCTTGTAGTATCACCCTCCGGGAATAGCTCAAAGGTCGCCACAGAAGAACCTTCCAGTTGATCATAACTCCAGCTATAAGCAAGTTTTTTATGGGGTATGGCTTCTACAACCTTACATAAATGCAGGTATTTCTCACCTTTGCGGCCCTCGCCTGTAAATTGAAATTCGAAACCTACTTCAGGTTTGAATGCGGCGAGGTCGAAGTACCAGAGTTTCATCTGGTCTTTATCCGAAATAGCTTTCCAAACTTTTTCAACAGGAGCGTTTAAAATTCTTTCGATCGTAAAGGGCGTCGTCTCCATGAGTTATTTTTTTACAAGTTGAACAATATATCCTTCCATTCTCTTGATATTCTGTTTCA
The DNA here is from genome assembly GCA_035526625.1 of Chitinophagaceae bacterium. Taxonomy (GTDB): domain Bacteria; phylum Bacteroidota; class Bacteroidia; order Chitinophagales; family Chitinophagaceae; genus JJ008. The sequence continues at coordinate 18,694 of DATLCB010000291.1, forward strand.
TTCCTTCATCTGCTAACCAGGGTTTGAAAATAAAGGTCCTGTTAGTTTATTGTCAATTAGCTGGCGGCCTTTTCAAGATCGGCAATGATGAATTTTTTCATTTTCATGAATGCCTGCATCACTTTTTGCGCATTAGGTCCCGTCATTAGTTTGCCCAAAACAGCCGGAACGATCTGCCAGGAAACACCCCACTTATCTTTTAACCATCCGCATTGCGATTCCTGCCCGCCATTAGCTGTGAATTTGCCCCAGTAATGATCGATCTCTTCCTGCGTATCGCAATTCACCACTAAGGAAACTGCTTCGTTGAACGTATATGTATGTTCGCCGGGACCATCCATCGCCACGATATTGTACCCATTCAGCTTGAATTCGGAGAACATTACTTTACCCGCATTCGCATCGCCATCGGGATAAGGGATCAATACATCAATGTTGGAATTTTTAAATAGTGATGTATACAACTTCACCGCCTCTTCTGCCTTACCGAATTTATTCTGGGTGAAAAGCATGGCCGGGCAAATGGTTTGCTTATCATTTTCCCGGTCACTCACCATTACCTGCCAGGTAAACCCAAACTTATCTTTCACCCATCCATATCTTTTATTCCAGGGCTGTTTATCAATAGGTATTAATGCCGAACCTCCTTCAATCAATTTACCCCATACCTCGTTCGTTTCATCTATAGATGTACATTTTACAAAAAAGGAAATGGATGGATTAGGTTGGAACATCGGACCGCCATTTAATCCCATGAACTGTTTGCCACACAACTCAAAGGTCACCACCATCGGTGTACAAACTTTCACAGTGGAATCTTTCAAAATCCCACAGTAGAATTTTGCCGCTTCTTCTGCATTTCCATCAAACCAGAGACAGGGATACATTGTATTGCTCATAAAATTATTTTTGTGATGCTGTATATTTTTTAAAATTATTCAGGATGGCCTGCCAGCCGCCATGCTGCATTTCGAGTGAATGCTGGCTTTCCGCTTCAAATCTTTCGGTAACCGTAGTTGAATCACCATTGTTCTTAAAGATCACTTTCACTGACCTTCCATCACCCAAAGTATATTCGATAAGTTCATTTTTCTTTACGGCGGTATAAACACCAGCAAAGTCGAAACTGAAACTGCCATCCTTTGCTGCCATCGTAGCACTGAATGTTCCTCCTTCTCTCAGATCATTGGTAGCTTTAGGAGTGTGCCAGTCGTCGGAAGCATTATTCCATTGCATGATATGCTCCGGTGTTGTCCATATCTCCCAAACTTTGGCTACCGGTGCATTTACTTCGGCCTCTACAGTGATAACGGGCCGGGTTGTTCCTTCTGCCAGTCCTTTTAATTTTTCGATCGCTATAGGCCATGTTTTTTCAAAATACTCTTTGAAATCTGACGGTGCATCCATTTCGACGGTGAGTTTTGAAGAACCATTGTTCCCACTGAGAGAATAATTCTCTGTGGAACCTGCCCAGGCCTTTACTTCATCGCTGCTTGTATCTTCAATCCCATCTTTCACCACACCCAGGTGCTGGAATGACATGTATTCATAAGGTCTGTTGGCTGCAACCTTGCTAACCATTCCAGCGCCGTTACTGTCCACGAATAAAACCTTCGACCCTTCTTTCCAGTTATCCGTTTTTGCAGTCGAACCTTCCGCAAAGGCGCTGGTCCATGTATTATAGTGAAAAGGCTGCCATAAGGCTTCCCAAACTTTTTCTTTGGAAGCGTTGATGCTAGTTTCGAATTTTAATTTTTCCATGACTTTTATTTTAATTTTTTAGTAACCGGGGCACTTGTGTTAATGGGCTTTTTTGTTTTTGATGTTGAAGCATCCTTCTTACCAACTGTTTTCTTTGCGTTGGCTCTTTCCTGGTTCTGCCGCAAGCGATATTTGACCATCTTTGTCACCAGGCTAAAAGGTAGCGGCTGATCCAAAGGGAATTGTATAGTGCCTTTTGAGCCTTTGTAGGCGGACATCTTTTCCCTGAGTGAAGCGGCTTCCCACGGCGCCGGGTAGAAGCTGATATGATTTTGCCAGGCTGCAAAGAATACAAGCATTCCATGTTGCCGATAACCGGGTATACTATAACTGATCACCTCTTTCGCTCCAGGTGCCGCTGCTTTAATGGTCATGCGAAGCTTCTGTAATGTTGCCTGTACTTTCACAGGGCATCTTTTAATATATGCATCTACCGTTTTCGCTGGAAGCATCTTCGTTGCCATATTATTAATGTTATACTCGTTCTTTATAACAGAAAAGGATGATCAAATTACTCCTTTCCCTTGTTCTTATCAAAATGTAATAGCCAGTGGTTCCCGAATTTATCGGTCAGGTCACCAAAGAGCGCACCCCAGAAACTTATTTCAAGCGGATGTGTTGCTTCTCCGCCGATAACCAGTTTCGAATAGAAGCCCTTTATTTCATCTTCGCTACTGCAATTAAGCATTAAGGAAACGGCATTTCCTTTTAATAAGCCCTTTTCTCCCACCATATCAGAGCCCATAAGTACCATTTTACCTTTTGTAAGTGTGGAATGTAAAATACTTTCTTTCATTTGTGGCGGCATTTTATCGGCGAGTGGTGAATCACCGATCGTTTGGAAAAACAATTCACCACCGAGGCATTCCTGGTAGAAACTCATCGCTTCCCTGCAATTACCACTGAATGTTAAGTATGAATTGATGATCGTCATTGTATCCTGGTTTTGATTTTAGCGACTGGTAATACCTATGCGTATGCCTGTCATTAATATTTTAATGATCCGTAAGCCAAACGTTTTTTTCATGATCCATATTCACAGTCATGATATTTTTTGTCGCTGCTGACACAAAGATGAAAAGTATCTGTGGAAGAGAAGGGTGGCGTATATGACAGTTTCAGGGGTTGATTGCGACAGGCAAACCCACTATCTTTACCAGATGAAAAAAGTAGCCATATTAGTTCCTGAGTCCTCAGTTATGCAGGCCATTGCAGATCCGCAATATCTTTTCACGGCGGTAAACCAGTTTCTTTTGGCCGCTGGTAAAGCCCCTTTGTTTGATGTAGAATTGGTAGGACTAAAAAAAGAAGTGAAGCTGAACAATGGAGCATATTCTGTGCGTACAAACAGGCAATTGAAGAATACAGAAAAGCCCGATCTCATTTTTATACCGGCATTATTTGGTGATATGCAGGGTGCCGTTGAAAGGAACAGGGCATTTATTCCGTGGATACAGGAACAATATGGGAAAGGAGCAGAGCTGGCATCTCTTTGTGTGGGCGCTTTTCTCCTGGCTTCTACCGGTTTGCTTAATGGAAAAAAATGTTCAACTCACTGGGGATTCATGAATGAATTCAGAGAGATGTACCCCGAAGTGGAACTTGTAGATGGCAGCATTGTCACGGAAGAGCAGGGCATCTATTCGAGCGGGGGCGCTAATTCTTATTGGAACTTGCTATTGCATCTTGTAGAAAAATATTCGAACAGGGAAACAGCCATCCTTGCGTCAAAATATTTCGCTATTGATATTGACCGTAACAGCCAGTCTGCTTTCGCCATGTTCAAGGGACAAAAGGACCATGCTGACAAGGAAATTAAAAAAGCACAGGAATATATAGAGAAGAATATCCAGGAAAGGATATCCATCGATGAATTGGCGGAGCTGGTATCGGTAAGCAGGAGAACGTTTGAACGACGTTTCAGGCTAGCCACCAATAACTCAGTACTGGGATATATCCAGCGGGTAAAGATAGAGGCTGCTAAAAGAAGGTTTGAATCGAGCCGCAAGAATATCAACGAAGTGATGTTTGATGTAGGTTATACGGATACCAAAGCATTCCGCAGTATATTCAAAAAGATAACGGGGCTTACGCCGATCGAATACCGTAATAAATACAACAAACAGGCAGCCATCGCCTAAAAAAGAAGGCACTATCAAAGGATAGTGCCTGGCGCAGTAGTGTGGTCACGACTAGATCTTGCAACCCAATGTAAGCAAGACCTTACCTCCATTATCTTTCAAATTGGCAAAGGTATTTGCCCTGTGTGAATTTACACGATAAGGAAAGTCAACATCTTTATTCAGCCGGTGAACATAAGTCAGGTCTGCAAATATTCCTTTATTACGATAACCCAGTCCCCCGCTTAGATTCATCTTTCTCGCCTTTAGTTCTTTGTCCTTATACGGGTTGCCATAATAAGCAAAACCAAGCCGGGCCATGATTATTTTAAACTTCAGTTCACCACCGATGCGGAAATTGAACGTGCCTTTGTATAACGCATCAATTGCATCATTGTAAGGTTTATAAGGTGCTTTTGTTTCCTCTGTTACATCTTCGTTGGGACCAAAATGATTCCATTTATACTGGACATATTCGATGTCCGCAGTAATAAAACCTTTTTGACGGATGATATTCTCCACTTCACGAAAAACATATGACCCGCTAATAATGATCTTTCCGGGTGTATACAAACTATACTTGCTGTCTGCAAGCGGACCACCTGTGAATGTAGTAGAGGCTACCGAGTCATACCCCGTGCCCGGGCTGAATAATTGTTCAAGATCGGCCGCTAACCCTGCACCAAAACTTTCTTTCAGCATAAAAATATTTGGCGAATGCAATGCCAGCCCGAGCCTGAAATATTCTTTCGGCCTGTATATCAAACCCGCCTTGAAATTTACACCAGCCCCGCTGAGTTTATAATTCTCACGGTAAGCCATAAAACCAAAATCATTGTCCATATTACCCGTAGCATCTGATTCGCGGTAATATGTATTCCTTTCCAACTTCACAATGGGAATACCTACCGTACCGCCCACCATCCATTTTTTATTCAGCTCATGCCCCATTCCCAAGCTTATCTCCGTAATACCACCATTAGTTTGGGTACTGTGTTCCTGGTTCAATAAAGAAGGTACCTCTGACCGCGTGATCACCTGTTTGCTTCCGCCAACGGTAGCAGTATCGACGAGGTAGGTGTACAATGCCATTTTGGTGGTCAGTGAAATGGCATCGCTATTCAGCGCTTCATCAATTGTAAGTCCGGAGCTGGCAAACTCATCGGCCAGGGGTTCGGCAAAACTGCTGTAATCATTCTGTCCTTTATATACCAATGACCTGGTAAAATCAGCGACCTGGGTCACGGTAACAGCAAAACTGTTCTGTGCTTTATAACCAAATCCTCCTAGCACGAAACCTGATGTACCCAGTTGAAAGTTATTAGTGTTAGTGCCAGTGTAAGCAGTGCCCCTAAAATTGCTTTGACCTTTCCCAAATTGAATGGCCGGGGTAATTATAAAGTCAGATGTTTTAAAGAAAGCGAGACCTGCCGGGTTTACCAAGGATGCTGTGGCATCACCACCCAGGGAAGCCATGGCACCACCGATAGCCTGGTTGCGGGCCGTGCCCGTTTGTGGTGTCCAGGATAACCGCAGCGCTTCTTCAGGTACTTGTGCGATCGCAGAAGCAGAGCTGCATAAAAGTATGGATAGATAGAGTTTGAATTTCATAACGTGATGTATTTAAATGTCGTCACGGGTGATATGATGATATAATATGGACACGGAAACATTAGTTGAATGCCTCCTATGTCATTTTTTAAATTGATTAGTGCCGGGTTGGCCTCGTTACAGATCCACTACTGCCTGATTTACCTGAGCCGGAGCTTGAATTGGTATTAGTGGAGCTGCCGGAAGAATTGCTATTGTTGCCGGTTGAACCCGATGATGACGATGGCTTATAGGTCCTGGAAGAACCACTGCCCGACTTATCATCAGTTGAAAAAATGGTCTTGACCTTACTGCCTGAACTGTTATTGGAATTATTATAAGTAGATGTAGTTGTCCTTCCCGCCGGCTTCATGATACCTGTATTGGTCGTATTAGTGTTATTGTAGCTATTATTTGTATAGCCCGAAAGGTTAAAATATCTTTTTACCACGGGTTGGCTTCCGGGTGTTTTGGGATCGACGTTAAGGATATTATTCTTGCAACAGCAGTAAGGGTTATAATAGTAGTTCCAGGCGTTATAAGGATTATTATAACTGGAGAAAGAATAATTATACCCGATGCTATACCTGTCGTAACCATACCATTCATCCAGGTCGCTCCAGCGGTAGCGGTTCCGTACTTTCATCCGCAGGTAGCGGTCATCGTAGTAATCATCATTGTAGCTGTAATCCGTATCCTTGTCATCATCTTTGTCTTCTTTCACGGTTTCATCCTGAAATTTGGCGGCAGAATAGTAAACATCATCGGGGGTTTGACCTGTTTTATAAGCAGTGGTACAACTGCTGAAAGCGGTTACTGAGAATGCCAGGAGTAAAATTGTTAGTTTCATGTGCTTTAATTAGTTTTTAATAAGGCCACATGCTATTCGCCATAAAAATTATCTTCGCCCGACCTTTGAAAATTGCTTGATAATTTTTATGGATCGGGTCATGGCAAATGGTTTATCGGTTAAGAATGAAGTTACTACTTTTGTGCGTCCTGGAAGGTAACACAATCGTTTGCGTTTGTGCAGCAAATATTTAACCATTGTTGGAAAATATTGCACCCGGGGCTGTTAATTTAAATTTAAAGATGTGGTTGGGTAGTTACATACGAATCGTAAACTACACAACAAGAAACTCGAAACCAGAAACCCGAAACCCGAAATCGCAACCAGCAACTAACAACCAGAAACCAGCAACATGAGCAAAGAGATTACATCAAGAGCAGCAGATTATTCTCAATGGTACAATGACCTTGTAATAAAGGGTAGCCTGGCCGATTATTCAGCTGTACGGGGCTGTATGGTCATCAAACCTTATGGCTTTGCCTTATGGGAAAATATGCAGGCGACCCTGGATAAGATGTTCAAGGATACCGGACATGTCAATGCCTACTTCCCTTTGTTCATTCCTAAAAGTTTTTTTAGCAAAGAAGCCGCACACGTGGAAGGTTTTGCCAAGGAATGTGCCGTGGTCACTCATTACCGCTTGATGAATGATCCGAATGGAGGAGGTGTGGTAGTGGACCCTGATGCAAAACTCGAAGAAGAATTAATAGTACGTCCTACATCAGAAACAATTATCTGGAACACTTATAAGGACTGGATACAGTCTCACCGCGATCTTCCATTACTGATCAACCAGTGGGCTAACGTAGTACGATGGGAGATGCGGACACGTTTATTCCTTCGCACCACTGAATTCTTATGGCAGGAGGGGCATACCGCTCATGCCACAAGACAGGAAGCCGTGGAGGAAGCAGAGAGAATGCTCGGCGTCTATGCTACTTTTGTCGAGGAATTCATGGCTGTACCGGTGATAAGAGGTGTAAAGACCGCTAATGAAAGATTTGCCGGGGCCGAGGAAACCTATTGCATTGAAGCGATGATGCAGGACGGAAAAGCTTTGCAGGCAGGCACCTCACATTTCCTGGGTCAAAATTTTGCAAAAGCATTCGATGTAAAGTTCTCTAATAAAGAAAATCAACTGGAATATGTTTGGGCGACCAGCTGGGGTATGACCACACGGCTCATCGGCGCATTGGTAATGGTGCACAGCGATGATGATGGACTGGTGTTACCACCCCGCCTTGCGCCGTTCCAGGTAGTGATCGTTCCTATATACAAAGGGGAAGAACAAAAAAAACTGATCGATGAAAAAGTGAACGGGATCATCAAGGAATTGAAAGCTTTAGGGGTACGGGTGAAATATGATGACAATGAAAATGCGAGGCCGGGATGGAAATTCGCGGAATATGAAATGAAAGGAGTACCGGTAAGACTCGCTATTGGGGCAAGGGACCTCGAGCAGAATGTGGTGGAGGTCGCGAGGAGGGATACCAAAGAAAAAAGAGTGGTAAGCCTCGATGGCATCGCACAGTATGCCGATTCATTATTGAAAGAGATACAGGATGCTTTGTTCAATAAAGCAAAAGCCTACAGGGAAGAACATATTACCACAGCTGATAACTGGGATGAATTTGTAAAACTGCTCGATGAAAAAGGCGGGTTTATCTCAGCCCATTGGGATGGTTCCGCGGAAACAGAAGATGCGATAAAAGAAAAGACCAAAGCTACTATCCGTTGCATCCCCCTGGATAACGCGAAAGAAGATGGGAAATGCATACTGACAGGCAAGCCATCTACGCAAAGGGTTTTGTTTGCCAGGGCATATTGATCGATCAAATAGCTTTACATTTATAAACCAAAACCAATTTAATATGGAACAAAATCCGAATACATCCTTATTCTCACTCAACCTCGATGCCCAAAACAGTTATACACTTCGCAGTACAGCGAGCTGGGCCCGGGTGCTCGGTGTTGTTAGTATTATTGTTGCGGGGCTTATGGTGGTTTATGGTATCATGGCTCAGCAAAGGGTAAGCCGGTATAATTCCTATAATAGTTATAGAAGATCAGCTTTTGATACTGACACTTTTTCGAATATGGGCCTTGCTGTATTGATAATAACAGCACTGATCTACGGTTTAAGCGGGATGTTTGCCCTGAATGCTGGTAATAAGATCAGCACTGGTTTAAAAACAAACAATTTGGAGTTATTGAATAGTGGTTTTGCAGGTGCCCGGAATTTTTTTGCGCTTTGGGCGATCCTGATGATCATTTTCACAGTTCTCATGCTGTTGGGTCTATTAGGCAGTATGTAACATATGTCCATAGTTAAGCATGCCCGGTTGAAGCATACTGAACATTTTATTTTATGGATAAATAGTTATAATCCTTCAAAAGGATATCCAGGAATTCAAAAGCATCCATATTCGATTCGATCTTAAGATGTGATCTTATCTTGGCACTGGCCGCTTCCGCCATATGCTGATCACCTCTTTTGCGGGCTGTTTCCAGTATACTTTTTATCGCGTTGATATCTTTATCACTCAACTGCATTATCTGTGGGAAAGCAGGCACATAATTGGCGGCGACCTCCTGGAAAACGGTCTCTTCAATATTACTTTTATTCCGGATACTTATTAAAATGGTTTTTGCCAGTATATCGCCGATCCGCTGGCCCTTTTTAGATGACACGACCAATACTATATCCGTTACAAGAAACCCAAAAGCAAAAACCACCAGCAATATTATTTCTGCATCCCCGATCACATTATTGGTAGCGACCACATAAAGGATATAAAGAAGTATCTGGGCGATCCACAGGTCCGATAAACGCAGCAACCACCTGATCACAAACTGGCTGAAAGAAGGTTTACCCCCGTTCTCATCCACCACCCTTAACCCCATGATCTTTTTTCCAATACTCTGGCCATTCATCGTTAATTCACAAACCAGGTGATAGAACATGATGGGAAGCAGCAATAACCATCTTACAGACCATAGATTATACTGGCTATCGTTATCAAAATCCGAATTACTTGAAATGGACTCGTAGATCGCCCCGGCGATACGCAGGTAAAAATATTGCAGGACGATATCCATCAGCAAAGCGAGTAGCCGCCGGTAAAATTCAGGTACTTCAAACTCCAGTTCGATATTAAAATTCGTAGGTACTTTGATAGCTCCCATACTTCTTCTTTATACAGCGGTCAAGTTACATTTTTAATGGTGTAAAGTTACCCTCGCTTACCTGCCAGACGTAAAAAAACATTATTTTACAACCCAAACGAGCATCAATTGAGAGAGGCGCTTTTTATAAAAAAGAACAAGGACCGTTGGTTAAAGATCCAGCAGCAACCACCAGAGGACCCCGATGAGATGGCGACGGATTTCACCAAGTTGCTGGATGATCTTGCTTACGCGAAAACATTTTATCCTTCGGGAAAAGTTACGGGCTTCATCAACAGCCAGGCCTCTAAGATCTACCTCGATATTTATAAGAACCGGAAAGAAGAATCGAACCGGCTTGTAAAATTCTGGAAGTATGATCTGCCGCTCACTATCCGGAAACATCACGGTACCATCTTATTTGCTTTTATTGCCTTTTTCATTTTTTTTATCATTGGTTATTTTACTTCTGCCACAGATGAAGAAGTTACCCGCAGTGTCATGGGTGATGATTACGTGGATATGACGCACGAGAATATTGAAAAAGGAAACCCCTTTGGCGTATATGAATCAGGTAATGCGATACTAAGCTGGCTCGGCATCATGATCAATAACATCAAAGTAGCCGCCCGTGATTTTGTATCGGGGATATTCGCAGGAATACCCACTTTTATTAGTCTTGGCAGGTTCGGTATCATGGTAGGAGCTTTTGACCAGATGTTCGCAGCCAAAGGCCTTGGGATCGATTTCTGGTTAGTCGTATTTGTGCACGGGGCACTGGAAATAACAGGGTTTATTATTGTCTGTGCGGCCGGCTTTGTTTTGGGCAAAAGCTATCTGTTCCCTGGCACTATCAAAAGAATGGATTCATTCAAGACAGGAGCAAAAGATGGAGTAAAGATATTTATCGGCCTCCTGCCCGTGTTTGCACTAGCCGCATTTTTCGAAGGTCTGTTCACACGTTTGTATAATGACCTGTCACTGCTTACCACATTGATCGTTTCTCTTTCTGTCATTTTCATCATCTGGTATTTTGTTATTTATCCTATCCGTTTGGGAAAAAGATTATCTGTTCAGTTAAACGAGGAGGATGTGTAAGTGAGAAAAATGATCCCGTGCAATATTATCACGTACTGTGGCAAGCTTATATTTTTTTTACTATTGCTTTGTTTTTCATTCTGCGCCGGTGCCCAATCCTATGAGGATACAACAGCGGCACCGGTGATAGAAGAGGTAACCGATACAAGTTATACCGTGGGAGAAGAGAAAACGGATCAACAAAAAAGTAAATTTCTTCAGCTTTCTGAAATGGACAGCTTCACTGTTACTGAGCGGCAGTTACCTCCGGGCCATGCTAAAAAAATGAAAGGAGATAAAGACTTCTGGTATGCCGATAGCGAGATCCAAAAGAAAGAAAAAAAACAGGAGGACGTACGTGAAGAAAGTTATAGACCCCTTGGTCAACGAGGTTGGTTCCAGACCCTGCTATGGCTGGTTATCATCGGAGCGTTTGCCGGGGCTATCATGTGGTACCTCGCAGAAAGTAACGTAGGTATATTCAGGAAAAAAGATGTAACTGCTACTGGTGATAGCATGATGGAGGATTTACCCGAAGACATTTTTGCGATCAATTACCAGCGGGAGATCGAAAAGGCCGCCGCGCAGGAAAACTATCGGCTTGCCGTTCGGCTGATGTACCTACGGCTCCTCAAGGACCTTGCTCACAGGAATATTATCCAGTATAAACAGGATAAGACAAACTTTGATTACCTGCTGCAACTTCATTCGACAAGATATTACAGCAGTTTCTTTCGTCTTACCCGCCATTACGAATACAGTTGGTATGGTCATTTCGATGTAGAAGAAGATGCGTTTAAAATAATCAGGGGCGAGTTTCACCAGTTTGACAAGGAGATAGGTTAAAATGAAAAAGATCATTCCTTATATACTTCTTTCACTAGTAGCGGCCGCTCTCATCGGCATGTTCATGACTGGTGCCGGGAAGAAAAAAAGAATCGACGAGCGCATCACCTTTCGGAAAAAGGATAAGATACCTTATGGAACATGGGTTGCTTTCCGGAGCTTACCGGCGTTCTTTCCCCGGGCCGCTGTTTATACAAGCAGGCAGGAGCCCGGTTACTGGGATTCTATTTCCGTATACGACTCCCACCAGCTCTTTATCGCTATCACACCGAGATTCATGCCCGATGAATACGAGATGCGTAAGCTGATCACATTTGTAGAGAACGGGAACGATGTATTCATCAGTACTGTTTCAGTTTCTAACGACCTGGAAGAACAATTGGATTGCAAGGTTTTCGATGTGAATCGTTCCGTCGTATTTGATAACGAAGGAAGCCTGTTGTCTGGGTATGATAGCCTGCTGTTATACCTGAAGAGTCCACCTTACGCTACCCGGTCCGTCTATAAATACCCCGGGAAGAATCTTGATGGTTCCTTTACCAAATTCGATTCACTCACTTCTATCGTATTGGGTAATGGTGAAATGAATGATGCAAACTTCATACACCTCAAGGCAGGGAGGGGTAATTTTTATCTTCATCTTGCGCCGATGGCATTTACCAATTATTTCCTGCTGCATAAGAACAATATGGAGTATTTTGAAAAGCTCATGTCGGTGATCGACCCCGCTGTCGAAAAGATCGTATGGGATGAATACTACCTTAACAAACGGTATGACCGGCCCAGGGAAAAAAAGAAAAGCTGGATCAGCGTATTATTCAAGTATCCCGCGCTGAAAGCTGCTTTACTTACGGCTATTTTTACACTGCTGCTTTATTTATTGCTGGGTATGCGCCGCAAACAACGCTATATCCCTGTAGTGAAGAAACCGAAGAATGATTCGCTGGATTTTGTAAAGACCATTGGTAGATTATACTACGATAAAAGTGATCATAAAAATCTCTGCCGCAAAATGGCAACTTATTTCCTGGAGTATGTGCGTACCAAATACAAAATGGCTACCGGAACGCTGGACGAAATGTTCATCCGGAACCTTCAGTTCAAATCAGACGTGCCGGAAGCAGAAGTAAGGCATATCATATCATTCATTAAATACATTGATGATGCCCCGCAGATATCGCCGGGTGATGTAACAACATTTTATCAACAACTGGAATCATTCTATAAAAAAGCATAACTATATCCCACCCCTTCTTTATAAGTAGAAGGATGATGGTTAAAATTTTTAATCAAAAAAAATGGAAGAACAAATTTTTCAGCAACGCACGGACCTGACAGCCCTCAACCAGGCCGTGATGTCCATCCGCAACGAGATCAAAAAGATAATCGTAGGGCAGGACGAGATGGTAAGCCTGATCATTACAGCATTGTTGGCTGATGGGCACGTATTGATAGAAGGGGTGCCAGGTGTGGCTAAGACGCTTACAGCAAAACTGGTAGCGAAAAGTGTGGACGCCGGATTCTCCCGTGTCCAGTTCACGCCCGACCTGATGCCTTCCGACGTATTAGGTACACCTGTGTTCAATCCCCGTGAAGCGCTTTTCGAATTTAAAAAAGGGCCTGTATTCAGTAATATCGTATTGGTAGACGAGATCAACAGGGCTCCCGCAAAAACACAATCCGCATTGCTGGAGATCATGGAAGAAAGACAGGCCACCGTGGATGGAAGGACCTATCCCATGGCTTCACCTTTCATGGTATTGGCAACGCAGAATCCCGTAGAGCAGGAGGGGACCTATCGTCTTCCCGAAGCACAACTCGACCGATTTATTTTTAAAATCGTGGTCCCATATCCATCTGAGGCGGAAGAACTGATGATCCTTTCTCAGTTCCATAATATGGGAAATACGACAGCACTGGAAATGATAAAACCAGTTCTGGCTGCTGAACAGATCACTTCCTTGAAAAAACAGATAAAAACATTATTGATCGAGGAGAGACTATTGCAATTCATTGCGAAACTAGTGCACCAAACACGTAATAATAAATCGGTTTACCTTGGCGCTTCACCAAGGGCTTCACTCGCTATTATGAATGCATCAAAAGCCATGGCTGCCATACAAGGTCGTGATTTCGTCACGCCGGAAGATATCCTTGCCGTCGTGCCACCGGTCCTGCGACACCGCATCATTCTTTCGCCGGATAAAGAAATGGAAGGGATCACAGAAGATGATGTGATCAAGCAGATAGTGCAGGGAATGGATGTGCCGAGGTAAGACAAATTTTAGAATTAAAATTTTAGATTTTAGATGTAACAGATATTGAAACTGCAATCGTGATCAAATCTTTCTACTTAAACAACATAGTCTATTACATCGCCGGCGGTATCGCCGCTTTATTTGTCGTAAGCTATTTCATCCCTGAACTATTCCGGATAGCAGGGTTGGCGCTACTTTTATTGGGGTTAGCAATTTTGGTTGACTCACTGCTGGCTTATAGCAGGAAAGAAGGGATCCTTGCTTCGAGAGATG
>DATLCB010000292.1:0-10652 GCA_035526625.1 Chitinophagaceae bacterium
GTTAAGCCTAATATTCTTTGGATTCTGCCAGCTCAACTATTCTCGCCTTAGGGTTTGTCATTACACTGCCATCCATTTTTCCCCATAAAGCTTTTAATGCTTTTAATGCCGTTTCTGCCTGGTTGAGGGTATCAAACTCAAGGTCTATGATAGCATAATTGGGATCATCAACAGGGCGGTAGATCCTGTAACGTTTTACTCCTGATCTTTCCCTGCCGATAGGGTCGTTATCAAAGATTTTTTTCCAGCCATCAAAGTTTGGTACACGGTGCTCGATCTGCAGTATAATCATGGATGAGAGTTAAGGGATATAAATGTATGAACTATTTATCTCCTATTATTGCTGCCGCATTCTCTATCGCGTTATTCGAATAGAAATATTTGGCCCTGATCGACTCAAACTTATTATTGTCACCCAGTACGGACCTTAATGTCTCTTCAAGGAAAGAGTAGTTAGTGAAAACGGTTTTTGTTTCCAGCAAGGCCTTTAGCCATCTCCACATGGTTGGTTCTCCTATTTCTTTTTCTATGGCTGAAAACAGGATGGGTGCGTAATAATAGACATAGAGCTCACGGTTTTGATAGTCAGCATGTGATCTGATCTTACCAAAGGGGATCGCTTCAAACTTCTGTACAGCGGCTATCTTTTCATGTATCTTCTTATTGTAAATACTATCACTTATCATTTTCCTGGTGACCTTGAACGAGAGATATTCGGATAAGCCCTCATTTATCATATCACCTAATTCAGAATTGAACCTCCGGTAGGTACCAAAGTAGTAATGCCCTAATTCATGGGCGATAAAGGGTTTGAACCAATTCCCTTTTTTTGCATCAAAGAAACTCTTCATCCCGTATTCCGCCCGGCCGATATTAACGATCGTCGGCCAGGAGACAAACAGCCAGGCTTGACTTTCTGAGGTTGGCGTGGTTTGTATATACGTTACAGATTCATTATAAGGAATGGAAAGCTTTTCAGCATAATATTTCTTGTATTCGCTGGTGATCTGCCCGAATTCTTTGATCTGCTTATCGGTAATATCCGGGTTCAAAAAATAAACCCCCTCCTGGTTGGAGATCTTATAATGGCCGCAGAACATCGCAATCTCATAGGGAGTATCGCTCTTGAAAATTCCTTTGGACCCTGCAACGGGTACACTGCCGTTTACATAAAGCGAACTGCAATCAGGACAATTGATCTCTATATCATACTTTACCTTGTCGAATTTGATATCTTTTTTTACATCATACAGCACCGGATACCAGGCGCTTTGCCTGCCATCTGTTCTCAGGGAATATCCATTAAAGGAAATATTTCCTTTCCAGTCGTCACCGCTGAAATCTTTCAGACTGTCATAGAATACAGGATATTTGCCTGCATAACGGAAATGGATCGCTGGTGGGAGATATTTATCTCTTCCTCCATTTCTTGGAAAATAATAAGCGCTCGTCTCTCCTGTGGATGTTGTGTCATGAAAGGATCTGTCATAATAAAGAGGAAAAGCTGGGTCAACATTTTTGAAGTACCTGATATTCATTCCAGAATTTATCCGGATAAAATAATCTTCGATCCTGGGGATATTACTTAAAACGAGATCACATTCTATAGTTCCTTCACGGATAGAGAGATTTATTTTTCCTTTTAGCAGTGGAATGGAATCCTGGGAGAAACTTTCACAAAAAAGTAAAAGTAGAAATCCCGCAAAAGTATATCTTCTCATCTGCTATCTATTTCTAGTTTGTTTAAGTTCATGAATGAAGTTGTTTGGCTAACGCGTGTAGAACGGGATTCAAGTCCAATTATTTTGCTGCAGATTTCGTTCAAAAAAAACCCGGAAGCTTATCCGGGGTTATACATTATATCCTAATATGGTTTTAAAAAGCTTTCTTCTCATCCTTGACCTTATCACTTTTCTTATCCGCATTCTTCACATACTTATCCATCCATGCCAATTGCTCATTCAGCAGGTGCAGCAAATTCTCCCTTCCCTGGTAACCATGACTTTCATAAGGCAGGCTAAGGTATTTCACAGTGCCACCATGCCCCTTGATAGCATTGAACATCCTTTCGCTTTGTATCGGGAAAGTGCCGGTGTTATTATCCATTTCGCCGTGTACCAATAATAAAGGTGTTTTAATTTTATCTGCATAAGTAAAAGGACTCATCTCTGTATAAAGATCAAGCGCCTGCCAGTAGTTGCGGTCCTCATTTTGAAAACCAAAAGGAGTAAGTGAACGGTTATAAGCGCCGCTTCTCGCAATTCCTGCTTTAAAGAGTTTTGTATGTGCGAGCAGGTTAGCAGTCATGAAAGCGCCATAACTATGACCGGCAACAGCAACACGGTTCCTGTCACCCACACCCATCGAATCGAGTACATTGATCGCAGCTTCCGCATTCATGGTCAACTGATGAATGAAGTCATCATTGGGCTTTTTGTCTTTGCTGGATGCCACGATCGGCATTTCAGCATTGTTGAGGATAGCATAGCCCTGTGTAACGTACATAACAGGTGAACCACCACCGATCAGCGTGAACTTATGTTCGCTACCCCGGATCTGCGCCGCATCAGCAGCAGAATTATATTCCGCAGGGTATGCCCATATCAATACAGGTAACTTACCATCCCTGTTCTTATCATATCCTTTTGGCAGGTAAAGATCGCCCGTCAGATCAACGCCATCTGCACGTTTGTACTTTATCTTTTCTTTACTCACACCATTCATCTGCGGATAGGGATTGGTAAAACTGGTTAGCGGCCGGTCAGCGATCTTTAAAAGTAAATTCTTCAGCCAGTAATTGGGCATATCTTTTTCTGATTCTCTTCTTGTGATCAGTACCATTTTACTGGCATCAAGCAAACGCACCATATATTCAAAACTTCCTTCAGGGCTACGCCAGAGTGTATCAGCTTTCTTATTGTGGACATCATAGCTCATTACATAGGGCAGATCACCTTTGGGAGAACTGCCTGTTGTATTATTGAAAATTATTTTATTCCCATTATCAATTGTCAACAACACATTTCTGCCATATTGATTGGGCGCAGTGAGTGGTTGTCCGGGATTGGAATAAGCATCGGTAGTATTTCGCGTCATCAACTTTTCAAGATCCCCGGTGGTCGGGTTATACCTGTCAAGCTGCGTGATTTGTTTGCCGGTAAGGCCTTCGTTGACCAGGGCCAGATTTGCATCGCCCCAATTAGTGCCACGGTACCTCATCTTAGTGCGGAACAACTCCCTCGATGTTGTATTGAAAGGGGCTGGCAGTCCATATACAACATCGCGGTATTCTACATTCTTTTTAACGAGGCCGCTGTCGAGCGGCATACACCATACAACAGTTGCTGCCTCATCATCTCTCCACTCAAAACCACGGGGAACCAACTGCACATTATCATTACCTCCGGGAGCAGTTTCAGCTGAAGGAAGGTCGGCCAGCTCTTTCAATTTTTTCCCTGTCATATCTGTGATGACCACTTCAGCAGGAAATCCATTGGCAGGAACCGTATAAGAAAAAGGTTTTTTCAATTTTCTAATGAGTAAATATTTTTTATCAGGAGAAACAGCCGTCTGGCCGTATATCGCAGGCTGACCGATCTTTGTTTCAACCCCGTTCACATTTTTCATTAATTGCGTGCTGGCATAGAATTCAAAGAGCTCCTCATCATAAGGGCTCTTGATCAGGTCCTGGAAAGTAGGACGCGGCGAAGCCTTGCCATAATTTTCCTGTACAGTTGGGCCCTTCGGCATAGAGGGCCGGGGCGGCGCGGCCGACGCAGGTTTTAGTGTTGCGCGGTAAAGGATCGTTGTATTATCATACCATTGAGGGCCGCCGGTAATTACATTCAGCGGGGTCTTATTAACTTTCATTGCTTTCTGCGTAGCGACATCTACTACATAAAGATCAACACGATTAAGGGTTGTATGCGTGAACGCAATTTTTTTATCATCGGGGCTCCAGCTGAAATTACCTGCATATAAGGGAGATGGCATACCGGTTATCTTGAACTCTTTCCCGGATGAAATATTTTTCAGGTAGATGTTATTCACGAAATTCTGGCGGCTGGGAGCAAAATTGGCGGGGTTGATCCGGAGACCGGCAATTTTTAATTCGGGTCTGGCCAGTTCTTCCACGGAAGGATAACTATTGCTTTCCGTCAGCAACATCCAGTCTCCTTTATCGTCAATACTTACACCAGGTGCCGTCTTTGCCAGTAACATATCCGCAATATCCTTTGGTGGCATTTTGTAAGACACATCATCCTGTGCGTTAATAGCGGTTGACACAAGAGAAAAGATGATAAAGAAGTAAGCCAAACGTTTGGTTGCCATGGTATGAAATTTAGACATTCAAGTTAAGGAACTAAATCCTCAAACGGTGGCCATTGGTATAAATTATGGAGGCAGCCAACAGGAAGGAAGAGTAAAAAAGTGGATCTTTATTAAGGTTGTTTATATATGGTACCATTTTTTATCAGCAGCCTTATTTTACGCAGGTCCTTTATGTCCGCTGAAGGATCGCCTTCCACGGCAATGATATCGGCTAACAGCCCTTTCCTTATTCTTCCAATTTTATCGGCATAACCAAATACATCGGCATTGACAGATGTAGCGGAACGTAATACTTCCATAGATCCCATTCCGTATTCCACCATCATTTCCATTTCCCGAGCATTATCACCATGAGAAAACACACCCACATCACCTCCCATGCAAATGGTCACGCCGGCTTTAAGTGCGAGTGCAAAAGTCTTTTTTTTATTTGTGATCCGCTCAGGTTCAGGATCAATTCCTTTTTTCCATCCTTTATACTGTTCAACAGCATCCCCGGCTGCTAACGTGGGGCAAAGAGCAACTCCTTTTTCTTTCATCAGCTTAAAGACCTCCTCTGTGCCATTATCACCATGTTCAATAGTAGCAACGCCGGCATTGACCGCTCTTTTCATTCCCTCTGCGGTAGTAGCATGCGCAACAACTTTTCGACCACTATTACCTGTTGCCATAACAGCCCATCCTAATTCCAGATCCGTGAATGCAGGTTGTGCTTCTCCTTTAGCTCCATACCTGTAATCTGCATAGATCTTAATGAGATCTGCGCCATGTCCGATCTGAGTACGAATGGCCCTTGTCAGGTCATCTAATCCTGCTACCTCTTCGGCTCCCTGCGGAAGGTCCACATCGGCTGATTCGCTTTTGGGTCCATAAGTTCCCTTTGCTACAATAGCTCTTGTTGCAATGATCATTCTCGGCCCGGAGATGACCCCTTTTTCGATCGCTTTCTTTAAACCTGCATCATCATAGAAGGCGCCTTCTGTTCCCAGGTCCCGCACCGTTGTAAACCCCGCCATCAGCGTAGCTTTTGCATGATTCACGGCTCTTGCTGTTCGCTCGGCTCTCGATTCTTTCAATACCTGGTCATCCCAGGATGTTTCGTTATAAGGATGAAGGAATAAATGTGAATGTCCTTCGATCAATCCAGGCAATAAGGTCATTCCTTTTAAGTCGATAACCGTTGTACCAGCAGGAAGTTTGAATTGCAGAGGACCTGCCTGTTCAATGGTCTCATTTTTTATCAGCACCACCCATCCTGCCTGCATTTTTTCTCCATCGAAGACGCGGTCTGGTTTCAATAAAATGTATTTATCAGGCTTCTGCGCTGAACCAATCAGCGAAAAAAATAATGTGAAGAACAGCCAATTTCTTTTCATGTTGATCCTTTATTGATGAAAAAGCACGTCGGCATATTCTGGTTTCTTTTTAAAGACCGCATTTACAAATGGGCAGAGAGGGATGATCTTCAAATCACGGGTGCGGGCAAACTCCACGGCCGTATGGACCAGTTTATAACCAATATTCTGTCCCCTGAGCTCATCGTTTACTTCGGTATGTTCAAGGATTATTTTATCGGGAGAAGGCATGGTGTAAACCAGTTCGGCCATGATATTCCCATCCATTTGTACAAAGAAAAGCCCTTTGTCACCGGATTGTTTGTGCTGGATGAGCATAACTAAAGTAAGTTACATTATTAGGTTGAGTTTGCACGCACAGTGTCCAGAGTCGAAATCGGAATCAAATAAGTATTTTCTCTGCCCTCAGCATTTTCTGTGGGAAGCTTTCTCATCTAAAAAGTAAAAAGAATTTGTGAATGCGGTTTTTGCTTTTATATTTGTGATGTAATGAAAAAGCAATATAACAATACATGGTGGTGGCTTACAACTCTAAGGGGTCTGTAATGCTATAACGGTATTGTTCCATTATATTCAGGCCCCGACAATGTTCGGGGCTTTTAATTTGCGCCTATTCCCTAAAGGGGGACTGATCAACAAAATTTGAAATATAATTCCTGGAAGCGGATGGCAATATGAAAATGGAGATACATACACACTGCAAAATGATGCTGGCGGATATTTTTACGCCAGTGGGTATCTACCTGCGGTTGCGTGATAAATTCCGTGATACGATCCTGCTGGAAAGTACGGACCACCATTCCTCCGAAAACAGTTATTCTTTTATTTGTATCAATGCAATTGCGGGGATGGAGATAAGCTCTGGGGAAACAGTCGAATTCAAGCTCCCGGGGCAGAAACCGGAAAAGATTACCGTTAAAACACCCGGCGATGTGCCGCAGTTGTTATGGGAGTTCATGCAAAAATTTGATGTTAAAAAGCCTGAAGTAAAGCAGGGACAATTCGCACAAGGGTTGTTTGGCTACTCATCGTATGATGCCGTCCAGTTTTTTGAAAGCCTTCGGCTGCGGGCTTCGGACCCCGGACTCCCGACTGCTATTCCTCCGATGCGCTATCGCCTTTACCAATATGTAATTGCTATTGACCATTTCAAAGACGAGCTTTTCATTTGCGAGAATAAAATAAACGGCTTGGAAAGCGAGGCAGCCGTGATCGAATCGCTGATAAGAAGCAAAGATGTGCCGGTATATCCATTCGCCGCAAAAGGAGAAGAAAGTTCCAATATGACTGATGATGACTATAAAGAAATGGTAAGAAAGGGTATCGCCAGTTGTCATCGCGGCGATGTGTTCCAGATCGTATTGAGCAGGCGGTTCCGGCAATCATTCACAGGTGATGAATTCAATGTGTACCGGGCGTTGCGCAGTGTCAATCCATCTCCCTATTTGTTTTTTTTTGATTATGGCGATTATAAACTGATGGGTTCTTCCCCTGAGGCACAATTGGTCATTCAAAACGGCAAAGCTATTGTTCATCCCATTGCCGGAACATACAAAAGGACCGGCGACGAGGAGGCCGACAAAGCAGCCACAGAAACATTATTAAAAGACGTCAAAGAAAATGCAGAGCATGTGATGCTGGTGGACCTTGCCAGAAATGACCTGAGCCGGGTTTGCAATGATGTGGAAGTGACGCATTACCGGCAGGTACAATATTTTTCGCATGTCATACACCTGGTGAGCGAAGTAAAAGGAACCATAAGAGAGAATGCCAATCCTTTTGACCTGCTGGCCAAAACTTTTCCAGCCGGCACTTTGAGCGGGGCGCCAAAATTCAAGGCGATGCAACTGATAGATACTTCTGAACCGACAGCAAGAAGCTATTACGGTGGCGCAATAGGTTTTATGGGATTTGACGGAGGCTGTAATCATGCGATAATGATCAGGACATTTTTAAGCAGCAATAATACGCTGACTTACCAGGCCGGCGCGGGCGTAGTAGCAGCCAGTGATCCTGAAAAAGAATTACAGGAGGTGAATAATAAACTCGGAGCGTTGAAAAAAGCAATTGACATTGCAAAAGATATTTAACATGAACCCATAGAAACATAAGTACATAAGAATTCACAATGTTTTCTTGTGTGTACCACTATGTTTCTTCTGTACCTATGTGGTTCAAAAAAGAAATTATGAAGATCCTTGTTTTCGATAATTATGATTCTTTCACGTATAACCTTGTCCATTTGGTGGAAAAGATAACGCATGAAAAAGCGGATGTGTATCGTAATGATCAACTCCCACTCGAAAAAGTGAAGGCTTATGATAAAATAATCCTGTCACCCGGACCGGGTATTCCCGAAGAAGCGGGGTTATTGTTACCCTTGATAAAGGAATATGCATCGTCTAAATCCATATTGGGTGTTTGTCTTGGTCACCAGGCCATCGGCGAGGCATTTGGAGGAAAGCTTATTAATCTCGAGGAAGTATACCATGGAGTGGCAACACCGATAAAAATTGAAAATCGGAAGGTGAAAGTCGAAAATATAACAGCAGGTATACAGCACTCTTTATTTGCCGGACTTCCTGATAGGATCGAAGTGGGGCGTTATCATTCTTGGATCATAAGTGATGAGAACTTCCCGGTGGAACTGGAAGTAACAGCAAGGGATGCCAATAATTATATCATGGCGCTGCATCATAAGAAATATGATGTGCAGGGAGTGCAGTTTCACCCGGAGAGTGTGTTGACGCCGGATGGGGAGGTAATAATCAGGAATTGGTTGGGAAAATAATTCGACAATTAGATAATGAAAAAGATATTGCAATACCTTTTCGAACATAAAACGCTGAGTCGTGAAACGGCGAAGGATTTTTTGATTAATATCGGGAAACGAGTGTATAACGAACATGAGGTTACAGCTTTCATGACCGTCTTCCTTATGCGGAGCATCACCATCGAAGAGTTGCAGGGTTTCCGCGATGCCTTGCTTGAGCTATCAGTTAAAGTAGATCTTGTGGGCTATGAAACAATGGATATCGTTGGAACCGGTGGGGATGGAAAAAATACATTCAATATTTCGACTCTTGCCTGTTTTATTGTTGCGGGCACAGGACAGAAAGTGGCTAAGCACGGCAATTATGGTGCTTCTTCCATCAGCGGCGCCAGCAATGTAATGGAACAATTGGGATATAGATTTAGCAGTGACAACCATAAACTCAAAAAAGAAATAGAAGAAGCCCATATTTGCTTTTTGCATGCGCCTTTATTCCACCCGGCGCTGAAAACGGTCGGACCCATACGCAAGAACCTCGCAATGCGGACCTTCTTTAATATGCTTGGTCCCATGGCCAACCCTGCTGATCCATCTTATCAATTAGTGGGAGTCTATAGCCTGGAGATGGCAAGGATCTATAATTATTTATTGCAGCTGGAAGGTAAACCCTTTACTATCATTCACAGTTTGGATGGATATGATGAGATCTCATTGACCAATGATACAAAGGTCATCACCAATGAAGGTGAAAGAATAATGACCCCGGAACAACTGGGTAAAAGAATGGTGTCGGCACAGGATATCAGTGGTGGCAATAGTGTTGAGGAAGCTGCAAGAATATTTATGGCGATATTAAAAGGAGAGGGGACATGGGCACAGAATGCTGTAGTGCTGGCCAATGCAGCGATGGCATTGCATTGTACCGGCAATTTTAAAAGTTATGATGAAGCGTACAATGCGGCGGTGGAGAGTTTGGAGAGTGGGAGGGCAAATGCAGCACTTAGTAAACTTTTGGAACTACAATAATTTTAGATTTTAAATTTTGGATTTTAGATTGCCTGGGATGGACATTTTAGAGACCATAGTAGCAGCGAAACGCAAAGAGATCGAGCCATTCAAATTGAAGAGCCCTGTCGAGAGATTTGAGAAAGATGGCTTTTTCTGGCATATTAGAAATCGTTCACTGGTGCAAAGCCTGCTTATGCCCGGAAGTAGCGGGATCATAGCAGAGTTTAAAAGAAAAAGTCCCAGTAAAGGCTGGTTCAAATCAAAAGAGCTTGAAGTAGAGCCTGTGGTAACAGCCTATAATAAAGATGCAGCTGGGATATCGGTATTGACCGATGGAGAGTTCTTTGGTGGGGACCTGGATGATCTTATACAAACCAAGGTCATAACAGATATACCGGTATTGCGCAAGGACTTCATCATTGATAAATGGCAAATTGCAGAATCAAAAGCCTTTGGTGCAGATGTTATTTTATTGATCGCTGCTTGTCTCACGCCAGCTGAAGTAAAGGAATTCGCTGCTTATGCCGCCAGTATTGGTCTTGAGTCCATATTGGAAGTGCATAACGAGGAAGAACTGGACCATTGCTGTGATGAAGTGAACATGGTTGGAGTAAACAACCGGAACCTGAAGACATTTGAAGTGAATATAAATACGTCCCTGGAACTGATCGGTAGGATACCTGCCCGCAAGCCCGCGATCGCGGAAAGCGGCATCGGGACAGTGAATAGTATCGTTACTTTGAGAAATGCGGGATTTAAAGGATTTTTGATCGGCGAAAATTTTATGAAGGAAGAAGAACCAGGAAAAGCATTCGAAGATTTCGTGACTGGGCTGAAGCTCGGTTAGAGTTTGGAGCGCGGATGAAACTGATTGAACTGAAGATCTAAAATTATGTGCAGCAGAATTAAATCCGTTTTGATCCGTATCGTCTGTGCGATCCGTGTGCTACTTAATTACAAAAATTGGAACTATGAATATTAAAGTTTGCGGCATCACTGAAATGAAACAACTGCAACAACTCGATGGGTTGGATATAGATTTTGCCGGGTTGATATTTTATAAAGAATCGCCCCGTTATATAGGCAATAAATTATCAGGTAAGGAATTGAAGAAAGCAGATCTGGATGTCAAGAAGGTTGGAGTTTTTGTGAACCCCGAAATGATCGAGGTGCTCGATGCCATC
>DATLCB010000293.1:0-6775 GCA_035526625.1 Chitinophagaceae bacterium
AAAATAAAATCCTGGGATTGATCGAACATTGATCTTGTAAAAGCCCTTATCGTGTACATTCCTGAAACAAGACTATCTGCGAAGTCGATCTGGCCGTATGAAGTGGCAAGAATAACAGGAACTATCTTTCTCTCGACCACAGCCAGGTCACTGTTCACCAGTTCTACATATAACGTTGTGCTAAGCGTATCAGGAAAGTGGTCGGAGGAAAGATAGGCTTTGAACCAGGCCGTTTCCCCGGCAATATAATTTTCCCGGTCAAAGTGCAGGTAAACCTTTTCGATCGGATTTTTTTGTGCCCATTTTTCCAATTCCTGCTCTGGCTTTTGCGCAAGACCATAAACACCTGTCAAAACAGAATAAACCAGTAGGAGCAAGCACTTTCCCCGTCTCAAATTAATCATATATGAAATTAACTGCTTGAAGCCTAACTTCAAAACAAGGTGGCCAAACCCTTTCCCGGGTCTTCACGTACATAGTACATCAATAAGCGGGGATTATTATGTAAATTGTGACAACTATGAAACGAATAACACAAGTTATAGCCTTTGTTCTTATCGCCTTGTTAAGCAGCAGCTGCAAGAAAACAATTCAAAATATACAGGAAGACCTTGTAGTTAAAGCAATGGTAGATGGGCAATGGAAGGTCACCAATTTTACTTTGAATGGTTCGAATATTACCACTGATTTTTCTACTTATAGATTTAAATATTATGATAACCCCAAAAAAGTTGATGCAGTTAAAAATGGTTCGGTAGAAAAAACAGGACAGTGGGGTGGTAACTCCGCCGATAATACTACCTGGGCAAATTTTGATGTTGCTCCCTATCCCCTTTCACTTATCAATGGCACATGGAACATAACACGGAGCAGCTGGACCTATGTTGAAGCAACTCAAACCAGTGGCGGAGACACGAAGGTCATGAGGTTAGATAAAGAATAATCGATCAACAAAGTCCATAATTTTTTCCGCTATCATTTATCACCCGGATTGACCATTCTAAAAACAAGTGCGGCCAGCAAGGCTCCTCCAAAACAACCGACAAGATAGATCCAAATGTCTGACCAGGCAGCCATCTTCATAAAACTAACTCCAACAGCAACGGCAGGATTAAAAGCTCCCCCGGAAAAACCACCCACTGCATAAGCCATTGCCGTTACCGTAAAACCTATTGCAAGGCCATAATAAGAATTACCTGCATTGGCTTTGGTCGTAGCCACATTCAATACTACATATACCAGAGCAAAAGTTCCCAATACTTCAGCGATAAATGCTTTTACTGCATCCGGGTTGGCAGCGGCTGTTGCAGGCATTTTATCTTCACCTACCAGGTATTTTACAGTAAATGCTGCTACCGTTGCGGCAGCGATTTGTACTATAATATAAGGTATGGCTTCCTTAGTTGTTATTCTGCCCCTGATCAAAACCGCCAGTGTAACGGAAGGGTTATAATGAGCGCCCGAGATATGACCACCCGCATAGATCATTACCATCAGGACCGCGCCAATAGCCAGTGGGGCAAGCGTACCGGCACCACTATTAACAGTAAGACCAATGGTGAGTACAAGAAAAAAAGTTCCAATGAACTCCGTGATATATTTTTTCATATATGGCTTTTAGGTGAGGAATCATAACAGATGAAAGGATTCGAATATACATATTTATTAATTTTATACTTCAAATAGTAATTCACCAAAATGAAAATAGAAACAGGACAAGTTGCGCCCGATTTCACTCTCTATGACAGCGATAAGAATAAAGTGGCCCTTGCCGAACTAAAAGGACAAAATGTTTTGCTTTTATTTTTTCCGCTTGCCTTCACCAGTGTGTGCACGACCGAACTATGTGCTGTAAGAGATAATATAAGCTGGTATAATAATGTTAATGCAACGGTGATCGGGATATCAGTGGATGCCTTACATACCTTACACAAATACAAAGAAGATCAGCATTTCAATTTTACACTGGTGAGTGATTTTAATAAAGACGTCTCCCGAGCTTATGGTTCCATCTATGAGCTATTTGGCTACAATATGAAAGGTGTAAGTAAACGCTCTGCTTTTATCATCGATAAAGAGGGTATTATCCGCTATGCTGAGGTTTTGGATAATGCTGATGAGGTCCCCGATTTTCTTAAGATCAGGGAAGTTTTAAAGTCGCTGAACTAAAATTTAGTTAAAAGGAGTAAAAAGTCTCCTCTAACTATTTGGAATTTAACAAGTTTGGGATTTTCGTAGATCTACGTTGCGCATATAAAATTTATGGCCTACTTTTCGAATAATAAAAGTAAATTTGTTTCGTTGAGACGAATTCTACCTATACTATCCTTTATTCTGTTGATGGCCATCCAGTCGCAGGGCCAATCATCCAGGACAACCCCTGTTGCAGATGTGCAGGACAGGATCATTAAGTTGTATCCCAACCCCGCAACATCTTATGTCACCTTTGATTTGCAAAAAGATTACCGGCAGGGTCTTACCATCCATGTTTACAATGGTGTGCTTGGTAAAAAGGTTTTCGAGTCTGCCAATGTTCCATCAAAAGTAACTGTCGACCTGAGTAATTTTAACCGCGGCGTTTATATCTATCATCTTATTGATGCCAACGGAAAAATAATTGAATCTGGCAAGTTCCAGGTCTCCCGCTAAATTTTATACTGATCACCTATTGTACCTGTACCACCAGGAATTTAAGGTATTGTGTATTGTCCATTCCACGCACCACGGGGTGATCACCTGACTGCGTTTGAAAACAAACCTGTCGTATTTTTCTTCTTGCATCTTTTGCCGCCATATCAATGATCTCGAGAAAAAGATCGGCATGCACGAGGCTTGTACAGGAAGAAGTAACGAGAAACCCACCGGGCTTCACTAACTTCATTCCCCGCAGGTTTATTTCCTTATAACCTGTTATGGCCTTTTGTATCGTCTCCCTGCTTTTGGTAAAAGCCGGCGGATCGAGCATCACCACATCATACTGTCTTCCCTCTTTTACCCATAGTTTTAAAACATCAAAAGCATTGGCTGTTTCAAAACGGCAAATGTTTTCCAGTCCATTGAGCTTTGCATTTGTATTGGCCTGGTCCACGGCATTGGCAGAAATATCAAGACCCAGAACTGACCTCGCGCCATAATGAGCCGCATGGATCTCAAAAGTACCCGTATAGGTAAATGCACCCAGCACTTCCGCGTCTTTTACAATATGCTGTATGGCTCTCCGGTTATCCTGCTGGTCGAGAAAATAACCCGTCTTCTGTCCATTCTCTATATCTACATGAAACTTCAACCCATTTTCGTTGATGATGATCTTTGTATCAAATGGTGCAGAAAGAAACCCCTTCTGTTGAGGCAAACCTTCGAGCTCTCTTACAGGAACATCATTCCTTTCATAGATACCCCTGGGCGAAAAGATAGTTTCCAAAGCTTTTACAATGGCAGGTTTCCATACATCCATACCCAATGCCAATGTTTGCAAAACAAAATAATCATTGAACTTGTCAATAATAAGTTGAGGCAATGAGTCGGCTTCACCAAAAACCAGCCGGCAATTCTCCGTGTACCCCAATTTTTGCCGGTATTCCCAGCATTGTTCTATTCTCTTGAGAAAAAAATTCTCATTTACTTCTTCTGTCTTGCTTCTTGTTAGCAGGCGAACCTGGATCTGTGATTGAGGGTTAACATACCCTTTCCCAATGAATTTTTTATCCCAACTGAATACTTCAGCTATTTCTCCTCCTTTTAATTCATTCTCCGATGTTTCCACTTCATTATTAAAGATCCAGGGATGGCCGTGGACCACTCTCGGTGATATCTTTCTTTTCAAATAAACTTTGTTCATATGGGCAAGGTACTGGAAACACCTTTATTAGCGTACCGGGTAAGGTCAATTTGTCTCAAATAGAGGGTTGGCAATATTATTGACCATCGTACCTTTGCCCGCCTCAATGTATTATCTGGTACAGGCGGCTATCAATTTTGAAAAAATGGCAGAAAAAGACATGAAGCAAAAAGAAAATAATGCCCAGGACGATCCTGCAGGTATGAATATTAATACGGATGAGAACCTCAGTGGTACCACCCACCTCAATGAGCCGGTGGAAGAAGAATCCGAGTTGGAAAGACTCCGGACTGAACTGGAGGAAATGAATGACAAATACCTCCGGAAAATAGCAGAGTTCGATAATTTCAGACGCAGAAGCGCTAAAGAAAGAATGGAACTTATTCAAACAGCAGGAAAGGATGTCATCACCGATATGCTGGATGTACTCGATGATTGTGACAGGGCACAAAAGCAATTGGAAAACAGCACGGATGATGTTATGAAAGAAGGAGTGATGCTGGTGTTCAACAAACTTCGAAATACCTTGATGTCAAGAGGTGTAAAAGCAATGGAAACACTTCACCAGGAATTTAACCCTGACCTGCACGAAGCTATTACTGAGATCCCGGCTTTAACGGATGAGCTAAAAGGAAAAGTAGTGGACGAGGTCGTTAAAGGCTATTACCTCAATGATAAGATCATCCGTCACGCGAAAGTGGTCGTTGGAAAATAGGATCTGACCTCTCAAAGAGCGTCAGAAACGTACAAATAGAATTTAACTTAAAGATAGGAATGTCAAAAAGAGATTATTACGAAACCCTTGGTGTAAACAAAACCGCTTCAACGGATGAAATTAAAAAAGCATACCGTAAAGTAGCGATGCAGTATCATCCAGACCGTAACCCGGGTGATAAAGCCGCAGAAGAAAAATTCAAGGAGGCTGCTGAGGCATACGAGGTGCTGAGTGACACCGATAAAAAATCGCAGTACGACCGTTACGGACATGCTGGTGTTGCCGGTAATGGTCGTGGAGGTTTCCAGGGCGGTGGTATGAACATGGAAGATATCTTCAGCCAGTTTGGAGATATTTTTGGCGAGGATATGTTCGGTAGTTTTTTTGGCGGTGGCCAAAGACGGGGAGGCGGGCAGCGGAATCGTGGCGTCAGAGGAAGTAATCTCCGGGTAAAACTTAAACTGACTTATGAAGAAATAGCGAAGGGCGTTACCAAGAATATCAAAGTAAAAAAATATGTAGGCTGCACTACTTGTAGCGGGAGTGGCGCAAAAGATAAAGGCAGTGTGCAAACATGCAGTACCTGCGGTGGAAGCGGGCAGGTTAGAAAAGTACAGAACACTTTCCTTGGCCAGATGCAAACCGTGACCACCTGCCCTGCCTGTAATGGGGAAGGAACAACTGTAACAGCTAAATGTCCCACCTGTAAAGGAGAAGGAAGAGTATATGGAGAAGAAACCGTGACCATTGATATACCTGCCGGTGTACAGGAAGGAATGCAAATGAATGTCGGCGGTCGTGGTAATGCGGGAGAACGGGGCGGTGCCGCCGGCGATCTCATTGTATTAATAGAAGAAGAGCCTCATAAAGAACTCCACCGGGAAGGACTGAATGTTGCATATGAACTGCATCTCTCTTTCACGGATGCAGTATTTGGTACACAAATAGAAGTGCCGACTATCGATGGAAGGGCAAAGATCAAAATACCTGCAGGTACCCAGAGCGGAAAGATCTTCCGGTTAAAAGGCAAAGGATTCCCTGCGGTTAATTCCTATCAGAAAGGAGATCAATTGATACAAGTGAACGTGTGGACACCCCAGCATCTTAGTTCAGAAGAAAAAGCATTACTGGAAAAACTGGGTCATTCTCCGAATTTTAAACCGCATCCGGAAAAAGGCGGGAAGAATTTCTTTGATAAGATAAAGGAGATGTTCTCTTAATGGATGAATCAGCCCGTTGCGGTACTTAATCTATCTGCCATTGCGTGCCACCCCCTTTCTTCTTTTTTGCCTTAGAATAAAGTGTCTTCGCCTGTTGTACCAGGGCAATGAATTCTTTTTGCAACAGGTCATTTGCTCCTGACGCAGATTGTGCGAGCGTTATTACATCATTCCAACTACTGTTTTTTACAAAAGAAGAGCCCCGCAACACCGCCCCGAACATAGCTACTGCCGCAGAGAACTGGTAGCATTTATCGAGTTCTTCGAAAGGTTGAAAATTGAATTTACTGGTGACACTGTATTTACATTCCTTTTCATCATTTGGATGTTTGTATTGCAATTTGATCTCGGCCAGCTTACCATCGGCCAGGTCCTTATCCACCGCATTCTTATTGGCTTCTGTTGGTACGATCTCGAACAGTGCCATCATAGAATAGCCGGAACCGATCTCTCCTCCTTCTATTACCGATGAGGAATCACGCAAGGCGCCTACTTTATTATCAAACCCGATCAGCCGGTAGTCTTTTACGTACTCCGGGTTGAATTCCACATTCATGTATACATTATCAGCAACTGCATACAAGGTTTGAGTGAATTCTTTTAACAGGACCTTCTCTGCTTCCCTGAAATTGTCGAGATAAGCAAAATTGCCGTTCCCTTTTTTGGCAAGGGTCTGGATCTTGGAATCCTTATAATTCCCCATGCCTACTCCCAAACAGGTAAGGTAGATACCCGATTCACGCTGGAGCGAAATGAGTTCATCCAATTCCTGCTCGGTTTTTAATCCAACATTGAAGTCTCCATCCGTGGCCAGTATCACCCGGTTATTCCCTCCTTCGATCAAATGCTGGCGGGCCACACTATAGGCCATACGTATTCCCGATTCTCCGGGTGTTGAGCCGCCCGGCTCCAGTTCATCTATGGCTTTCAATATTTTTTCTTTCTCCCCACCGCTCGTCGTATTCAACATCACCCCAGTAACACCTCCATATACTACGATAG
>DATLCB010000294.1:0-21382 GCA_035526625.1 Chitinophagaceae bacterium
ATTAACTTGAAAACTTAAAACTGTTCAATATCTCTTCTTCTTATATCCTCCTCCACCGCCGCCCCTGTTGTCCCTGCTATCTCTCCTGTCATTACGACCACCACCACCACCACCGCTGCGTTGCTGAAACTTTCCACCGCCTCTTTTACCATAGCCGCCACGATTATCTCTTCCTTCCTGTTGTGGACGGAAAGCTTTTACAAAAGGAGTATTGGTGAAAGTGAGCTGGCCATCTGTAAGCCCTGTCAACTCGCTTTGAATAGCGTCGTCATGCACCAATTCTTTATGCCAGTTATTATAAGCGAGCTTCATATAATAGGCGATGGCATTCGCAAAGCCTAATCTCTTTTCAGGGTTTTCTTCTTTCAGCGCTTTATTAATGATCACTTCAAGGTTCTTGCCCAGGTGCGAGAATTTCGGATGACGCTTAGGATAGGGAAGGGGATCCGGTTTAGCTTTTAATGTTTCTTCTGTAGGTATAGGGTAAGGAGATCTTACATCGAGCTTAAAATTGGCGATCAGGAAGAGATGATCCCAGAGTTTATGGCGGAAATCCTCAACATTTTTAAGGTGAGGGTTTAAAAAGCCCATCAATTCAATGGCAGCATGGGCATTGGCCTGGCGGCGCTCAGGATCTTCGATCGTAAGTATATGCTCCACCATTTTCTGCACATGACGACCATACTCCCTCATTGTCAGGTGATTTCTTGTAGTATTATATTCCATTATTATCAGATCGGTTAAGGCAAATGTAGAGAAAGAAGTCCGAAGTCGGAAGTTTGAAGGAGAACCCTATAATGAGTCTAAAAATAGGGTAAAAAGAAAGGGGCCCCGAACCAAGGCCCCTTTTACAAGCCACCATCCTCTTCCACCTAAGAGGTCGTTTATCGGCTTTTTACAGCCAGAAATATCGTTTGACGGGTAAGACCGTGAATTAAGAGCTATAAATTATGGCTGAAATATTAGCAAAGATGATACCAACACCGTCTGTACACTGCGCATTTTTTTCATTAATAATAAAAAATAGAAGAAATTACTTGATGCGATAGTTGAACCGGATGAATTATTTATTTCATATGACGGGTCCAGGAAGTTCATAAGCTAGTGTTTCGGTCATCTCTTATCCTTTGATACAGTATAAAAGTAATGGTCTGAACAATGCGGGTCAATTGTAGTATCGCCCTATTTCTTCATTGGTATTTAATGAATATCCACAGAAAATGTTCCTGCTCTTTCTGACAGGACAAAGACGTGGAGGAGTATAGTAAAAGCGTAAGTGAAAATGCCTATTATAATGATGCTACAGGCTTTTTACGTGGTAAATAATACATCTGATACCTTTGCGCGCAATATGATAGTAGCTGTTAGCACAAGGACTTTACCGGGAACCTGCCCGGAAGGATACAGCTATTTTATCAGGGAAACATTCAGACGCATCACAAGCGATCATCCCCAGCATCAATTCATTTTCATTACTGACCCGTTATTAAAAAAAGATCTCTCTACTGGTCCTAATATCAAGACCATTATATCCGGTCCGCAGAACAAACACCCATTATTGTGGAAACTGTGGTATGATATAAAACTGCCCGCGATCCTCAAAAGGAATAAGGCTGCGATCTGTATAGCAGCGGGAGGGGCTTGTACATTGAACACAAAACTTCCGCAGATCCTTTTCGTTTATGACCTCAGCCCGCCTGGCCGGTTTTATAAAAAAGAACTGGCGAGATTTTTACAAAAAGCAGATCCGGTAGTTGCCTTCTCCGCTTTTTCCAGGGCAACCATAGTTTCCAGGTTTGATGTGGACGCCAAAAAAATAGTTGTCGTGAATGGAGCTCCCCATGCGATCTCTCAGCCCCTCGATCCCTTAGAAAAAGAAAAAATAAAACAACAATACAGCAACGGCAAAGAATTTTTCCTGTATGCAGGAACGATTGATCCGGCTAAAAATCTAATGAACCTGCTGAAAGCTTTTTCTGTTTTTAAAAAAAGACAACAATCAGGCATGAAACTCGTGCTGGCGGGTGATATCAGTCGCAACTACCGTTCTTTTATCAATGATCTTAAGACTTATAAATACCGGGACGATGTATTGATGATAGAAAATGTACCTGCGACGGAGATGGCCAGGTTAATGGGTGCGGCATATGCTCTTATCTGTCCTTCCGCGCCGGAAAGTTTGGCGACAGCCCTGCTTGACGCTATGCGATGCGGGGTTCCGGTAATTGCATTACGAGGATCGCTTGCCGAAGAGATCACAAAAGGAGCGGCTTTATACAGCGAGGGAGATGATCATATTGCCATAGCTGATGCCATGATGCGGCTGTACAAAGATGAAACACTCCGGAAAGAACTAATACAAAAGGGGAGTGCTGCAATAAATGGGTATAGCTGGGATAAAACAGCTGAGCAGCTCTGGCATATCATCCTGAAGGCTATCGGTTGATTTCAGTTAACTTTGACGCCTTTAATTTTTATGTATGAATAAATCAAGCATTATAATAGATGTGATGACGGATGAGAACCGTGTACCTGATTCCATTTCCTGGACCGCGACAGATACCTCTGCCGAAAATGCACAGAAAGCAAAAGCCATGATGATCTCTTTTTGGGATGGCGCGGACAAGGCCGCATTACGTATCGACCTGTGGACAAAGGATATGATGGTGGACGAGATGGCTGATTTTTTTTACCAGACGATGATGACCATGGCCGATACCTATGGTCGTGCGACCAAATACAATGAGCAGGTGGAGGAAATGAAAACATTCGCTAAGGACTTCTATGAAAAATTCCGGGTGAAACAGCTGAAGGAGAATAAAGCAGACTAAGTCGGGCATCTGGAGTCGATAGTCATCAGTCTGCATCCAACGGTTGTGAATGGCCTTTCTCCTTTCGGGTTCCACTTACAAACCACAAACTATAAACTACAAACTTTCCATATGAGCCTTGAACAAAAAATAATGACCGATCTGAAAGCAGCTATGCTGGCTAAAGACGAAGCCGGATTACGAAGCCTCCGTGCAGTAAAAGCTGCCATTTTGCTCGCCAAAACCTCCGAGGGCAGTACCGGTGAACTCAAGGAAGAAGATGAAATAAAACTTTTGCAGAAATTGGTAAAACAGCGGAAGGATTCGCTGGAGATCTTTCAGCAACAAAACAGGTCCGACCTTGCAAGGAAGGAGGAAGAAGAAATAGCTGTGATCGAAAAATTCCTCCCTAAGCAAATGTCGGAGGAAGACCTGAGAGAAGAGATCGCAAAGATCATTAGCACAACAGGAGCAAGTTCGCCCGCAGATATGGGAAAGGTAATGGGTGTAGCCACAAAGCAATTGGCTGGTAAGGCTGATGGAAAAGCTATTTCTGCTTTGGTAAAGGAATTGCTGGCTAAATGAAAAGGGTTGGTTTAAGGATTGTTTAAGACAAGTTTATCCCTGACCTTGAACCCGCAAACGTTTAACCTTAAACCACCATGCTGCTCGACATCATTTTTGCCCTGGTAATAGTGCTTGCCCTTTTCAAAGGGTATAGCAGGGGACTGGTGATCGGGTTATTTTCTCTCATCGCTATCATTGTGGGATTGGCTGCTGCCATTAAGCTTTCAACTGTAGTAGCTTCCTGGATCGGTAGTGCGGTAAAGGTCTCGCAGGAATGGCTACCGCTTGTTGCATTCATTGTCGTCTTTATTATTGTAGTGCTGCTGATCCGGCTTGCCGCAAAAGCGATCGAAAGCGTTATTGAAGTGGCGATGCTGGGCTGGATAAATAAGATCGGTGGAATATTATTGTACATAGCCATTTATACCATTGTATTTAGTGTGCTGATCTTTTATGCGGAGCAAATGAAGTTATTGAAACCGGAAACGATCGACCATTCTCTCACCTATCAGTATATCCAACCATGGGGTCCTAAAGTGATCAACGCCCTTGGTTCACTGATCCCTTTTTTCAAAGACATGTTTGAAGAGTTAAAAGATTTTTTTGGCACTGTAGCAGGAAAAATACCATCGGCCCGTTAAGTTGGCCGGCTCAATTGTCCGGATATTAATTTCTTTAGGATTCCCGTTGTGTCATTAATGACATCTTGCTATAAAAACTCTTGTAGTAGTGGGAGTCAGCGCTTTCTTTTAGAGTGAAATCGCTGATTTATTGCGGTAAATCGACTATTTTAGCTTTACAAAAATTTAAGGGAAGTAACTGAACCCTGACCACCATGGATTATGAGATAAAACAGCTTGATAAGTTTAAATACCTGGAAGAGGGCAATGGTGAAACTCTTCTGCTTCTGCATGGACTTTTCGGAGCACTCAGTAATTTCAGAAACCTGATCGAATATTTCCGCAATCATTATAAAGTTGTGGTGCCGATGCTGCCACTTCTTGAAATGGATATCCTGCATACTTCGGTTGGAGGCCTGGCCAAGTTTGTCCATAAATTCATAGAAGCAAAAGACCTGAAGGAGGTACATCTTTTAGGGAATTCATTAGGGGGACACGTTGGCCTTCTATATACATTGAAACATCCCGAAAAAATTAAATCACTTATTCTTACCGGTAGTTCAGGACTTTTTGAGAATGGTATGGGCGACAGTTACCCCAAGCGGGGCGACTACGATTATATCCGTAAGAAAACAGAACTTACCTTTTACGATCCAAATACAGCTACCAAAGAACTGGTGGATGAAGTGTATAGCATCACCAATAACCGGATGAAGGCCATCAAGATCATTGCCCTGGCAAAGAGCGCTATCAGGAATAATTTAGGGGAGGAACTCAATCAGATCAAACAACCCACGTTATTAGTGTGGGGCAACAACGATACTATTACACCTCCTTTTGTAGCCAGGGAGTTCAATAAACTCATCCCAAACAGTGAACTGCATTTTGTTGACAAGTGCGGTCATGCACCGATGATGGAAGTACCGGATGAATTTAATGCTATACTCCATAAATTTTTGAAAAAGCTTAATGAGCCTGCAACAGTTAGCTGAAGTCCGTTGTCCTGTTTATAGTTCTTAGAGATCAGATGAAAAACACTAAAGCCGCTATCCATGTTAACCCGTGAACTACTAACCCAATCACTTCCTTCCCTGCGACCGCATGATAAGGTGTACCAGGCATTGCAACTGATGAATGACAATCATGTCACTCATTTGCCAATTACAGACAATGAAAAATTTGTTGGCATATTGAGCGAGGAGGATCTTTTGCAGGTCGATAACGACACTTTATCGCTCGAGTCGCTGGAGCAATCCTATTTTATTGTCTCTGTAAAAGAAGAAGAGCACTTCCTGAAAGCAGTACAGATCGCAGCGGAAAATGCTTTGAGCATCGTACCGGTGGTGAATGAAGAAAATGAACTCGTGGGCACCGTGACCTATAACGACCTGCTTCGTCACGCTTCGGAATTCATGAGCCTGAATGAACCCGGTGGATTGATCGTGCTGGAGATACAGAGCAACCAGTATTCCTTCAATGAGATAAGCAAGCTGGTAGAAACAAATGATGCACAGATCACACAGTTGAATACATCGAATGACGCCGAAACGGGCATGATGCAGGTAACGATCCGGATCAATAAACCCGATATTTCCGATATCGTCGCCACGTTCCAGCGATACGAGTACAATATAAAATATTCCTTCGGGGAAGAGCAATATGCCAATGAGTTGCGTACCAATTACGACAACCTGATGAACTACCTGAAGATCTGATAGCTTCCTTGGTACATACTTTGTTTCAATCTTAACGGTTATATTATCTTAGACCCTTCCTGAGCTTATGAAAATAATGCCCGTTAAGAAATATTGTTTCTTGTTGAGCTGGCTCATACTGTATAGCAGTGGTTTAGCAGCCCAACTGCCCCATTCCGATACAGCATCACTCTATACCATTGGAGACATCCTCATTACGGGGAATAAAAAGACCAAAAGAAATATCATTGAACGGGAACTTGCCTTCTCAAAAGGAGAATCCTTTACGCCCGGAGAGCTGGTAAAACGTATGGAAGAGGGCCAGGAACAATTGATGAACACTACTTTGTTCAATCATGCTACTGTTGCCGCAAAGGATTTTCATGGCAACACCGTGGATATTCTGGTAGAGGTCAAAGAAAGATGGTATTTATTCCCTGTTCCATACTTCAAACCTGTCGATCGCAACCTTAACCAATGGATCATCGAACAAAAAGGTAGTCTAAGCAGGGTCAATTACGGCGTTAAGCTAACCTATAATAACGCGACAGGCAGGAATGATAAATTCAAACTATGGCTGATCAATGGTTATACCAAGCAGCTCTCCTTCAGCTATAACCGGTTGTACATTGATAAGCAACTGAAATGGGGCGCTTCCACTTCTTTTGCCTGGGGCATGAACCGCGAGATCAACTATAATACAATAAAAGATAAACAGGTCTTCCTGAAAACTCCGGATGGTTATCTCCGTAAGTTTATGAGCGGGCATTTTGGTTTTTCGTACAGGCCCGCAATTAAAACAACACATAGTTTTGGCGCAGGCTTTTCCTGGGAGGAAGTGAGTGATACTATTGTGGCGTTGAATCCTTCTTATTTCAAAACAGGTCGCAACCGTGTCGGTTATCCCAGCCTGTATTATAACTTCAGTTATTTCGATCTTGATTACATCCCCTATCCTACGAAAGGATATGCCGTGCAGGCTTCTATCAGTAAAAATGGATTGAACAGTACTGTCAATGCATGGCAACTGCATATAAAAGCATTAGCCAACTGGCATCTTTCTCCTAAAACGTTTTTCCATGTGAATGCTTACGGAGGAATTAAACTTCCATTTGAACAACCTTATTTTAACCGCCGCTTCCTTGGTTATGGAGATATGTTCATGCAGGGTTATGAATATTATGTGATAGATGGGGTAGCGGGTGGTTATTTGAAAACCACGTTGAGCCGTGAGGTAATGAAATTTAAGATCGGTATCCCAAGAGGAAAGCATAAGGAGCCAGAACGCATACCCTTCAGGATATTTGCAAAAGTATATGGGAACACGGGCTATGTACATAACCCGGACGCAGGTGAAAA
Organism: Chitinophagaceae bacterium; assembly: GCA_035526625.1. Lineage (GTDB taxonomy): Bacteria > Bacteroidota > Bacteroidia > Chitinophagales > Chitinophagaceae > JJ008. The sequence goes on from DATLCB010000294.1 coordinate 7,051, forward strand.
TGCTCTTTCCAATATGATGCTTTACTCGGCTGGATTCGGGATCGATATCCTTACGCTTTATGATGTAGCCATCAAACTGGAATGGTCTTTCAACCAGTTAGGTCAAAACGGGCTATTTTTACACCGCAAGACCATTTTTTAAACATCATGAAGGCAGCCATCTACAGCCGGGTAATGGAAGAAGGACAGCAGACAGATTTCCAGCTGTTCTTTGATGAACTTACTGCCCAGCATATCGAACCCGTCATTTTCCAGCCCTTCTATGAACAGATAAAGGACAAACTATCATTACCAACACCGGCACGTGTATTTTCAGTTGCAGAAGACCTTTTAGAAGGAATTGAATTCATTATCAGCCTCGGTGGCGATGGCACTTTACTCGATACAGTTACATTGGTGAGAGATAAAAAGATCGCCATAATGGGTATCAACTTCGGGCGGCTGGGTTTTTTAGCGGGTATTGGCCGGGAAGAATTGAAAACCGCTGTAAAAGCGATTGCCAACCGTACTTATGTAGTTGATAAAAGGACGATGATACATGTGGATGCGAACATCCCGTTGTTCGGTAATGTTCCCTACGCTTTGAATGATTTCTCGATCCATAAGAGGGATGTGGCCGCCATGATCAAGATCCATACTTACTTGAATGGAGAATTTTTAAATACATACTGGGCTGATGGCCTTATTGTAGCCACCCCAACCGGTTCAACAGGTTACTCTTTAAGTTGCAATGGACCCGTAGTATTCCCCGAATCCGGGAGCTTTGTTATTACACCGGTCGCTCCCCACAACCTCAATGTGCGCCCGATCATTGTTCCCGACGATAATATTATTTCTTTCGAGATCGAGAGCCGGGCAGATGAGATCATCTGCGCATTGGATTCCCGGCGGGAGATCGTCAGTAAAGACATACAATTGGCGGTTAAAAAAGAAGAATTCAATATCAGCCTCGTAAGGCTGAGTGAGAATAATTTCCTGCAAACCCTCCAGAACAAACTGACCTGGGGTCTCGATAAACGAAACTAAAATAGACCCTCTGTAAAAGAAAATAGCTACTTTTAGCGTTCTAAGAATTCCGAACCATATTTAACGTTATGACGAAAAAGATTTTTGTTGCCGCCAGCCTTTTCGCCGCTTGTTTACTCAGCGTAACCCCTGGCAAAGCCCAAAACGCTGTGGTACAGGAGGGTGAGTTTGGAATTGGTATAGGCGCCGGTCATTATTTTGGCGACCTGAATACAAAGGCCAAGCTCAACCGGGCCAAAGCTGCCGCCAGCATTTTCTTCCGCAAAAATCTTGGAAATTATATCGCTTTAAGAATTGGTGCTTCATTTGCGCAGCTCGGCTATTCTGACAAGTACAATACACATAATGAATACATGACGAAGCGGAACCTGAGCTTTAACAGCCGGGTATGGGAACTCACTTTGCAGGGGGATTTTAATTTCTTCCGTTTTATGCCGGGCGAACCTGATTTCAGCTTTACTCCTTATATCACTTTCGGTGCCGGGATCTTCAGCTATGATCCTTATGCTTATCTGAAAGGAAGAAAAGTGCCGCTGCGCCCACTTGGTACCGAGGGACAGGGAAGTAATGGTTACAGTTCAATGGCTATTTGCATACCATTTGGTGGCGGTATAAAATATGCGCTGACCGATCGCATCAATATCGGCTTTGAGGTCCTTCACCGTTTTACCAACACCGACTACCTCGATGATGTAAGTACAGTGTATCCCGACGCATCAGTTTTCCCTCTTAATCCTGATGGCAGTCCTTCCGATGGATTCCTGTTATACGACCGCTCATATGAGTTGGGGGAAACAATAGGTATCAAAGGAAGATCAAGAGGAATGAGCAAACAGAAAGACCAGTTCGTGACTGCTATGTTCCATCTTTCCTTCAACCTGCAATCGTATAAGTGTCCTACAGCTAATTAAATTCCTTTTTTGAAAAGTGAAGGGTCGTGACCTGTCGCCTGACAGGATCTGTTATTATTTAGTAACTTGGTTAAACCCATTTACTGAACCGACTGTCTATTATCAAAACCAATTTTTAACCTAACACAGAATTTTATGCGCCTGACAAAAGTATTTTATAGCCTTGTCCTTGTATCCTTTTTTGCATTGGGTACCGCTTTTATGCCTGCTGGCAAAACAGCCGGTGGCTGGTTCTTCTTAGAAGATAAAAGAGTAGGATTTGGAGTTGATCATGATGTTATCCATTTCGGTAACTGGAAAGACGATGTGCGCCAGATAAAACTTAAGGTCACCGACGGCCCTTTGAAAATGTTTGATATGAAGGTCTATTTTGATAATGGGGAAGTACAGGATGTTGCGCTTCGAAATAAGTTCATGCAGGGAAGCGAGAGCCGTGTCATTGACATGAACGGGGGGCTTCGTCATCTTACCAAAATAGAATTCTGGTATGAGACCAAAGGTTACCTGAGAGGAAGGTCGAAGATCTCGGTATATGGCAAGAATTGATCGTACACTCTTTCAAATGCATTTAAGCTCCATTCAAGGGAGCTTTTCTTTTGCCAATAACTGATGGATTACCTTCCTAACTTTGTCACCCGTTTGCAGGCTCCATATTATGTCAGCGCTTTTAGAAAAAATAGACAAGAGCATACTCCCCCGCCATATTGCTATCATTATGGATGGCAATGGAAGGTGGGCGAAAGAAAAAGGGGAGGACCGCCTCTTTGGACATTTTCACGGGGTGGAGAGTGTAAGGAATATTGTAGAGGGTTGTGCCGAACTGGGAGTTGAATACCTCACCTTATATGCGTTTTCAACTGAGAACTGGGACAGACCCGAATACGAGGTCGTGGGCCTGATGGAACTACTGGTGAGCACTATCCGGAAAGAAGTAGAGAGCCTGAATAAAAACAATATCAGGCTTCATGTGATCGGTGATATGAATATGCTGCCGGAATACGCCAAAAAAGAATTGGATGAAGCTTTGCAGATCACTAAGGAAAATACGGGTCTCAATCTCATAATGGCGCTGAGCTACAGCGGACGGTGGGAATTGCTGAATGCCGTAAAGAATATCGCTTACGAGGTTAAACAGGGAAGATTGAAGGTTGAGGAGATCGGCCAGGATACCTTGCAAAAATTCCTTTGCACCAGCGGATTCCCCGATCCCGAGCTGATGATAAGGACCAGCGGGGAATACCGGATCAGCAATTTTTTACTATACCAGTTGGCTTACGCCGAGCTATATTTTACCAATGTTCGCTGGCCCGATTTTAGGAAGGATAACCTATATGAAGCCATTTTGGATTACCAGGGGAGGGAGAGAAGGTTTGGAAAGACGGGGGAACAGATGAAAGAAGAACCCGAAAGACCAGTGGCCAAATAGGTCATACTGGTCATAGTAGAACGGACTTTAAGGAAGAATTTTCATTGGATTAAGGCTGTGGCGATTTGACTTATCTGACCTATCTGGCCAATTTGACTTTTTTCTCATTCTTTTTGCCTCTTTCTTAACAAACACTTCAATTTTTTACCGTTATTTTGCCGCCTGTTTAATAGGATATTTAGCTTATAAATCAAAGAAAACAAGCTTTTTAAGTCTTCCGTTGAATAGGTATAAGATCAACCAGAACAATTTATCATGCATAGAAATTTACTTAGGTTCAGTGTCACCCTGATGATGATGGCCGCTTCAGCCATTGCATTGCATGCCCAGGATACTACGAAGCCCACTTCTGTCGACCCCAAACTTCTTGAATGGCAGAATGCCCGTATCCCCAAAGAATATACGATCGCTGATGTAAAGATCACCGGCATTCGTCACCTTGATACTTCTATTGTTTACTCGATCGCTAATCTCCAGCCAGGTGAAAAATTCATGCATCCCGGTGGAGATATCTTTAATAAATCTATTGCCAACCTTTGGAGACAAAAACTTTTTTCCAATGTCCAGATCTATGTTACCAAGATAGACGGAGACAGGGTATGGATCGAAGTGAATGTGCAGGAAAGACCCCGTCTCGGTAATTTCAAATTCGTCGGGGTTAAAAAAAGCGAACAGGAAGATCTGCAAACAAAGATCAATCTTGCTAAGCAAACGATCATTACAGAGAATACCATACGCGATATCATTGAAAAAACAACGAAGTACTATACTGATAAAGCCTACCGGAATGTCAGAGTGAGGGTAGATATAGACAAACCTGATACTGCATTTGTGAACTCCAGGGAGATGACGATCTATGTGGAGAAAGGAGAAAAAGTAAAGGTTGATAATGTTCGTTTTTACGGAAATGATAACGTGGACGACTTCCGCCTGAAGAAACAGATGAAGGGGACGAAAGAAATGGGTAAAGCCACTTTGAACCCTGTGAATGTGCCAAGCCCTTATGGAGAGGCAAAGCCGTTTTCCTTCAGTCAATACCTGAAAGAATGGGGCTTTTTATCAATGAGTAAAACCAAACAGGTACTGGATCCTTATTTCCGTTTTAAACTCAGCGGAGCAAAGTTCGACCAGAAGAAATATGAAGAGGATAAAGAGAAACTGCTCGATTATTACAATTCACTGGGCTATCGTGATGCGCAGATCATTGCAGATACACAATTGAACATTACTGGCTCCAGCAACATGAATGTTGATCTGAAAGTATCGGAAGGAAGAAGGTATTATTTTGGCAATATCACCTGGAAGGGGAATGCTAAATACACCGATTCCACCCTCAACGGTATCCTTGGTATCAGTAAAGGGGATGTTTACAATATGTCGGTACTGAACAGGAGGCTGGGTAAGGAAGCAGCGCAGGAGGGTGGCGATATCAGCGGTCTTTATATGGATGACGGATATCTTTTTTTCCGCGCGGAACCTGTTGAAACAGCTGTATACAATGATACGATCGATTACGAGATAAGATTAACAGAAGGCCCGCAGGCGAGGATAAAAAATGTGACCATCGCGGGCAACGAAAAAACGAAGGACCATGTGATCAGGAGAGAATTAAGGACCGTGCCCGGAGAACTTTTCAGCCGATCCGATCTTATCCGTTCACAACGAGAGCTGGCCAATCTTCAATTCTTTAACCAGGAAACGATCAATCCAGGGGTAGTGCCTAACGCGGAAGATGGTACAGTAGATATCAACTGGAAGCTTGAAGAAAAGTCATCTGACCAATTGGAACTATCAGCTGGATGGGGCGGAGGTGTGGGTCTTACAGGAACATTGGGCGTAACGTTCAACAATTTCTCTTTGAAAAATATCTGGAAGAAACAGGCATGGGATCCATTACCAACAGGTGATGGACAAAAATTAAGCTTGCGCTACCAGTCAAACGGAAGAGCTTATCGTTCTATGAACTTCTCCTTTACTGAACCTTGGCTGGGTGGTAAAAAAAGGAATTCATTCACCATCGGTGTGAATAGCAGTAAATTTTCCAATTCCTTCGACATATATGGACAACCGGACCGTGCCCGTTCCGATACGAATTACCTGAAAACAACAGGTCTTTCGATCGCATTGGGAAAGCAATTGAAATGGCCCGATGATTATTTCAACCTGATCTATACGATCAATTTTACGCAATACAAATTGCTGAACTACCCCATTTTTGATGAGAACTTCAGAACGGGAACATCCAATAATATCAGCGCTAAGATCACCTTACAGCGCTCTTCTGTATTTGATCCCATCTTCCCAAGAAGCGGTTCTAATTTCCTTGCCAGTGTGCAGTTCACACCGCCTTATTCAGTAATGAATAAAAGCATTGAGAATTCAACTAATAAGTATAAAAACCCCGAGTACCATAAATGGAGATTCAATGCTGAATGGTTCGTGCCGCTGGGGAAACCGATGGGAGCAGAAAAGACACGCCAGTTTGTGCTGAAGATCGCCGCGAAGTATGGTTTCATGGGCCGGTATAACAAGAAACTTGATTTCTCACCATTTGAAAGATTCCAGTTGGGTGATGCCGGTCTTACCAACAATTTTGGTTTGCTGGGTTATGATATCATTGCTCACCGGGGTTATCCTGTGTATCAATCTTCTGATCCTACTATCAACCCAGATCAGCAGAACGCTACACAGTTCTTTACCATTTTCAATAAATACCAGTTGGAACTCCGCTTCCCGTTGGTGACCAATCCGAGCAGCACCATCTATGCGCTTACTTTCTTTGAAGCAGCCAATGGCTGGTATGATTACAAAGATTATAATCCTTTCCGCCTTCGCCGCAGCGTAGGTGTAGGTATGCGTTTCTTCCTGCCCATGTTTGGATTGCTTGGTTTTGATTATGGTGTTGGGCTTGACAGGATGAATTCAGCAAATCCGGGATTAAAAGCTGCATCACGCTTCACCTTTATGCTAGGCTTTGAACCCGAATAATGAAATTAATTTCAGCAATTAAATATCAGTATATGAAAAGATTATTCCTTCTTGCTTGTTTTTTGACAGCAAGTATCATAGGCTTTTCTCAGAATTATGCGATCATCGATACCCGCTACATCCTTGACAAAATGCCGGAATACAAATCAGCCACCCAACAAATTGAAGACCTGGCTGACCAGTGGACAAAGGATATTGATGGCAAGCAGGCGCAATTAGATAAGATGTATAAAGACTTCGAGGCAGAATCGGTGATGCTCACTGATGACCTGAAAAAAAAAAGAGAAGACCAGCTTTTTAATAAGGAAAAGGAATTGCGTGACCTCCAGCGTAAGCGTTTTGGCTTTGAGGGTGACCTGTTCAAGAAGAGGCAGGAGTTAGTAAAACCTATACAGGACAAGGTATATAACGCCGTTCAGAAAATGGCACAGCAGCGGGGCTATCATTTTGTGCTGGATAAAAGTGAAGGAATTACCATTATCTTTGCCGACCCCAAATTTGACAAAAGCGAGGATGTTCTTAAGGAGTTAGGGGTAAGAAACTGATGGAGGCTTTAGGAATAGCCGGGGACTGTTAAAGAATATAAAATGCTGCCTTCAGGCAGGCAACGAAACCACAAAAAAAAGAATCATAATAGACCAGAAACAACCGGGATCTGAAGGGGCCGGGCTTATTTAAAAACAAAAACATGAAAAAATTCTTCTCAGTGATCGCACTGGCATTTGGCCTTCTGGTTGCAGGCAGCGCCAATGCTCAAACAAAGATCGGTTATATCAGCATTGACAATATGGTGAGGGTAATGCCGGAAACATCTAAGATCGATTCATTGCTGGAAAAATACCAGAACGATTCGATCAATCCACAGTATGCACAGATCGTTTCTTTATACCAGTATAAGGACAGCGTGTATAGGGATTCTTTAAAGACACCTGCTGTTGTACGCAAGCAGATCGAACAAGAGCTTCCCACCTTGATCTACCAGATCCAAAACTGGCAGACCATCGTGAACCAGGCTGTTGAGGCAAGACAAAATGAATTACTTGCTCCTATTTACAACAGGGTATACGATGCAATCAAACAGGTGGCAAAGGAGAAAGGCTATACGCATGTTATGAATAAAGAAGCTTTACTTGTAGCACCCGACGGGGATGATATGATTGCTGCTGTAGCAGCTAAGCTTAAAGTAACATTACCGAAAGCCGGAGGGAAATAACTCTCCCTTATTAATATACTTATTACCCTTCCCGCTAAAACGTGAAGGGTATTTTTTTGCCTGCCGGGGCTACATTTGCAGTATGCAACAAGCATCACCCATCGGGATATTTGATTCAGGTTATGGAGGGCTTACTGTTTTAAAAGAAATAGAAAAGAAGCTTCCGCAATACGATTATCTCTACCTGGGTGATAATGCCCGGGCGCCCTATGGCAACCGGTCTTTTGATACCGTATACCATTACACACTGGAATGTGTAAAATGGTTCTTCAGTCAAGGCTGCTCCCTGGTAATACTTGCGTGTAACACCGCTTCAGCAAAAGCACTTCGAACCATCCAACAAAAAGATCTTCCGGTTATAGCGCCGGGGAAAAGAGTATTGGGTGTGATACGACCCACTGCCGAGATCATAGGCAGCTTTTCTGAAACACAAAGCGTCGGTGTACTCGCCACGAATGGTACTGTTGCTTCCAACTCTTACCCCATGGAGATCGCAAAATTCTTCCCCGGATTAAAAGTTTACCAGGAAGCCTGCCCGATGTGGGTACCATTGGCGGAGAATAGCGAATATGATGGTCATGGCGCTGATTTTTTTGTAAAGAAGAACCTGCATAACATTTTTGAAAAAGGAGGTCAAATTGATGTGATCCTGCTGGGCTGTACACACTATCCGCTTTTGAAAAAAAAGATTGAAGAATACCTTCCTGTTGGAGTAAAACTGATTTCGCAGGGTGAAATAGTGGCACAAAGCCTTGCAACTTATCTTCAGCGGCACCCGGAAATAGAATCGAACTGCAGTAAAACAGGTCGGAGGGACTTTTATACCACTGATTCCACCAATGACTTTGACAACCATGCCCAGGCATTTTATGGGGAGGCAATAGCCTCTAACCATGTTGATTTAGAGAAAATTAAGATCAGCTGATCTGCCTGCGGGTAAAATTAGTTTTTCAGGTCAAGATCGAGGTTAAAAGCTTACCAATTTCAGCTTCAAACCCCTACCTTTGCCGTCCTTTCACAAACGGTAGGTGTGGTGATCTGCCGGTGAACTTGAAACCAGGGCCGTTCTCCCGGTTCGTATTTCAAAACCTGTCCAGGCACAAACCAGGCGGGAAACAGTGAAAAAGAAAAAAAATTATGAAACGTACATTTCAACCTCATCGTAAGCGACGTAAAACCGTTCATGGTTTCAGAAAGCGCATGGAAACAGCGAATGGCCGCAAAGTACTCGCAAGCCGCCGTGCAAAAGGTCGCAAGAAACTGACAGTTTCTGATGAAAGAAAGCTGAAGTAAAACTATTGGGTCAACCTGCTGAGGTTTCAATAAATTTAAGCTCCGACTCAAACGTCGGAGCTTTTTTAGTAATGGTCAAAAAGTTTACACTCGGTAAAACAGAAAGACTGAAAAGCCGTAAAGCTATTGATGATTTATTTGAGAAAGGGCAAAGCTTTACGGTTCCGCCTCTTCGTGTTATCTATTTGATCACGCAATCAGGGGGCCTTCAATTTGCTGTTGGTGTTAGTGCCAGGCATTTTAAGAAAGCTGTCGACCGGAATACTATTAAAAGAAAAATAAGAGAAGCATACCGCCTTCAAAAGATCCCGTTACAGGAATTGCTGCAGGCGCACGAAAAAGGGATGAACGTTTTTTTTACCTATAACGGTAAAGAGATACCTGCTCATACAACCGTGGTATCATCTGTTGATAGGTGCTTAAGTAAACTGGTCAAAAAAATTGAAAACCATACTCCGGATACTTAGTCTGCCTTTTATACTGCTGATAAAGATCTATCAATGGGTCATCTCACCCTGGCTGGGTCCTAAATGCCGCTATACACCTACCTGCTCACACTATGCCGCTGAAGCGTTGAAGAAACACGGCTTATTAAAAGGTATGTGGCTTTCCGTCAGGAGGATCTCCCGCTGCCATCCATGGGGTGGAAGTGGATATGATCCGGTTCCTTAAACAGCCTTATAGGCATCTCATCATTTATTGAGTATATTGTTCTATAAATAAAGGGTTTTGGTTACTGTTTCTATAATAGAGGATGATAAAAGCTACAGGGAGGGATTAGAAGACCTGGTCAATGAATCAGGTTATTTTAAGATCCTGCACAGTTATCCTTCAGCCGAAATTGCCTTTCCTCATATTGCCAGTCATCCGCCTGAGATCGCCGTCGTAGATATTAAACTACCGGGTAAGAATGGGGTTGACCTGATAGCCTCCATAAAAGAGGTGTTGCCTGATACACTCTGCATGGTGTGCTCTTTCTATGATGATGATGAGTATGTTTTCAAAGCTTTAAAGAATGGGGCAAGTGGCTATATTTTAAAAGACTCAATGCCCAAACAGATCATAGAATCGTTAAAAGATCTTCACCAGGGCGGTGCACCCATGAGCCGGTATATTGCCAAAAAAGTTATCAGCACTTTTCAAAAGAAACTTCACCCCAGGCTCGCCGAACTTTCTGAAAGAGAGAATGAGATACTACAGTCCGTGGCAACCGGATTATTGGTAAAACAGGTAGCAGATCAATTGCACATCAGCGCTCATACGGTCACCAAGCATTTGAAGAACATCTATGGCAAGTTGCATGTAAATAACCGGATCGAAGCAGTGAACCGGTTGAACCATACGGGGAATTAAAAAAAATGGCTGCTTATGGCAGCCAATGCAATACGAAGCCGGCTGTATTAGCTTTCAAACCTCTCGGCTATTTTTTTCCAGTCAACTACATTCCAAAATGCTCCCAGGTAATCAGCTCTCTTATTCTGGTATTTCAGGTAATAAGCATGTTCCCATACATCTATACCTAAGATCGGTTTTCCTTTTACTTCGGCAACATCCATAAGAGGATTATCCTGGTTGGGTGTAGAAGTTATTTCAAGCTTACCATCTTTAATTATAAGCCAGGCCCATCCACTTCCAAAGCGGGTCATACCGGCATTAGCGAATTTTTCTTTGAATGCATCAAAGGAACCAAAGGCTGAATGTATAGCTTCAGCCAGTTTACCCGCAGGCATTCCGCCCGCGTTCTCATCCATACTTTCCCAGAAGAAAGTATGGTTCCAATGGCCGCCACCATTATTACGGACAGCCGGAGATATCTTCCCGGCGCTGGCTACTAATTCTTCGAGTGATCTATTTTCATTTTCTGTTCCGGCTATAGCTTTGTTGAGATTGTCAACATACGCCTGGTGATGTTTGCCGTGATGTATTTGCATCGTCTGCGTATCAATATGCGGCTCCAGCGCATCGTGTGCATAAGGGAGAGGAGCTAACGTGAATGCCATAATATAGATTTTTGATTTTTGTTTTGTTCGCTTGTCTCTTACCAGTTATAACAAAAGTAAGCAGATGCGGTTTAAAAGAAGGAATGCCAACTCATTTGTTTCCTATCTCGAAAACTTCCCGATAGCTATCGGGATTTCAGTCTGTTCATTTTTTTCCCTTTCCCGGTAAAGGTTTCTACAATTCCTCTTGTTTCAAGATCAAGCCGGATAGAGATGGTGTACCAGGGAATGGATCTTTTAAATGCCGGCATTTTTTTTCGAATGATCTTTACTACATCATCGGTCAATTCAGTGAATGTTTTGCCTTTGCTTCCTTTGAGACTTTGAAGAATGGCTGCTTTGAATGGCTCATAGATATCCGCATCGAATTTTCTCTCAGTACCTGTTTCGGGGTGGGTAACGATTATTTTTTTCGGTTTTGATGCTTTTGCCATAACTATCGTTTTGATCTGAAAAAATCTTTCATCAGTTTAGCGCATTCATCTTTTAAAACGCCTCTTACCAGTTCTGTTTTGGGATGAAAAGGCCAATTGGTACCTGCTGTTTTTTTATAACCATTCTTTTCATCGTCAGCGCCATACACGATCTTACCGATCTTGCTCCAATAGATAGCACCCGCACACATGAAGCAGGGTTCGACCGTTATGTACAAAGTTGCATCCGGCAGGTATTTACTCCCTAAGGAATTAAAAGCTGAAGTAAGGGCGATCATTTCGGCATGGGCAGTTGGATCGTTCAGTCTTTCCGTCATATTATAGCCCCGGGCAATGATCTTATCATTGATCCTCACCACTGCACCGATTGGGACCTCGTCATCCTCAAAAGCTCTTTTTGCTTCTTTCAATGCCTGCATCATATAGTATTCATCGGTCATCAGCAGAGGGGTTTTGCCTAACTTCAAACAAAATTACAGGTAATGCCAGATATTACTAAGCTGGAGAAAATGCGGCAGTTCTTCAACGAAGGTGCTACCCGCTCGTATGATTTTCGGAGAGAGCAATTGAAAAAACTGAAGACCTCCATCCTTAATCATGAGCAGGATCTTTATGATGCTTTATATACGGACCTGAAAAAAAGCAAGGAGGAAACATGGGTAACGGAGACAGGTATGGTGATCGCAGAACTGAATACAGCGTTGAAGAACCTGGGAAGTTGGATGCGACCCGAGAAAGTAGCGACCAATTTATTGAATCTTCCCTCCGGCAGCCGGATAATGAATGAACCATTGGGTGTTGTACTCATTATCGGTCCATGGAACTATCCCTTTCAATTATTGATCAATCCACTCATAGGAGCGATTGCGGCGGGCAATTGCGTTGTTTTAAAACCCAGCGAATTTGCAGCAGCTACTGAAGCTGTAATGAAAAAAATAATAGAAGAGACCTTCCCCTCTGAATATATCTTATATGCCCAGGGTGATGGCGCGGTAGTGATACCCGGTATGATGGATCACTTTTCTTTCGACCATGTTTTTTACACAGGCAGCACTTTAGTAGGCAAGATCATTTATAAAATGGCGGCCGAACGATTAGTGCCGGTAACGCTGGAGCTGGGAGGTAAAAGCCCATGCGTGATCGAAGCGGATGCTAATATCAACGTGGCTGCCCGGCGTATCGCCATGACAAAGTTTTCCAATGCAGGACAGATGTGTGTGGCGCCTGATTACCTGCTTGTTCATACTTCTGTGAAAGAAAAATTGCTGAATGCCTTAAAAGAAGTGGTGCCAAAATTCTATGGAGAGAAGGCCGAAGAGAATGATTATTATGGAAAGATCATCAACGAAAAACAGTTTAACCGTGTAGCCGGTTATTTATCAGAAGGCGTTAAAGTATACGGGGGCAGGACAGATAAAGAGAAACTGTTCATTGAACCAACTATACTTACGGATGTTCCATTATCCTCACGGCTAATGAAAGAAGAGATCTTCGGGCCTGTACTTCCTGTACTTTCTTTTGAAACGATCGGGGAGGCAAAAAAAATAATTGATCAAAACCCCAATCCTCTTTCCTTTTACATTTATACATCAAGCAAGCAAAGGGAAAAACAATGGCTGGAAGCGATACCGGCAGGAGGGTGTTGCGTCAATAATTCTAGCTGGCACCTGACCAATCACCATCTTCCGTTCGGCGGCAGGGGTTTTAGTGGTATGGGTTCTTATCATGGCCGGTTTACCTTTGATACATTCAGCCACAAGAAGGCGGTAATGAAAACACCGACCTGGTTCGACCCGGCTATAAAGTACCCGCCGCTGAAGGGAAGATTGAAATTGTTTAAATGGGTGATACGATGAGAAAACTAAAACACTTTTTCCTTCTCCTAGTAGTGCTGATCGCTGCATTTGCCGTATATGTAGAAATTGACAACCGTAATTCAAAGAACATGACCTACCGTCAAAAAGTATTGAAAACAATTTATCCTTTAGTAATGTTATGGGGTAAGATAAGTGGTAAAGGAGTTACTGCACTTTCTAACCAGTCAAAGGAAGCACCTGTTTCTTTTTACACTTTAAAAGCTAAACTGAACAATGGTGACACACTTGATTTTGCCAGCCTCCAGGGAAAGAAAGTGATGCTGGTGAATACAGCAAGTGATTGTGGCTATACCAACCAGTATGATCAGCTCCAGGAATTATCAGAACAATACAAAGACAAACTGGTCGTACTCGGTTTTCCCGCTAATGATTTTAAAGAAGAAGAAAAAGGAAGCGACCAGGAGATAGCGGCATTCTGTAAGATCAACTATGGTGTTAGTTTTCCGTTGATGTCAAAAAGCACTGTGATCAGGTCTGACCAGCAGCATCCCGTATATCAATGGCTGACCGACTCTTCAAAGAATGGCTGGAATAAAAAGCAGCCCGGCTGGAACTTCTGCAAATATATTGTGGATGAAAAAGGGAGGCTGATCCATTATTTCGGATCTTCTATTTCACCTCTAAGTAAGGACGTAGTAAAAGCGATAGAGTAATGGATCTTCCTGGAACAAAAATTGGGAACCAGATACATACCTACTTCAATAATTATTTATGACATACAATGATATCATCGGGACATTAGGCGTAGGGTTGATACTGATGGCCTATTTCCTGAATACGGTTAAAATGCTGCCGCGGGATGGCAAGCTCTTTTATCTGCTGAATATTATCGGTGCTGCCTTGGCTTGTTATGCTTCTTTCCTTATCGGTTACATGCCTTTTGTGATCCTTGAGGGAACATGGACCCTGGTTTCTATTTATGGGTTGACGAGAAGCATGAAAATTAAAATGACCTGATCTTATAGCAGAACGCAGATAACGCAGCCATGATGATTTGTTAGTGGTCAACAGCGAAAATCTTATCTATCATAAAGATCTGCGTTCCCCTAATCAACCGGGCATTTTTCATGGTAATTGACCAACTCGATCGGCGTTTTCTCAAATTCATACCCGCCGTAAGTGCGGGCAATATCATCAAATACTTCGTTGATTTCCTCTTCTGTT
>DATLCB010000295.1:0-2770 GCA_035526625.1 Chitinophagaceae bacterium
AGAGAAATGATAAAACGGAAGAGGCCATCGGGGTATATGAACAAGGAATGGAGGAAGCGAAGAAGGCCGGAGATAACCACGCATTAGGGGAATTGAGAGGAGCTTATGAGGAATTAATTTTTTAAGATGACTTTGTTAGAAAAATTTAAAGAACACATAAAGAACTTGGATCTTTTCTCTGCAAAGGATAAATTGTTGCTGGCGGTTAGCGGTGGGGTGGATTCAGTCGTGCTTTGTGAACTGTGCAAGCGATCGGAATATGATTTTGTCATTGCTCATTGCAATTTTAAGCTAAGAGGAAAAGAGAGTGAAAGAGATAAGAAATTCGTGCAGGAGGTCGTTAAAAAATACAATGTAGAATTTTTCTGTAAGGATTTTGAAACGGAAAAATATGCTTCAGACAACAAACTATCTATCCAGGAAGCAGCAAGAAAGCTGAGGTATGATTGGTTTGAGGAACTGGTCAATGCTCAAAGGTCAATAGTGAATAAACAGCCAGAAGGGAATTCCATTCACCATTCACCATTCACCATTCACCTCCTCACTGCTCACCATGCTGACGATAATGCCGAAACACTGTTGATGAATTTCTTTCGCGGCACAGGCCTGCACGGTCTAACAGGTATTCCTGCGAAGACCGGGTATATCCGCCGCCCGCTATTGCCGTTCTCTAAAGCTGAGCTGGTTCAATTTGCCAAAGAAAATAAACTAGACCATGTTGAAGATTCCTCCAACCAGTCTTCCAAATACACCCGGAATTTTTTTAGAAATGAACTGATCCCGGCCATCAGTAAAGTATACCCGGATGTAAAAGAGAATCTGCAGGACAATATCAGCCGTTTTAAAGAAATAGAGAAGCTTTACCAGCATTCAGTAGGAGAGATTAAGAAGAAACTATGCAGGTACAAGGGAAATGAAGTGCATATCCCGGTAAAGCAATTAATGGGTTTCAATAACAGAGCCCTGACCTTTGATATCATTTGTTCGTATGGCTTTACCGAGAAACAGATCGATGAAGTGATCAAGCTTGCAGGCAGCAATTCAGGAAAATATATTACCGCACCCACAGGCACGCATCGTATCATACGTCACCGTCACTGGTTCATCATTAGTCCGGTTGCTGAAACCGGGTCTGAGAACATAATTATTGAAAATGCTGATAAGGAGATTTTCTTTGATGGAGGTAAACTCCAAATAGAGGAAACTTCGAACCTCAAACCTCCAACTTCAAACACTATAGCCACGCTTGACCTCAACCAGGTGCTGTTCCCGCTTTTGTTACGCAAATGGAAACCCGCCGACTATTTCTACCCCTTGGGAATGAAAAAGAAAAAAAAGAAACTGGCTCGGTTCTTTATCGACCTGAAACTCTCCAAAACAGAGAAAGAAAAAGTATGGGTGATTGAAAGCAATAACCGTATCGCCTGGGTGGTTGGCTATCGCATTGATGAGCGTTTTAAGATAACAGAAAAAACAAAAACGGTTTTAAAATTGCAGCTGCAGTAAAAGGCGGTTCTGTATTAGCGTGATCTCACGCAAAGACGCTAAGCAAATAAGACGCAACGAAGTGTTGTAAACAACAACAATACACACCGGGGGGCTTTGCGTGAAATTCTTATACTCTTTAACGGCCCACTTGTATAAAATCCTTTGGGTTGGCTGCTTTGATCTGTTCAACAAATGATTCTAGCACGGGATAATCCGAAAATGCCTGGCAGGCAATGATGGTAAAACCAAGGCCGAACAGTGCGCCAAAGATATGCGCCGAATGATTGATGTTACCCTGTCCTCTTCGTTCAAGCCAATTGGAAATAAAAAGATAAAGGACAGCAAAAATAAAACCGGCTATATATACAGGGATAAAGAATAAGCCGATTCCCATCATAGGGTTGAACAAAATACTTGCAAACACAACTGCCGATACTGCGCCGGAAGCTCCCAGGCTGCGGTAATGATAATTATCCTTATTTTTTACATAGGTGGGTAACAATGATGCGGCCAGTGCCAGCAGGTACATACCGAAGTAGATGAATTTTCCGCTGTCGCCAAAAATATAGCCGAACTGGAATTCCACTCCGGTCTGGAAAACTCCACCAGGCGTTTCTACCCGGGAACCATGGCCAAAAAGATAAAGCGCCAGCATGTTGAAAACAAGATGCCCGATATCCGCGTGAAGAAGACCACAACTGAAGAACCTGTACCATTGCCCCCTGTTGACTGAAGGAGGATAAAATATCAGTTGGTCCATCATCCGCTGGTTATTGAAAGCGCTGAAGGAAACCAGTACCGTGATCACGATGATGATAAGTGTGACGGAGAGTTGCATGTTGTGTATTGGAAAGAATAAATATCGTAAGGGGATCCTGAATATTAAAATTTATCTGTGATGATACTTTTCATTCTTCAGGATCGTGCAGGCCCGGTAAACCTGTTCGGCCAGGATCAGCCGTACCAACTGGTGAGGAAAGACCAATTGTGAAAGGCTCCATTTGAAATTGGCCCTTTTCAGTACCTCTTCATCGAGCCCGAATGCCCCGCCAATAAGGAAGACCAGGTTCCTGGTGCTTTCAGTAGCTCTTTTGCTAATGAACTCCGCCAGCCCTTCACTGCTTAGTTGCCTTCCTCTTTCTTCCAACGCCACGAGATAATCATCTTTGCCCAGGCATTCCAATATCATTTCTCCTTCTTTTTTTTTCAGGTCCATCTCACTCATCATTCCTGAATTCTTAGGCAAGGGAATGATGTTCCATTGCACCGGGTAGTATTTGGA
>DATLCB010000296.1:0-9623 GCA_035526625.1 Chitinophagaceae bacterium
GGCGGCCAAGGTAAGAGCCTGCGCGGAAGTAGGTTTCAAATCCTCGCTGATAAAATTTGAAAAAGATATACCCGCCCAGCGTCTTTTTGAAAAGATAGAAGAACTCAACAGCGATCCTGATGTGGATGGTATATTGGTGCAGCTACCCTTACCCAAACATATTGCGGAAAGTGATGTGATCAATGCGATCCTGCCTACCAAAGATGTGGATGGATTTCACCCGGTGAATGTTGGACGCATGGTACAGGGCATTCCTGCCTTTGTTCCGGCAACTCCGCATGGCGTCATGCTGATGCTTGAACATTATAAAGTGGAAACAAAAGGAAAACATGCTGTGGTTGTTGGCCGAAGTAATATTGTAGGGAGACCTATGAGCATATTGTTAAGCACGAACAGCGTTCCGGGAAATTGTACGGTCACTCTCTGTCATTCGCATACCCATAACTTAAAAGAACTTTGCCAGCAGGCCGATATCCTTGTTGCTGCATTAGGAAAACCGGGATTCGTTAAAGCAGATATGGTAAAGGAGGGCGCCGTTGTGATCGATGTGGGTATAACACGTGTTGAGGACAGTAACAAGAAAAGTGGTTATAAATTAAAAGGCGATGTGGATTTTGAAGTAGTATCGTCGAAATGCTCCTGGATAACACCTGTGCCTGGCGGGGTGGGACCCATGACGATTGCGGCTTTGATGAATAATACTTATAAGGCTTGTATTTTAAAAAATTAAAAGAACCAAGAAGCCAAGAACCAAATAAATAGTGAGAAAATTAAAAATTAAAACCCGAAGCTTTCTTACTGCTTAAAAAGAGTTGAAAGAATCGAGAATTCATTTTTTTCTTTTTTTAGATTCGCCTACTAACTGCAACCTTTCCCGGATTTTAATTTATTTGGTTCTTGTATCCTGGCTTCTTGGTTCTTCGAACACGATGTAACAAATTATGAAGGACTCTCTGCCAGTCATGGAACATTTCTATACTCTCCAGGGTGAAGGTTATCACCAGGGGAAGGCCGCTTATTTTATCCGCCTTGGCGGCTGTGATGTGGGTTGTGTATGGTGTGATGTGAAAGACAGTTGGGATGCATCGAAACATCCGATGTTCGATGTTCGAAGTTTGATATTGGAGGTTAAGAAGACTCCTGCAGAAGTAGTTGTCATTACAGGGGGTGAACCCCTGATGCATAACCTGGATGAACTGACAACAGCATTACAAGCAGCCGAATTAAAAACACATATCGAAACATCCGGCGCTTATCCTCTTAGTGGTAAGTGGGACTGGATCTGTTTATCTCCCAAAAAATTCAAAGCCCCGTTACCTGCAATTCTTCGACTAGCACAGGAATTAAAAGTGGTCATCTTCCACAAGTCTGATCTTGAATGGGCAGAGAAACATGCCAGCGAGGTTTCTCCAGCATGCAAATTATACCTGCAACCAGAATGGGATAAGGCAGCGCAGGTAACAGCACTGATCATTGATTATATCAAGGAACATCCTCAATGGGAACTATCCTTACAAATTCATAAATACATTAATGTGCCTTAAAGTTATCAGTTCGAAGTTCATAGTTCGTAGTTCGTTCAGCCCGGTAATTAAATTTACACGCATAGCTAGCCCTGTGAACCAAGAACTTTGAACTAAGAACTATGAACTTCTCACGCAACTTCTGGCCTGATTTTTTCTTCTTACCGGAATAAATTTCAAGTAGTTTCGTTATAAAGACAATTCCTTCATGAAGACCTTTCTCCATAATTTATTTTTTACCTGCCTTCTTTTTTTCACTGCTATCGCTGCCGCACAGCCTTATGATCCCGCAAAAGTAGACAAGAAAGCCGTAGCATTCTACCTGCAGGCGCAGGAAAGAGCAGCAGATGAGAATTATGCCAGTGCCGCAGGTCTGCTGCAACAGGCGATCAGCATTGATAACAACTATGTGGATGCTCACCTTGCATTAGGGCTTGTCTATGGCGCTATAAAGAATTATAACAACAGTATCACCCATTACGAAAAAGCATTTGCCATTGATCCAAATTATACGGTGAGTTATAAATATTCTTATGCCAATTCACTCGCGGGGTTGGGACAATTTGAAAAAGCGCTGAGTGCGATCAATGAATTATTGACTACGGCCCCACCAAAGAATCCAACAAGGATGAAAGAGGCCGAAGCGAGAAAAAAAACTTATGAGTTCGCCGTTAATTATGACAGGAACAATACTGATAAGAATTATGTATTCGCACCAAAGAACATGGGCTCAGCTGTCAACAGCAGCGAATCAGAATATTTTCCTTCGCTTACGATCGATGGAAAGGAACTGGTCTTCACCCGCAAGCTGAGCGGTAATAACGAAGATTTTTTTTCCAGTATAAAAAAAGCAACTGCACCTGCTGAATGGGATATCGCCAAACCTGTCAGCGGAAATGTGAATACGCCGCTTAGTGAAGGTGCCCAGCATATTTCATCGGACGGCGATTGGCTGGTATTCACCGGCTGTTACCGCCCTGATGGAAGAGGATCCTGCGATATTTATATCTCTTATAAAACACCAGGCGGTTGGAGTGAACCGGAAAATCTTGGCTTTGGTATCAATACCGATCAATGGGATTCGCAACCCTGTCTTTCCCCTGACAAAAGAGACCTTTATTTCAGTAGCAAAAGAATGGGAGGTTATGGAGGCAGTGATATTTTTGTTTCGCATATGCAGTCCAATGGCAGTTGGAGCTTTCCTGAAAATCTCGGAACAGGGATCAACACCCCGGGCGATGAGCAATGTCCTTTTATCCATGCCGATAATCAAACCCTGTATTTTACTTCTTCTTACTGGCCGGGTTATGGTGATGAAGATCTTTTTTTAGTGCGCAAACAACCTGACGGGAAATGGAGCGCTCCGCTTAATCTAGGCTATCCCATCAATACGATCGACAGGGAAGGGACCTTATTTATTGCGGCGGATGGCAAGACGGCTTATTATGCCAGCGACAGAAGTGACAGTAAAGGCGGGCTCGATATTTACAGCTTTGAGCTTAGGGAAAATATCCGTCCATTTAAAACATTATGGGTGACAGGTAAAGTGTACGATAAAAAAACCGGCGCGGGGTTATCATCTTCTGTCGAACTGACCGATCTCGCAGGTAAACAAGTTATTTCTAAAGTAAAGACAGACGAGGCAGGGAACTATTTCATTACGTTACCCGTGGGTAAGGACTATGCCTTTAATATAAACCGGAAGGGCTATCTTTTTTATTCTGATAATTTTTTTCTGGCTGGCCTTTCTCCCGATTCTACTTATAAAAAAGACATCCCGCTCACTCCTATTGAAGCCAATGCCAGCGTGGTATTGAAGAATATCTTTTTCGACGTGAACAAATTCGATCTGAAACCTACTTCGCAGGCTGAATTGGATAAGCTGGTGCAATTGTTCAATGAGAATCCAACGCTGAGGGTCGAGATCAGCGGGCATACGGATAATGTGGGCAAACCCGCAGATAACCTTACGCTGAGCAATAACAGGGCGAAAGCAGTAGTGGAATACCTGGTGAGTAAGAACATTGCGGTCAGCCGGCTTATGGCAAAAGGATATGGGGAAACAAAACCCATCGCCGAGAATAAAACAGAAGAAGGGCGAGGACAAAACCGGAGGACGGAGATGAAAGTTACAGGTCAGTAGAAGTAATTTGGTTCTTGCCCACTATGAACTATGGGCCATGAACCATGAACTCCGAACTGATCTACCAGATTGCTCTCACGCTGATTCCCAATATCGGTCCTGTACAGGCAAAAATTTTACTGCAGCATTGCGAAGCAGAAGAGATATTTCATGCCAAAAGATCTTTCCTGGAAAAGATCGAAGGTATCGGCGCGGTCAGAGCTGCATCCATTAAAAATTTCCACGACCTTTCCAAAGCAGAAGATGAAATAAAATTCATCGAAAAGAATAAGATAAAGCCATTGTTCCTCACTGATCCGGCGTATCCAAAACGATTACTCAACTGCTACGACTCTCCCACCCTCCTATACTATAAAGGCGATGCCGATCTTAACGCATCAATGATCATTGCGGTGATCGGAACAAGAAATAATACCGGCTATGCGAAACAGGTGACGGAGAAATTATTGAATGACTTAGCTGGCCAGCAGGTAACTATTATAAGTGGACTTGCATTTGGAGTAGATGCTATTGCACATAAAGCTGCAGTTAAAAACGGTTTGCTTACTGTAGGCGTACTCGCTCATGGGTTGGACCAGGTCTATCCACCCGAAAATACAGGTCTTGCCAGGGAAATGATAAAACATGGGGGTGGAATACTTACCGAGTTCAGGAGCAGGACCAAACCAGATAAACATAATTTTCCCAGCCGCAACCGCATTGTTGCAGGAATGAGTGATGCGACCATTGTCATTGAAACCGATATTAAAGGTGGGAGTATGATAACAGCAGAACTGGCGAATGGATATAATAAAGATGTATTTGCCGTGCCGGGGAAAGTGACCGATACAAAAAGCAGTGGTTGTAATTATCTTATCAGGAATAATAAAGCCTTATTGTTGACAGGTGCCAATGATATAATTGAAACATTGGGCTGGGATGCCCTTGGACAAGCCCAGGGCAGATCACAGAAAACCAGGAAACAAAGAGAGCTATTCATTGAATTATCGCCAGATGAGAAACTGCTGGTGAACATCCTGGCCGAACAAGAAGCCGTTCATATTGATGAGATCAACCTGAAAAGCGGGCTCAGCAGTGGTACCGTAGCAGCCGCTATCCTCAACCTTGAATTACAGAATGTGATAGTATCTTTACCGGGCAAATTATACCGCCTAAACTGATCGACAGCTAAAGCAACATTTTAATATGTATCCTTGTCTATAACTGCATCTAAGAAACCATGATCTACTTTTGCTCTTGATGAAACTTTTCCGGACATATCCATTGGTTGCTCTACTGCTTTTGGTCTCTCTATTCAGTCAAAAGATAGCAGCGCAACCCTGTACAACTTTGGGGCAAACCCCTTCTACAGCTTTCCCTGTATGTGGGTCTTCTGTTTTCCGACAAAACACTGTACCCCTTTGTAAGAACCAGGAACCTCTTCCGGTACCCGGCTGTAATGACGGAGCGTCATATGCTGACAAAAACCCTTTTTATTACAAATTCACTTGTTTTCAATCGGGCACCCTTGGATTTGTGATCAGACCTCTTGCATCTAATGAGGATTACGATTGGCAACTTTATGATATTACAGGCAAGAACCCTAATGATATTTTTACAAATTCTTCTTTAATTATTACGGGAAACTGGGCCGGTGTCTACGGAAACACAGGGGCCTCGGCTTCCGGGGTTAATTTCATACAGTGCTCCTCAAGTCCAACAGCTAATGTCTCCACCTTTGCGCAAATGCCTAACCTCATCCTTGGCCATGAATACCTTTTAATGATCAGCCATTTTACAGATGGACAAAGCGGCTATGACCTTTCCTTCGGCGGAGGGTCGGCGGTAATCACCGATCCTAAGTTACCAACCATGGACAATGTCGCGCCAGATTGTAACGGTACAGTACTCACACTAAAACTGAATAAAAAAATAAGATGTGCTACTCTTTCTTCGGATGGTAGCGAATTTAGCATATCTCCATCGGGTATCACAGCAATATCCGCCACCACGACGAGTTGTGCTTCAGGTTTTGATTTTGATGAGGTCACTATTACACTCGCAGCTCCTTTACCGAGCGGTACACATCAGCTGGTCATTAATAAGGGTGGCGATGGTAACACACTGGCAGATGTGTGTGGCCGTTTTATTACCGAAGGAGACGTTGTTTCATTCGATTATTTTATCCCACAACCCATCCTTGCCGACAGTGTGGGAAGAGCTCCGTGTACACCAGATTCGATCCTTATCTATTATCCCAAAAAGATCCAGTGCTCAAGCATTACTCCATCGGGTTCCGACTTCTCCATCAGTGGCCCGACTCCAGTTACTGTTATAGGCGCTACAGGTAACTGTATCAATGGAGAATCGCGGTATATCGCATTGAAACTCTCTGCTCCTATTTATACCAAAGGAATTTATAGGATCACTATTCAACCCGGCATTGACGGCAGCCCCGTATTGGATGTATGCGGTCAGCCCATATTACCACAAACACTTTTCCTTACTACTGCGGATACTGTTTTAGCTGATGACTTTCAGTACCAACTTTTATATGGTTGCCTGAGAGATACATTACTCTTCTCGCATAATGGCGCACATGACGTGAATTACTGGCAATGGAATTTCAATAATGATCCGCCTGTGTTCACGCAAACAATTACTAAAGTGTGGTCAGCTTCGAGTGACAACACGGTGAGACTTGTTGTAAGCAATGGAACATGTACAGATACCGCAATTACAGTAGTTACCCTGAATAATGAAGTGAGAGCAAGTTTTACTGCCGATAATATTATTTGTCCTGAAGATCCGCTGGTTGTAACGAATACGAGTACGGGGCAGATCGATATATGGAAATGGACCTATGACGTTGTGGGAAGCAGTCCGTTGAAGGACCCGCCGCCTTTTCTCTTCCCTACATTGGGTCGCGAAGCTTACTATACGGTGAAACTATTGATCACGAACACGACATTGAATTGCAGTGACAGCACACGAAAAACATTGACCGTGCTGGATCATTGTTTTATTGATGTGCCAACAGCCTTCACACCTAACGGTGATGGACGGAATGATTATTTCCGACCGCATAATGCGATCAAAGCTGATGGCTATGAATTCAGGGTCTATAACCGCTGGGGGCAACTGGTCTTCCAGTCACGCAACTGGCAGGACAAATGGGATGGCCGTATAAAAGGAGCTTTGCAGGGAACGGGTGTATATGTATGGATGCTGAGCTACACGCATAGGGATACGAAGCAGCCAGTGTTTAAAAAAGGGACAGTCACTTTGATACGCTAGTAGGGTTTAGCGAGTAGCTAGTAGGGTTTAGCAAGTAGCTAGTAGGGAACTTTGTATTTGAGGACTCGTCCCCGAACTCCCGTCTATCGCCTTTAGACTTTCGACTTTTCTCTTATCTTTGCCCATGGCAACAAGAAATTCTTCCCCCAAATCAAATTCGGCTAACTTTTTCGGCGAAGGCCTCACCTTCGATGATGTATTATTGATGCCCGGTTACAGCCAGGTGCTTCCCCGGGATGTGGAGATCAAAAGCCGTCTTACCAAAGAGATTACACTGAATGTTCCCCTGCTCTCAGCAGCCATGGACACCGTTACCGAAGCTGCATTGGCCACTGCACTTGCAAGAGAAGGGGGTCTGGGCATCTTGCACAAAAATATGACCATCGAGAAACAGGCCGAGCAGGTACGTAAAGTAAAAAGAAGTGAGAGTGGTTTGATACTCGATCCTGTTACGCTGATGGCTAATGCCACTATCGGCGATGCACTTCGTCTTATGCGGGAAAATAAGATCGGTGGTATTCCTATTATCGACAAGAATAGAAAATTAGTGGGCATTCTCACCAACCGTGATCTCCGCTTTGAAGAAGACATGAAAAGAAAAGTGAGTGAAGTGATGACCAAAGAGAACTTGTATGTTGCTCCCCAGGGAACTGATCTGAAAAAAGCAGAACAGCTCTTCAAAAAAACAAAAGTGGAGAAACTTCCTATTGTCAATAAACAGGGAAAGCTAACGGGGCTGTTTACTTACAGTGATATTCTGAAACTAAAGAGCCATCCCAACGCCGTTAAAGATCCTTTTGGAAGGTTGTTAGTGGGTGCAGGGGTGGGTATTACCAAAGATCTGCTCGACAGGGTTGCTGCATTACAAACTGTCGGCGCCGATGTCATCGCACTTGACAGTGCGCACGGTCACAGTAAAGGAGTGATCGCAGCTTTGAAAAGTGTAAAGAAGAATTTTAAGAATATAAATGTGATCGCAGGTAATGTAGGTACAGCAGCTGGCGCAATAGCACTGGCAGAAGCAGGTGCTGATGCGATCAAAGTAGGTATCGGTCCTGGTTCTATTTGCACCACGAGGATCGTTGCGGGCGCGGGGGTTCCGCAACTCACTGCCATCATGGAAGCCGCATCTGTACTAAAAGGAAAAAATATCCCGTTGATCGCCGATGGTGGTATTCGCTATACTGGCGATATGGTAAAAGCATTGGCGGCAGGCGCTAATTGCGTAATGATGGGAAGCATTTTTGCCGGTACAGAAGAAAGTCCTGGTGAGACGATCATCTACGAAGGAAGAAAATTCAAAGAGTACCGTGGCATGGGTTCATTAGGCGCTATGGCTACGGGCAGCAGCGACCGCTACTTCCAGGATGTGGAAGATGATGTAAAGAAATTCGTTCCCGAAGGCATTGAAGGCCGTGTGGCTTATAAGGGAACATTAAAAGAAATAGTTTATCAATACACCGGCGGTCTCCGTGCGGGTATGGGCTATTGCGGCGCCGCTTCCATTGCGGAATTACAGAAAGCCAGTTTTGTAAAGATCACCAACGCCGGTATGCGGGAAAGTCATGCACATGATATCGAGATAACGAAGGAAGCGCCGAATTATAGCAGAAGATAGTGGTTACCTAAATTACTTTCTCCCATATATCTTAATCCAGATCAACACTCACTTCGGGTAAGGTAAGAAGTCAAAATTGTTTTGATTTTTTTTCAAAAGTATTTACATTTAGTTCCCCCTTCTGATAACTGCCAAAATCTACGTACTAAAAATCTGGTAGCTGGCCCTTTACACGCTTAGTTTTGAAAATCAAACATACAGGTAACCATTTTTTCACCTTTAAATTTAAATTTTATGTCTTACAGTCCACAAACAAGAAGCGACTTAAAAAATTGGGTGACCGCTTATAGAATGACACTACCCCATCCGCAAGAAACAAAAAGCTGTCTGATTTCTAAAGAAGATCTGGCATCCTTGATGAATTACATCAAAAACCACGATGAAATTGATGGCATCCGCATTTATCTTATCCGCAAAGATGATATCGTTAAAGTGGGTTTTCTGGCTGAAGGTTTACCTCAATTTAGTTTTGCCCTCGTCCCTACAACCGGATATCGGAAAGGAGATGCAAAGGATGTAAAGGATTTTTTTGTTAATGAATCCATTGAATGCATAATTCCGGGATTTAAAAATGAGAATTCAGGTCTTTGTCCTGTTAATTGCGGAACGCTAGTAGACGATTAGTTTAAATTAACAAAGCATTTTTTTGTTATGACTACTCAAAAGGTCATATCGCTGGTACCCATGTTATTCATAACATTGGCTGCAATTACTGGTGCTTCCGGATTTAAGAAGTTTCGGTTTGGGGTTAAGATTATGGTCGTAGCGTGGATGTTGGTCTTACTGGTAGAAACAGCCGGTCACATCACCGGCTTTTTTAAAATCAGGAATCTCTGGATGTATAATATTTTCTTTCTTTTGTGGTTTTTAACTATAGCCTTTGCATACCAATCAGTCCTGCAGCAAAACATCATGAGGAAGGTGATCACCTTTTTTTATTTCCTACTGCCTCTTCTATTTCTAATTAATTGGCTTTATCTGCAGGGAAATAAAGAGCTACAATCGCTTTTTTTCGTAACAGGCGGGTGTTTTATTATTTTTCTATCGCTCCTTTATTTTCAGC
>DATLCB010000297.1:0-10674 GCA_035526625.1 Chitinophagaceae bacterium
TGCAAAGAGTAGTGGTTGATTCAGTTGAGTTGAAAAAGGACGGGAAGTATAAATTGAGTACAGGAACAGGTGAGGCCCGCGTTTATAATCTCCGGCTTGACCAAAATTCCTATCCGCTTGCCGCTGTGATCAATGATGCAACAAAAATAACTTTGAATGCAAGTTTCAGCAAGGAAAGCAGCCAGTTCCCCGATAGCTATGAGGTAAAGAATTCTCCGGCCAGCCAGGAGATGAAGGAATTTATGACCGCATTTAACAGGAATCTTCAGTTTATTATTGCAGACGCCAGTAAAGCTGATAGCCTTACACGGGGAGGAGGGTCCGATAGTGTAGTGCGGTCCTTGCAATCACACGCTACAGGCATTGCTGAAGAAACAAAAAATTTAACGCTGACCGCGCTGAAAAAAAGTAGTAACCCAGCCTTATCCATGTTCATTCTTGGCTATTATCAGAGCACATCTAATTATGCCGGGTCTGGATTAAAGGGATTGAGTGATGACGAAGTGAAGCAGGTGGTTGAAGAAACAGCAGCAAAATTTCCAACCCACCAGGGGGTAGCTACCATTAAGTCAAGTCTGCAGGCTTCGGCACAAGGTTGGGTGGGACAACAGGCTCCTGAGATCGCATTACCTGATCCTGCGGGAAAGGAGATAAAGCTCAGTTCATTCCGCGGTAAATATGTACTCGTTGATTTTTGGGCAAGTTGGTGCGGGCCTTGTCGTGCAGAAAATCCGAACGTAGTGAAGGCATATAATAAATACAAGGATAAAAATTTTACTATCCTGGGCGTTTCATTAGATCAGCCGGGGAAAAAAGATGCCTGGATGAAAGCAGTAATGGATGATGGTCTTACCTGGACGCAGGTAAGTGATCTTTCATGGTGGAGTAGCCCGGTCGTTCCGCTATACAGGATCGAAAGCATACCCTATAATGTGTTGGTCGATCCTTCCGGTAAAATCGTCGGCGAGTCGCTGAGAGGTGCGGACCTTGAAAGAAAACTGGACGAAGTATTGAAATAGATTGGACAGAAAAAAGCCCCATCCTGAGCTAGTCGAAGGACGGGGCTTTTTTTTATTTATAATGTCAGATCAATAACCTGAATTCTGACTTATGATCGGATTTTGAACGATCTCATCATTAGGGATCGGCCATATGAACCTGTAATCAGCATAAGGAATTGCGGCCTGGCCGGTCGTAACTGGCGTACCGCAGCCATATAAAGCAGCGCCTTGTGCGCCGTTAGCCATTTTAGCAGGTATACCATTAGTAGTATAGTTAGGTTCCATTGCCAGACGGGATATATCCGGCCATCTTTTTCCTTCAAATAAAAATTCGATCCTTCTTTCAAAGAGAATCGCTTTAATAAGATCGACCACCGTAGCGAAGTTGGCAATAACATATTGATTGGTAGCAGGGAGAGGGATGGCCCTGTTACGAACCATATTCAAAAGATCAACAGATCGCTGGGTAACAGCTCCTGACACACGAGCTTCTGCTTCAGCCTGCATTAACAGTACTTCAGCATAACGGATCTGCGGAGCAAAATCACTACGGTTTACATAATCACGGTATTTAGTAGTGAAAAGGCTTGTTCCATTGTTCGCATTTGTCCCGGAAACATATAACAATGATCTTCTTGTATCATCACATCTCCATCCTGTATTATTCCAAAGGATAGGTGAAACAGCTACAAGACCACGTGCACCCAGGTTGGCAGCTCCCAGCATGGCGGGCAAAGCCCCATTCACACCGGTGTTATCAATGTCTTTATTTCTTATGGAAAAAATATTTTCAGTCGAAGCATTGTTTGTAAAAGGACCATCAGGGCTTGGAGTCAGCGCCCAAGATCCGATCGGGCTGATTACGCCGGCAGGATTTAATGGAGTAAGTACCGCCGGGATCAACTTATTCCCTTCAGCCAGCACACCCGTCCAATCACCCATATGCATTTTAACCCGCATTTTAAGAGCAATAGCAGCTGCTTTAGTAGCTCGGACAGGTTTATCGGCAGTAGTTAACGGAGCCAGCAACTGAGGCGCGGCCGGAAGATTGGTTTCTGCATAATCCAGATCTCTAAGGATCCTTTTATATACGGTGTCGCTCCTGTCTCGTGGCAAAGTGCGTACACGCTCAACTGCTGCCAGATCACTAACAGCAAAATCCCTGTATGGAATTCCCAACTGGCTGCCATTTCCATCGAGGTAAGGACGGGCCCACATCAGCATCAGTTCATGATGTGACATAGCTCTCAAAAAACGACATTCCGCTTCATATTGTAAACCTACGGAAGGAGCCAATATCCCTTTTAAAGTTGCATCCCTGAACCCATCTATACTTATATTGGCTTTATTGATCAATGCATACAAAGCATTCCAGTGACCAACAACATTTGCGGCAGTTGAATTGTAGGTTGCCTGGTAAGTGACCTGGAAAAAGGCAGCGATATTGATCACATCTTCTCCGCGGGCATCTCCCTGCTCAATGTTGGCAGCGCCAAATGGATACCCCCGGATCGTTCCATCCGTATAGGCCCCACTCTGGGCGGCATCATACACTCCATTTAATGAAGTAAGACATTTTGCAGCAGTGCTGAAAGCTTCGGTACTTGGCACCGAATTAAAAGGAGCCAGCTGTATTGCTTTTTTACATCCTAAGCCAAACAACAGGAGCAGCAGGACGGCCGAATATTTTTTTAATGATTTCATATAATTTTTTTTGTGTTTCAAAAATTAAAATCCTACACTGATACCGAAGGAAATGGTCCTGATCTGTGGTGATACGCTCAGGTCAACACCACCAGCACTGATATTATCCGGGTCTGCGCCGCTGTAATCGGTCCATACATGCAGGTTCTGACCTTGCAGGAAGAAACGGATACCATCCACATAGCCCTTGAACACTTTGCTTACCAGGTCCCTGTTCATAGTATAGCTGAAGACCACATTTTGCAACCTGATATAGTTACCGCTTTCCACAAACCTGGAAATAGCCAGGCCATTCTGGTTGATCCTGTTGCTTTGTCCGAAATATACTTTGGGAACAGTTGTGACCTGACCCGGTTTGGTCCATCGGTCAAGGATCTCTGTTCCATTGTTATGGAAACTGTTGCTCAATAATGCTTCCTGGCGGGTAGTATTCATGATCTGGTTGCCACCGGAATAACGGAACATTACTTCCAGGTCGAATTGTTTATAACGGAAATTATTCGTGAACGCTCCAAAATATGTAGGTACACCCTGTCCGAGATTCTGCCTGTCTTCAAAAGCAAGCGTCGTTACGTTATTAGTGACGTTTGGATCGTCGGGGCTGGAAATATAATAATACTGACCGTTAAGAGGGCTATGCACTACCAGTCTTCCATCTGCTTTATAATACATCGGAAAACCATTGGATGTATTAACGCCAGCCGATCTATAACCATGGATAAAATCGATGGGTTCACCTACCCTGATCAAATTATAAGCTGTTCTTTGAATGTAAGCTGCAGGCACCCCATTAATAGCATACAGTTTAG
The DNA here is from genome assembly GCA_035526625.1 of Chitinophagaceae bacterium. GTDB lineage: Bacteria > Bacteroidota > Bacteroidia > Chitinophagales > Chitinophagaceae > JJ008. Next base: position 3,515 of record DATLCB010000297.1, read on the forward strand.
TGATTTTATTTTTGATCTTGGTATAATTAAAGTTGAAATCCCAACCAAAATCTTTTTTTCTGAATATCGAGATGTCGATGGCAAACTCTACACCTTTATTTTCAAGGCTGCCAATGTTCTGTGGAATCTGATTGCCCGGTATTCCCGCGCTTGCCGGAGTAGGAACCTGTAATACCAGGTTATCAATGTTATTTTTGAAATAGTCAACCGTAATATTTACCCTTCCGTTAAACATCGCGATCTCCGCCCCATAATCATGTTTAGTACTGGTTTCCCATTGCAGATTAGGATTTCCAATAAAGTTCAAACCGATCGCGTTGATACCACCATACAGCGTTGGTCCATAGGTAGCCGGTAGATAAGGGAAAGATTGTGAAAGAACATTTCCTACTTTGGCATAAGAATACTTCAGTTTTACTTCAGGGAACCATTTATGCAGGAAGGAATTGTTCTTCCATGCAGATTCTTCAGATGGTCTCCAGCCGACTGAAACGCCAGGGAAATTTCCGTATTTCTTGCCTTCACCAAGGTTACTTAAACCATCACGACGTATCGAAGCCTGGAAAAAATATTTATTCTTGTAGTCATAGTTCATCCTTGCAAAATAGGATTCAAAGCCTGTCTTAATAAAATTACCGCCCACGCTTTGAGTGGAACCTGCCCCGGTAATAATGTTTTCTTTAATGAAAAAGAAGTCAGATTGACTCGAGCTTTGTGCAGACACGATCTTACTCTCTTGTTTTTGCACCTCATGTCCGCCTGTGAAGTAGAAGCTGTGTTTTTTAATGTTCAGGGTGTAATTGATATAATTCTGGAAGATATAACGCAGGATACTCTGATCGGAGTTGAACGCTATACCATTGGAACTATAACCATCTCCATGACGTGGATCAAGACCCTGATAGCCGTAATCATTGAACCAGTCCGCAGATATCTGAGAACGGAATTTCAATTTTTTAGTGAACGAAAGTTCAATGAAAGAATTATTAATGATCCTGTATTTATCGGAAGTGAATTTATTTGCATTGATCGTGAACGCTACATTCGTAAAGTTATCATCAACACTTGATGAGTTGGGACCAATGGGGATCGAGTTGGCATTCGGGAAACTGATATTATACCCTGTTGAATGGAAAGGATTGTAAGGATCAACATTAGGCAGTAACCTCAGCGTGGAAGCAATTGATCCACTCAGTGAATTAGATCCGTTATTCTGGTCATAGTCAACCTGGCGGCTTACAGAAAGGTTATTTCCGATCTTGATAAAATTATTTACCTCATGCTCGAGGTTCATACGACCGCGGAAAGCCTGGTTCTTGTTACTTCTTACCACACCTTGTTGCTTGCTGTAATTGGCGGAAAAGAAAAAAGTCGTTTTTGCACCACCACCCTGGAAACTGATATTATGATTCTGAACCAATGCGTTCTCGATTAGGGCTACACTTTGCCAGTCTGTATTGACACCACCGGGGTTAACACCTGCACGTGGGGCTACTCCTGCATTGACAAATTTCTCATTGGATATCATTACGAACTGGTCAGCATTCAACAGGTCAAATCTCTTCAATACATTACTGAAACCGACAGAAGCATCATAACTAACTCTTGTCCGGCCTTTCGTTCCCTTCTTAGTAGTTATAACAATTACACCCGCAGCCGCCCTTGAACCATATATCGCCGTAGCAGAACCATCTTTAAGTACATCTATGCTCTCAATATCTGCAGGATTAATATCACCTAATTGGTTGGAGTTGGTGGTATTGGCCAGGTTTCCACTAACAATAGGGACACCATCTACAACAAAAAGAGGCCCTGTGCCCTGGCTAAGAGAATTCACACCCCGTATAAAGATCCGGGCAGGCTGGTTTACCAGGCCGCTACTATTCGTGACCTGCACGCCCGTTGCACGACCGGCTAGTTGTTTATCGATCGAAGGAGTAATGAGATTGGCAAACTCTTTCGCATCTACTTTAGATGAAGATCCGGTAAATGCTTTCTTTTGCTGGGTACCGTATCCTACTACGACTACCTCAGACATCGTTTTATCTTCTGCTTTTAAAGTAGCATTTATCACTGCCGTGGTACCTATTGCATATTCCACAGGACTCATATCCACAGCGGAGAATACAAGGGCCCTTGCATTGGCAGGAACAGTAAGGGAATAAGAACCGTCATCCTTGGTCGTGGTACCGGTCGTCGTTCCTCTTACCAGTACCGATACATTCGCTAAGGGATTTCCTTTTTCATCACTCACCTTCCCGGTGACAGTACGTTGTGCTAATGCCTGGGTGGCAAAACACACAACTCCCAAAAGCAGTAAATACAGTTTTCTCATGAGCATGTTGTTTTAGTATATGAATAGAAATCAAAGCCTTCCGAGTCCTTAGAATCGGTGGCTGAAATTAATTAACCTCTGCCTATTATTAAAAAAAATGTTAAAGGTTTGATCTTTCTGAATTCCCCTTTAATCCAGCAATACCATCGATTAATAAACACCCTGTAAATGCAGACAACCGGAACTTGCCGTTTGCTGCTTCCAATCCGGGTTTAAACCCTGATATTCAGGCTCAACAGCTGAAGTTTACTTGCTCTTGGACCTGAAAAAACTGATTAGGATAGCCGGGAGCAGCACTAGGTTGGTAAAAGTAGCGGTGATCAAAGTAAGGGAGGTTAGCCAGCCAAGCGCCTTGGTGCCATCAAAGCCACTGAAACAGAAAATGATGAAACCAGCTATCAACACCAACGAAGTATAGATAATACTGATGCCTGTACTATGAATCGTTTCTATTACCGTCTGTTTCATATCGTTTCCATGCAGGGGTAACTCCTGCTTGTAATTGACCAGGAAGCGTATGGTGATATCAATCGCTATACCAAGAGCAACGCTAAAGACAAGAACCGTCGAGGGTTTCAAAGGTATCCCCGCCCATCCCATTACCCCTGCGGTGATCAATAATGGAATGATATTCGGGATGAGTGAGCAGATAAGTATCCTTGCAGACCTGAAAAGATATAGCATGCAAAAAGCTATAAGTACAAAGGCCCAGATGATACTATCCTTCAGGCCATTGATAATGTAGCGGTTCCCTTCGACAAAAGTCACACTGGTGCCGGTGAGCTGTACTTCATATTTGTCGCTGGGAAAAAGCTGTGCGGCTCTTGTTGATACGCTGTCTAATATATGCGGAAGCCGTTTGCTTCCTACATCTGCCATACTGATACTGATCCGTGCCTTCTGGCGGCTGCTGTCCATGAAGGTTGCGAGTAAGCGGGCGAATGAATTTTTATTGTTGCCGCTGTCCTTCCCCATCCTAAGGTAGGGGAGCAGTTGTACATCGAACTCGGTAGGCAAAGAATAACTGGAACTATCACCATCAAAAAAAGCCTGCTTGACAAACTTGAATCCGTCCGCAACGCTTAAGGGTTTTGCCATACCAGGCATTTCAGCAATGAACTGCGATAGCGAATCTATCCTGGCAAGGGTTGCAAGATTCGTGGCTCCCCTTTTCTTTTTGGTATCGACAATTATTTCCAATGGCATCACCCCTTTAAAGTTGTTCTCGAAAAAACGGAGATCTGTATAGATCTTATCCTCTTTGGGAAGGTCGTCAACGATATACCCCAATGTCTTTAACTTGAAGATGCCTGTCATAGAGACCGCAACAATACCGAGGGTGACCGCATAAATAAGCCTGCGGTGATTGAGTGACCATCTTTCCAGCCTGTCAAGCCAGCGGTTCAGCCTCGGGTTTTGCAAATACTTTACATGACGTGATCGGGGTGCCGGTAAAAAACTAAGCGTCGCTGGAATAAATATCAAAGAGATGAAAAATAAAGCAATGATATTGATACCCGCCACGATCCCGAATTCCTTTAATATCTGACTTTGTGTTAACGCAAATACAGCAAACCCAATAGCGGCAGCAAGATTGCAGAATAAGGTCACCACTCCCATCTTATCTACCATCGAAACGATGGCTGTCTTTATCCTTACACGGGTGGCAGGTCCTCCATCGGATGAAGTATCCTTCCAGGCTGTATGAAATTTATTCAGGAAGTAAATGCAGTTGGGGATACCGATCACAACGATCAGGGGTGGGATCAATGCATTCAAGATACTTATCTTATAACCCAATAATTCAATGGTGGCAAAACTCCAGATAACACCAATGAAAACTACAGTTAAGGACAACCACATAGCCGTTAATGAACGAAAAAAGAGAAGGAGTATAAGGGCCGAAAGGATGATAGAAGCAAAAATGAACATCCGCATTTCTTTTATGATCCTTAAGGATAATTCCGTGCGTATATGAGGTAAACCGCTTTTATAAATGATCAAACCGTTTGTCTTCCCGAATTCGTCGGCTCTTTCCCCGATATCCCGAACAATATTGAGCCGGTCCTTTGACGCCATCAGGTCCTTATTGATACGCACACCCATCAACCATGCATGCGTGACTGGGTTGTACAAAAGGTTCCGGTAAAAAGGAAGATTTAAAAAGATAGCGGTGCCACTGTCGATTTCCGGTTGTGTAAGTTTCCTTTCAGGGAAAATGCTGTCCGCTTTTAACTTTTCCGTTTCCGGGATCTTCACCAGGTTCACTGCCGAGGGAACGGCGATCACATCATCGACACCTTTTATTTTGCGGAGATCCTGCTGCAGTTCTGCATAGGCATTGAATGATTTCTCTTCAAATAATTTATCTGTTTGTATACCGATGACAAGCAGGTTGCCATCTTCGCCAAATTGTTTCCTGAAATCCTGGTAAGCTTTGTATTTCGGATTGTTGATAGGGATGGCCCTTGAAAAATCATAGCTCAGCTCCACCCTGCTGGCATGATAACCCATAAAAATGGTGATACCTGCTAAAGCAACGAGTAAAAAGATCCGGTATTTTAAAATAAACCTCCCCAGTCTCTGCCACATAGGTTTCTGGTAATGGTAATGATGCAAAGAAACATTAAAAACTGGTCAAAGGGGTTAAACAGGTCATATAAGTCACAGAGGTCAAATTAGTCAAAGAGGTCATATGGGTCAAATAAGTCAGATGGGTTATAAGGTAGATTGAGAAAGTCATTGTTTTAGGCAGGTGATCTGAGTTCTTTGACTAATTTGACCTTTATGACTTTATCTACTTTAGAATAATTTTGACTAGTGAAAGATTGCTTACTTATTTTTTTTACAGCGCTTAGTTCTGTTGTTACCGCCCAGGACCCCTTACCGGCTATCGGACAATGGCGGGAACATTTGCCTTATCAAAGCGCCATCGACGTAACTGCAGGAGATGGTAAGGTTTATTGCGCGACACCCTATAGCTTGTTCTCTGTAACCCCAGCGGATAATTCCATTGAACGCTATAGCAGGGTGACAGGCCTCAATGAAACCGGTATCAGTGCCGTTCGGTTTGATGAGACGACTCAAAAACTCTTTATTGCCTATACAAACAGTAATATAGATATCCTTTACAGGAATGACGTACACAATGTACCTGATATCAAAAGAGATAATATTGTGGGGAACAAAACGATCTACAATATCTATGCTCTCGGGAACAAATTTTATCTCTCCACAGGTTTGGGTGTGATCGTTATAGATGGAGAACGATACGAAGTAAAAGATTCCTGGTTCATCGGTAATGGGGGCAACCAGGTGAAAGTAAATGGCTTCACCAGCGACGGCACCTTTTTTTATGCAGCCACGGATGAGGGACTTAAGAAAGCCCCGATGAATGCTGCCAATCTTGCCAACTATGCCAACTGGCAGGTTGTAAGCGGCACCAATGGTTTGGCACCGGGTGCTTGCAAGAATGTTGTGACGCTACAGAATAAGGTGGTGTTAGAAAAAAACGATTCACTTTTTATACAGAACGGAATAAACTGGTCGCTGCTCTATACCGATGGGAAGAACATTATAAGCAGTAATGTAACGGAGAATAAAATTCAATTGTGTGAACGGCAACTGAACGGCAGTAGCCGGGTGATCATATTGAATGCAGATGGTACGGTATCCCGCATTTTAATTAACAGCACGCTGATAATCTTTCCCCGCAAAGCGATTGTAGTGAATGGTAACCCATGGGTGGCGGATGAGAAGACCTGTTTATCAAGATTTGAAAGCGGGTTTTCTTTTGAACATTATACACCGAATTCGCCACAAGGAATTGCAAGTGGCGAAATGTTGGTGTACAACGATGTTTTCTACGCCAGCGCCGGAACTGTGGATGATCAGTGGGTCAAACAAAATAACAGTGATGGTATCTTTTCTTTGAAAGAAGGAGTATGGACAAATATCAACCGTTATAGATATCCTGCCATTGATTCATTAACCGATTATATCAGTATTGCCGCTGATAAAAGGGATGAAACAATATGGGCAGGTTCGTATGGAGGCGGATTATTGCATGTAAAGCAAGGACCATCATTTGAGATATTCAAGCACAATAATCTCGGTTCGCCACTTAGTGACCCGGGCAGTTATCGTGTGTCGGGATTAGCTTTTGACAGCGATAATAATTTATGGATATCCAATTTTGGTGCCGCGCAACCTTTAAAGGTTCTCAAAGCGGATGGATACTGGAAAGCTTTCACACCCTCATTCGCCATCTCTCAAAATGCGTTGTCACAGATCGTGGTTGACGATAATAATTTTAAATGGATCGTATCGCCAGTTGGTAATGGTTTGGTCTGCTATGATCATGGTGCTTCGATCGACAATACCGGCGATGATCGCTGGAAAAGATATGGCATAGGTTCGGGTACGGGCAATTTGCCTTCCAATGATGTCCATTGCGCTGCAAAGGATAAAAGCGGTTTTATATGGGTGGGCACTGCTGACGGTATTGGAGTGATCCAATGTCCCGACCAGGCTTTTGACGGACAGGGCTGTGATGCGATATGGCCCGTGGTGCCCAATGGGAATTTTGCGGGCTATCTTTTCAAGGGGCAAGCAGTAAGAAGTATTGCAGTGGATGGAGCCGACAGAAAATGGGTGGCAACTGCGAACGGGGTTTTTCTCGTGAGCCCCGAAGGAGAGAAACTGATCTATCGTTTTACGGAAGATAATAGTCCGTTGTTGAGCAGCGATGTAAAGAAGATCGCTATTGACGGCAAAACGGGTGAAGTATATTTTGCTACAGCAAAAGGAATTTGCTCGTTCCGTA
>DATLCB010000298.1:0-17971 GCA_035526625.1 Chitinophagaceae bacterium
GTAAGGTCTTTCTGCGTCCGGCATTTTCTTTCTTAAGATAAAAATGCCGACGATGGTAAGTATATAAAATAGTACTACAACAAAAGATATCATATCCAGTAGCTGCCCGTATTTACCACTCAGGCTCCAAAGGCTGGCTGCAATACATTGAATCCATAGTGCTACCTGGGGTACAGAATGTTTATTCAGTGTTCCTACATTCTTAAAGAACAAACCATCTTTGGCCATGGTATAATAGACCCTTGCTCCCGCCAATATCAGGCCATTATTGCAACCAAAAGTAGATACCATGATCAGGAAAGCAATGATATAGGTCCCGCTATTACCAAAAATTCTTAATGAAGCTTCTACGGCAGGACGGTCATCTGTAGCAAAAGCAATTACATCACGCGGCATCACATTCAGGTACATAAGATTAGTAGCTACATAAATGATTGTAACTATCAATGTTCCTAGAAAAAGACTTAATCCAATATTACGTTTAGGGTTTTTCATTTCCCCTGCAATGAATGTTACATTATTCCATGCATCGCTACTAAAAATGGAACCAACCATTGCTGCAGCAATCGCTCCAATCAGCGCTGAACCCCCTATCCCAATCCATGTGGTTGGGTGTAACTGCCCTGCAGCATCTTTTTGCCCAAAATCCTGAACAGCAGTAAATCCTGTCGTCCAGTTCTCGGCCCAAAAACTTTCCTTGACGAGGATGAAACCAAAAAGTATCAACCCAAACAAAGCAAGTAATTTGGCGGAGGTAAAGAGTCGTTGGATCAACTTCCCTTCTTTGATCCCTCTCGAATTCACGTAGGTCAGGATGCAGATAATTGCGATCGCCACAAGTTGCCCAGAATAAACTTTTACAATGCCGGCATCAAAGAGGAAGTAATTATTGCCCAGTTGGGGAACCATGTATGCAAGGAACTTGGAGAAAGCCACTCCGACAGCGGCAATGGTAGCTGTTTGTATCACGGCGAAAAAACTCCAGCCGTATAAAAAACCGATCAGCGGATTGTAAGCTTCTTTGAGATAAACATACTGACCACCGGCTTTCGGGAACATACCGCTCAGTTCACCATAGCTCAAGGCTGCGCTCAGGGTCATAAAACCGGTGATCAGCCATACGGCGATCAGCCAGCCGGCACTTCCTACATTCCGTGTTATGTCGGCGCTTACGATAAAAATACCCGACCCGATCATCGAGCCTGCCACGATCATCGTCCCGTCAAATAATCCAAGCGTTGGTTTAAAAGAGGTTGATTGTTCGGCCATAATTACTGATTGAAAACAGGTGGTAAAATGAATGGGAAAATACTGATTTCCAACAATAACTATCAAAAAGAATTATAAACGGCTTTGCTGTAAAAATTGCTGTTACTGGGTAATTTTTCCGATTTTCGGACTTCTTAACTTCTCCAAAACCATTGCCATGTCAAAAAATAACAGGCTTACTATCTATATACTGATCTCAATGGTTCTGGGTATCGTGGTGGGTTACCTTATCCATGAAAATGCTTCGCCCAAATTCATCAAGGATTTCAGTACGCAGATAAAATTACTGACCACTATTTTTTTACGCCTGGTGCAGATGATCATCGCGCCGCTTGTCTTTGCAACACTGGTCGTGGGGATCGCTAAATTAGGCGATCTGAAAACAGTAGGCCGTGTAGGAGGGAAGGCGATGTTATGGTTCGTAACTGCATCGCTGGTGAGTTTATTCCTTGGATTACTGCTAGTGAATATTACAAAACCTGGTGTAGGCGTCAATATCAATAATACCGATCCTGAAGCCGTGAAGGACCTGATAACAAAAGGTAATGAGTTCTCACTGGCGAAATTTGTCGAACATGTCGTCCCCAAAAGTGTGATCGAATCCATGGCGACCAACGAGATCCTGCAGTTAGTGATCTTTTCTGTTTTCTTTGGTGTTGCATTGACGCATATTGGGAAAAAGGGAGAACCAGTTACTAAAGCGCTGGATGCTGTCGCACACGTGATGCTGAAAATGGTGGGTTATGTAATGGTATTAGCGCCATTCGGCGTCTTTGGCGCTATGGCTGCTGTGATCTCAACCAAGGGACTGGGTATATTATCGACCTATGCTTTTTATATTGGTTCTTTTTACCTCGGGTTGATCGTTTTGTGGGCGTTATTATTATTGGTAGGCTACTTTATTTTAAAAAAACGATTGCCTGTACTGCTGCGGCGGATCTCCAACCCAATGGCCATTGCTTTCAGTACGGCAAGCAGCGAAGCAGTTCTACCCAAACTGATCGAAGAGATGGAACGTTTTGGTTGCAAGGATAAGATCGTGGCATTCGTCCTGCCCCTGGGTTATTCTTTTAATCTCGATGGAAGTATGATGTATATGACCTTTGCGAGTATGTTCATTGCGCAGGCATATAATATCACTTCGATAACAGGGGATATTGGAACGCAAATAACGATGCTGCTTGTATTCATGCTTACCAGCAAAGGAATTGCGGGAGTACCAAGGGCATCGCTTGTAGTTGTATTGGCTACCTGCGGTATGTTTGGCATTCCGCCGGAAGGGATAGGCCTGATATTAGCTATTGATGTCTTTTGTGATATGGGGCGGACCATGACCAATGTATTGGGGAATGCCCTTGCTACTGCTGCTGTGAGCAAATGGGAAGGAGCCCTGGAACATACTCCGCATCATCATGACCACGGACCGGATCATTCGCATAAAGAACATCATTAAAGAGGAAAGGAATTATGTTTTTACTTGACGCTTTTCACTGGAGCCAGTTGTTACAACCCCAATTCTACATCGAGAATGGAGGTCTCTGGTTGCTGCTGTTCGTGGTATTCGCGGAAACAGGGTTGTTTGTTGGCTTTTTTCTTCCGGGTGATTCGCTTCTCTTTGTCTCCGGGATATTTGCACACGAGATCACGGCAAAAAGCGGCGAGATCAAACCCGGCCTGGGTTACCAGTTCCTCAAGTTTTTTGGGATCGATTATCCGTATACATACTGGATCGACCTTTTTGTACTGGTAGGATTGATAGCTGCAGCCGGGATCCTTGGCAATGCGGTAGGTTATTGGACAGGCAGAAAAGTAGGCCCCGCTATGTTCAGCTGGAAAGACAAACTTCTTTTTAAGAAAAGATATCTCTACCAGGCCCAGGACTTCTATACAAAACATGGTGGCGGTGCGATCATTGTTGCAAGGTTCCTTCCTTTCATTCGCACTTTTGCGCCAATTGTCGCGGGTATTGTGAAAATGGACAGGAAGAAATTCCATTTTTTTAATGTCATCGGTTGTGTCGCCTGGGTATTCACGATGGTGTTTGCCGGATATTTTTTACAAAAATGGATATACAAACAGTTCAATTTTGATCTGAAAGAGCACCTGGAATTAATTGTGTTGGGAATCGTACTGGTTACCACGGCGCCGGTCATCATCAAACTGGTATCCACAAAAAAAACCGGTGTTCCTCCCCCGGTTGATAATACACTCAGGTGATCTATGAAAAAAGAATACGGAATACTTTCTATCCCTGTCATCGTTGCGGCCTTGGGCTATTTTGTCGATATATATGACCTTCTTTTATTCAGCATCACGAGGATCCCGGCGCTGGCTTCATTGGGGATCACAGGGCCCGCGGCGCTTACCCAGGGAGAATCCATTATCATGTGGCAGATGTTCGGGCTTTTGATCGGCGGGATCATCTGGGGCATCATGGGAGATAAGAAAGGAAGGCTTAGCGTATTGTTCGGTTCAATTATTTTGTATTCACTGGCCAATATTGCCAATGGATTTGTAGAGACAGCGGCGCAATTCAAGACGGTTCGTTTTATAGCAGGACTGGGCTTGGCAGGTGAGCTTGGCGCTGGTATCACGCTTGTTTCTGAATTAATAGCAAAGGAAAAAAGAGGGATCGCTACTTCTATGGTCGCTGGCATCGGGCTTACGGGAGCGGTTGTTGCTTTCATCATGAAAGAGAATTTCGACTGGCGTACCTGCTATTTTATCGGGGGCGGACTTGGGCTTGGATTATTAATATTACGCATCTCCGTCTTTGAATCAGGCATGTATCATGAAGTAAAGAAGATGGGTGTGCAGCGGGGGAATTTTTTTATGCTCTTCAATAATAAGGAACGGTTCAAGACCTACATCTTTAGTATTCTTTTAGGGTTGCCGACTTGGTTCGTTATTGGCGTGCTCGTCACTTTTTCTAAAGAGTTTGGTGAAAGATTTGGCATCACCGAAAAAATAGATGCGGGCAAAGCGATCATGTATGCGTATGCCGCTATCTCCATAGGAGATATTTTGATCGGGTTTGTCAGTCAATGGCTGAAAAGCAGGAAAAAAGCCTTATACCTTTTTTACCTGATCACTGCTTTGTTCATGGTGTTGTTCTTTACCGTGCAGTGGAATAGTTCAGCGCAAAAAATGTACTGGATCTGCGCGGGCCTTGGATTTGGCACCGGGTTCTGGGCCATCTTTGTAACGATGGGTGCAGAACAATTTGGTACGAACCTTCGGGCTACTGCGGCTACCACCATTCCCAATATGGTAAGAGGGATGCTGGCCATATTCATACTGCCGCTTTTTAAATGGCTGAGGGGGATGGAAGGAGTAGGGTATGTGAATGGCGGGATCTATGCGGCTATTATTATCATGATGATCACCGTTATTGCGGCGGTAATGACAAAAGAAACTTTCAATAAGGACCTGAATTTTGTTGAGAAATAGTTCATAGCTGATGGCTCATGGTGATAGCGTACCATTGAGCTATGAGCTATGATCCATGAACCCAATGCCCAAATTCCTGATCATACGATTTTCTTCCATTGGTGATATCGTTCTCACCACGCCTGTCATCCGCTGTCTTAAACAGCAGGTGCCGGACGCCGAAGTTCATTTCCTGGTAAAAGATAAATTCCGTTCCGTTGTTGAACATAATCCCTATATAGATAAGATACATGTCCTGGCTCATAGCTGGGAGTTGATGCTCGAAGAATTGAAAACAGAAGAATATGATTACATCATAGACCTTCATCATAATGTGAAAACATTACGATTGAAAAAAGCTTTGAGGAAGGAAGCCTATTCTTTTTATAAACTTAATATCCGGAAATATTTACTTACTGCGTTCAGAATAAATGTGCTGCCAAAGGTTCATATTGTTGACAGGTACATGAAAACAGTAGAGAGGTTCGGCGTGAAGAATGATGGGAAAGGACTTGATCATTTTATTTCTCCAAAAGAAACGACAACGAATAAAGATATCCCTGCCTCCCATCATGCGGGCTACATTGCCTGTGTGATCGGCGCCGCACACCCTACCAAGCGATGGCCGGTACATAAATGGAAAGAGTTTTGCGAAAAGTTATCTCACCCTATCATTTTATTAGGAGATGAAAGTGATTTCATACGAGGTCATGAGATCGCCTCAGTGGATAGCATTAAAATTTATAATGCCTGCGGAAAATTCAGTATCAACGAAAGCGCCGACCTTGTAAAAAAAGCCAAACTGGTCATCAGTAACGATACAGGGTTGATGCATATAGCGGCAGCCTTTAAGAAACCGGTCATCTCGTTGTGGGGAAACACCGTCCCTGCTTTTGGTATGACGCCCTACTATGGGGCCGCGATGGTGCCTGCTGTTATCCTTGAGGTAAAGAACTTATGGTGTCGGCCCTGTAGTAAGATCGGGTACGACAAATGTCCCCTTGGGCACTTTAAGTGCATGGAGAAAATTGAAGCCAATGAAGTTTTGCAAAGGACCAGGCAAAGTATTTAGGCAACCCTACCCGGCCTTTGCTGGTTTTAAAAGAAGAAAATGGCCAATAAGGCAAACATCATTACAAATCCCACGATCACCACGCGGGCCTGTACATCTTCATCTTCCATTTTAAGTCGAATTTTTTTCATGACCTGATTTTTTAGTTTTCAAATTGGTTAATCAGGTTTTCCAGGAAATGGGGAACGGGTATTCGGAGGATAGGAGTGTGAGAGTAGTATGGCAAAAGTAAAACCCAATTTGTAATGGGGAAATCGGAAAACTACGGTAAACGAAAATTTTATAAAGGCATGCTTCGGAGTTTTACTATTATTTTTTGCCACATGAGTTAGCAACCAGCCAAGTTCGGCTTATCATTATTGCTTCCTTGCAATTATATGGAGATATGAAGTGACGGCAGACAAAGCAGGGCCATTTGAACAGACAAAAAATCATTTTTATGCGGCATAAAATACAACTCCCGGAAAGTATAATTATTATAATACCCGGGCCTTCCAGGAATTGATCGAGTAGTGACTAACTAAAGTCTGATTGGAACAGAACAGGGAATTGTTTTTTCAACCTTCCCTGTTTTTTGCTGTCTAATTCTTCGAATGTCTTGCTGAATTTCTGGAGGCATAACTCGGTAAGCGCTTTGTGCTGGCCTGCTTTTATTTCAGCAATTACAACGGTAATAACCGGTTCGGGTATTTCAGAGTCAATTTTCTCCAGCCGGATGCGGTCATGCATTTGTCCTGTACCCATATAGCTTTTGAAAAGTCTTTCCTGTATGTACTTTGCTAAGTTATCCGCGCCAACGTTATCACGACCGACAGACACAAGACCAATCTCATCTACTTTTACCACTAATACCTTCTCCACGGGAATTGCGGCCCGCACAATTGGGCTGATCGCTATTATTAGAAGGAGTATTAATGGTCGCATAAATTTCAAATCAGCATTCTAAGATAGAACTTATTGCATCTCGCTAAGTTCCAGCCAGCGCATTTCTTTTTCATCAAGGAGACGGGTGACTTCCCCGATGCGATGAGAAAGCTCCTGTAATTCATCAAAGGGCGTATTGCCACTATTAAGCTTGCCCGTCACCACCTCTTTTTCTTTAGTGAGTTTACTGATCTCCTTTTCCAATAGATCGAACTCCCTCTTTTCTTTATAAGAAAGCTGTTGTTTGTTTCGGAGTGGTGGATGTTGGATGCCTGTTTTGTCCTGGCCTTTTGAGGCAGTGTCTTTTGAATTCTGACTTCCATCCCGGGAGCTATCGGGATCTGATTCTCTGTACTGGGAGTAATTTCCCGGGAAGTCCCTGATCACTCCATCTCCTTCAAAAACGAATAGGTGATCCACCAGCCTGTCCATAAAATAGCGATCATGCGATACGATCAGCAGGCAGCCGGGGAATTCACTTAAAAAATTTTCCAGCACGCCGAGGGTTGGAAGATCGAGGTCGTTCGTAGGCTCATCAAGGATAAGGAAATTGGGGTTGCGGAAAAGGATCGACAGTAAATGCAATCTTCTTTTCTCACCACCACTCAGTTTGCTGATATAGGTATATTGCTTGTCAGGATCGAATAAGAACAGTTGAAGGAATTGTGCGGCGCTAAGGGAGCCGCCACTTGCGAGAGGGAAATTTTCCGCAATGTTCTTTACGAATTCGATCACCCTCATATCATCTTTTATTATTAACCCTTGTTGGGAATAATTTCCGAAAATAACCGTATCCCCCACATTTACTTTCCCGCTGTCAGCTTTCTCCGTTCCCTGTATGATATTGATGAAGGTGGATTTGCCCACGCCATTCTTGCCTACTACGCCGATCCTTTCACCTTTTTTGAAAGTATAATCAAAACCTTTCAAAAGAATATTATCGCCATACCTTTTATAAACCTTTTTCATCTCGACCACTTTCCCGCCGAGCCGGTTCATCTTCATATTCAGTTGCAACTGCTCATCAACAACCTGCTGTTTCGCCTTTTTTTCTACCGCATAAAAATTATCCTGGCGGCTTTTACTTTTTGTCGTCCTGGCCTTCGGCTGTTTCCGCATCCATTCCAATTCTTTCCGGTAAAGATTGCGGGCTTTATCTATACTGGCGGCATCGCTTTCAGCCCGTGCTGCTTTCTTTTCTAAATAATTTGGATAATCACCTTTGTATACATACATATTACTCCCGTCCAACTCCCATATTTCTTCACACACTGTATCAAGGAAATAACGATCATGCGTAACCAGGAGCAGGGTCACGTTTTCCTTGCTTAAATAATGCTCCAGCCATTCTACCATTGCTACATCCAGATGGTTGGTAGGCTCATCCATGATCAGTAATACGTGTTTGTGTTCAAACCCCACATCGATCAGGGTCTTGGCAAGAGCCACCCTCTTTCTTTGTCCACCACTTAATGTTCTAACTGTTTGGTTGAGATGATGGATATTCAACTTCTCCAGAACCTGTTTTACTTTGGTATCGAAATCCCAGGCACCCAACTCATCCATCTTAATGATAGCGGCATTTAGTTTTTCCGCATTGCCTTCTTCGCTGATGACCTCGTATTCTTTGATCGCATTAATGATAGGGTGATCATGAAAGAAAATATTATCAAGGATGGATCTGTCCTCAAGAAAAGATGGTTCTTGTTCAAAGAGAACCACATCCACTTCTTTATTGACCCAAACCTTTCCATTATCCACTGTCTCTTTACCGGCTAATATTCTCAACAACGTTGTTTTGCCCGTGCCATTTCTCGCTACGAGCGCAATTTTATCACCTTCTTCTATATGAAAAGAGATATTATCAAAAAGGGGTTGAATACCATAGCTCTTCGAAATTCCTTCGACCGAAACATAATGCATAGGGCAAAGATAAAGAAGCCGTTAGCAATTTGATTTTGATAAAGCAAGTATGGCATAATTATGTAGGTATGTATCAAAACCCGATCATGATCAACCTTGTTGAAACTATACAGAAAAACCTTCAATACCCGGGTCTTCATAAAATTGACCCGCGTACAGAGGATAAAGAACGCAAAGAAGCAGATCAGGACTTAGGGCAACTGGCGCAGGCGGCTATCTTGGCTGTGCTTGCAGGCTTGTATAAGCTTTCAAGAAATGATGAGGGCTGCTTGAAGATCATAAATGCCGCTGATACCGGGGACTCGCTGGCGATATTATTCCAAAAAAATGTGAGCATGGTCGTAGAAAACGTTGCACGATACGCTGGACTTTCGGCTAACCAGGCGGAAAGTCATCTGGAGAATATTGCTGATGAATCAATCAGACTAGTAAAACTTGTTGCCGACGGAAGTCCGCAGAAATTAAACCAACATATGAATGACCAGCGGCATAATATACTTATGTATCTCCCGGTATCACTTAACCTTGGAGATGTATTGCTTGATGAGGAGCCAAATGACAAAACAAATAAAATGGAGGGTCCGTTTCTAACCTCATCCATTAAATAGACAATATCTTTTACAGGGGAGGACAATAGGATCATTTACCAGCGAAGAATATGATCATACAAAGCACTAGCACCGTTAACAGGATGACCCATATCCTGTACTTATCCTGTTCATGAGCTTTTTGTTTGGAGCGGACCAATTGTTCAAGTATTTCCTGTGTCCGGTCGTCCTTATGGATCTTATTCAACTGCTGTTGCAATGAATTTATATAAAATAGGGGCAGGGGTTTTAGACTTTTTACCAGGGCTGAAACGATCTCATTATTGATATCCCTTTCATTGAAATTATTTAGTTTTTGAACAGTCGGATTGTCAACAATTGCCATGATATGATCATGAAGACCTTGCTTATCCATCCGGAACGCATCGAGTTTAGCCACATATCTTTCTAATTCCAGCGCTTGTTTTAAGATACTATCAGGTGTCATGACCTGCGCAGATCTTTTTTTACCCATACTTTGATCGTACCAACGCTGTTGCAGGTAGTATTCTTTTGTGGAGGGGTTTGTCAGCACTTCGTAAGCTTCCTTTATTTCGGCAAACTTGTTGCCCGAATAAGGATCATTGTCATTTTTGTCGGGGTGATGTTGTTGGGCCAGTTTGCGATAAGCTTTTTTTATTTCCTGCTGTGTTGCCGAGGGCGGAAGTTCCAGGATACCGTAATAGTCTTTCAGGTGCATGCACAGCGAAGATAAGAAGGGCCGCCTTATACCTTTTGTCATGTGTTACAACCACTTCCTGATCAAAACCCTCTTGTTCCTGTAAATAGGTTTACTTTTAGATAAAGCTTTTCACTTCTAAAACTTATCATATGGAAAAGGAATTCAACAGGAATCGCCGGGAATTTTTAAAGACCACCGGTAAAGCGGGCCTGGCTGCCGGTCTTTCCATGACGGTGCTCCCTGTTTTTGCAAAACAGTGTGGCAATGAAAAATTTTATGGGGGAGCAGAAGAGATCCCTTACGAGCAACAGCCTTTGGGTTATGCATATACGGCGCTGGAGCCCGCCATTGATGCAATGACGATGGAGATACATTACTCCAGGCATGCTGCTGCGTATGCTAAGAACCTGGCCGATGCTATCAAAGCTGAATCCGTAGATACGGTTAAAGATAAACTGACCTCATTGCTAAGTAAGATATCAAAATACTCCGCCAAGATGCGCAATAATGGTGGCGGGCATTATAATCATGAATTTTTCTGGAAGAGTATGAAAGGACCAAAGGACAATAACCTCCCATCAGGAAAGATCAAGGATGCGATCGAAAAGGATTTCGGATCTTTTGATGCCTTTAAAACACAATTTGCCGACGCTGGTAAGAACCGGTTTGGCAGTGGATGGGCCTGGCTTGTTATGGCAAAGGACAACAAGTTGCTTATAGGTTCTACTCCCAACCAGGATAATCCTTTAATGGATATCAGCGATCTGAAAGGAACGCCTTTACTCGGACTGGATGTGTGGGAGCATGCTTATTACCTGAAATACCAGAACAAACGTCCCGATTACATCAATGCCTGGTGGAATGTAGTGGATTGGCCGGTAGTGGATAAGCGATTTGATAAGGCTAAATAATTCCTACTTCAAATATTTATTCCAGAAATCAGTTGTCCGTTGCCAGGCAAGTTTGGCGGCCGCTTCGTTATATCTTGTTGGTGCAGTATCATTATGAAAAGCATGCTGTACCCCCTCATAGATATATAATTCATAAGGAACCTTACTCTTCTTCAGTGCTTCTTCATAAGCAGGGATGCCCGCATTCACTCTTTCATCAAGGCCACCATAATGCAACTGAACTGCTCCTTTTATTTTGGCCACGTCTTCCGCCGCTGGCTGGCGGCCATAAAAAGCTACCGCCGCTTTTAACGCGGGTACGTTCACGGCAAGGCTATTGGCCATGCCACCGCCCCAGCAAAATCCCACACAACCGAATTTATCCTTACAATCTTTTCGTCCCTGCAGGTAATCAAATACCTTAATGAAATTTTGAAGGTTATCCTCTGCTTTCAACTGCTGGAACTTTGTTCTTGCTTCATCTTCATTTTCCGGCGTACCACCTAATGAGGAGAGCGCATTGGGAGCGATCGCCAGGTAACCTGCATTAGCCGCCCGCCTTGTTATATCCTCGATATGTGCATTCAATCCCCTGTTCTCATGAATGATCACTACTGCAGGATATTTTTTTTCTTCTTTTGGTCTTGCTACATACGCCTGCATATCGCCATTGATACCCGGATAGGAGATGCGTTCGGTGAAGAGATCATTCTGCGGAGTCACCGCCGCATGAGCATAATTCACTTCCAGTAAGGGCAGCAGTGACATGGCCGCAGCCGTTCCGCCTGCGAGAACAGCAAGACGCCGGAGGAATTCGGATCTTCTTAGTGGTTTATGCGTGTACTCATCGTACAGGTTGATGATGCGCTGATCCATAATGAATAGTTGAGGATATTAAAGTTACAGGAATTTGTTCTGTAAGTTCTGGAGCGACGTCTTTTGGTTAACACGGATACAATGTTTTGCTAAAAATTTTTACCAATGAAATGCATGCAACATGATGGCATAGTTATAGCGTCAAATAAAATGTAATAAAGGAAGAAAACCCCGCTACTACGCCCTGCAGGCACGTAGTGCAAGCAAACAATTTTCCGTATGATCCATTTATTACAAAAAATTAATCCATGAAACGTATCATGAGAATTGCTGCCCTCGCCATGCTGGTCGTGCTGGGCAGTTCTCTTCACAACAACATTTCGGCACAACCCTATGATGATTACGACCGTGACCGCGATGTTTCTTACCAGACCTTTTATGATGAATTGAGTCCTTATGGTCACTGGGTAGATTACCCGGGACAGGGTTATGTATGGGTACCGGAAGCTGATAATGATTTCCGCCCTTACAGTACCAATGGCCATTGGGTATGGACCGACAATTATGAGTGGATGTGGGTTTCTGAATATGACTGGGGCTGGGCTCCTTTCCACTATGGCCGATGGGATTACGATGACTATTATGGCTGGTACTGGGTACCGGGCTATGAATGGTCGCCTGCCTGGGTAGCCTGGAGAGATGGAGGTGATTATTATGGCTGGGCGCCGCTCAGACCCGGCATCAACATCAGTATCAATTTTAATATTGGTGGGTATGCCCCTCCTGTCAACTTCTGGTCTTTTGCACCACGGAGGTATATCCTTTATCCGAGGGTATATGATCATTGTATAGATTGGAGAAGGAACACAACCTATATTAACCAGACGACGATCATAGTGAACAATTACAATTATGGCCGGGATTATGGTTTCCGCTCAGGTCCCCGTAGATATGATGCCGAAAGATATATTGGAAGGATCAACCCCGTTCGTTTCAGGCAGAGCAACACACCGGGAAGAACTTTTTACGGGAATAATGAAGTAAGTGTTTACCGCCCAAACATACGGCAGAATAATAACCGCCAGGAAGCGCCAAGGAATTTCGAACGCTACGACAGGAGGAATACCAATACCGGAAGTTTCCGGACAAGAAGTAATAATACTGCTGATGTACGTAGGGATGATAACAATTTCCGCAGAGATGATAATACAGTAAGACCCGATAGCCGCGAGAGGACGGATAACAGGACATTCGGAAGAAACGATAACCAGGTCCGCCAGCAGGGAAATACTGATAATAATCCTGTCACACGGGACAGGAGGATCGAAAGACAAGATAGAACTCCCGGTCAGGCAGATAATGACCGCCGTTTCGAAAGAAATGATGATCAGCCTGTTCGTCAACCCAATGAAAGAAGGGTGATCACACCTTCTGGAAGGCAAGACAGGACTCCGCAAGCAGATAATGATCGTCGTTTTGAAAGAACTAATGATCAACCTGCCAGTCAACCGCAAATTGAAAGAAGCCAGGAGCAGCGTCAACCACAAATCGAAAGGCGACAGGAACAGAACGATCGTCGTTTTGAAAGAACTAATGATCAACCTGCCCCTCAACCGCAAATGGAAAGAAGCCAGGAGCAGCGTCAACCTCAAATAGAAAGGACACAGGAACAGAGCGATCGTCGTTTTGAAAGAACTAATGATCAACCTGCCCGTCAACCGCAAATGGAAAGAAGACAGGAACAAAGACCGCAGCAGCAGGTGGAGAGGAGACAGGAACAAGGTCAGCCATCTGAGCAACAGCCCCGCCAGTTTGAAAGAAGGGATAATGGGAACAGCAATGGAGGAAATAATGGCAATGGGGGTGGTAACAGGGAAGGTCGTAAGCGATTTTAAATAACAAGCTTTTTATAAATAAGAAAGGCTGCCGGTTTGGGCAGCCTTTCCTTTTGTAAATAGTTCGTTACGCTTCGGCTTCCATATAACTTTCCATCGGTTCGCAGGTACATATAAGGTTCCTGTCACCATGGGTGTTATTCACTCTCGCTACTGATGGCCAGAATTTATTCAGTGTAACATAATAAAGTGGAAACGCAGCTTCCTGTCTTGTATACGCATGCTTCCATTCATCTGCAGTTATTACAAACTGTGTGTGGGGCGCATGTTTTAAAGGGTTATCTTTTTTATCCGTCCTTCCTTCTTCAATTGCTTTTATTTCTTCGCGGATTGAAAGCATGGCATCACAGAAACGGTCCAGTTCGGCTTTGTCCTCGCTTTCTGTGGGCTCTATCATAATAGTACCCGGAACAGGAAAACTCATGGTAGGGGCATGAAAACCATAATCGATGAGTCGTTTTGCAACATCCTCTGCTTCCACTTCGGCAGACTTTTTAAAAGGACGGAGGTCAACGATAAATTCATGGGCACACTGACCTTTATGATTAGTGTAAAGGATATCATAAGCTCCCTCTAATCTTGCCCGCATATAATTGGCGTTGAGGATAGCATATTCAGTGGCCAGCTTCACTCCTTCATTACCGAGCATTCTTATATAAGCGTAACTGATAAGAAGGATACTTGCACTTCCGTAGGGTGCTGCACTTACTGCGCCGTGAGACGTGAGGCGTGAGTCTTTCGAATTATTTGACGATTCACGATTCACGATTGACGTGTGCGATGGAAGAAAAGGTATTAAATGCGCTTTCACGCAGATGGGCCCCATACCTGGTCCTCCACCTCCGTGAGGAATAGAAAAGGTCTTGTGCAAATTCAAATGGCAAACATCGGCGCCGATCAGTCCGGGTGCCGTTAATCCTACCTGCGCATTCATATTAGCGCCATCCATATATACCTGCCCGCCATGCTGGTGAATGATATCGGTGATCTCCTTTACTGTTTCTTCGTACACACCATAGGTACTTGGATAGGTGATCATGATCCCTGAAAGTTCTTTACTGTATTGGGCAGCTTTTGCTTTCAGGTCCTCAACATCTATATAACCATTATCGAGCGCCTTTACCACCACCACTTTCATGCCTGCCATTACCGCTGAAGCCGGATTAGTACCATGGGCAGAAATAGGTATGAGCATTACATTACGATGCTTGTTGCCATTGGCTTCGTGCCATGCTTTGATGGTCAGCAACCCTGCATACTCGCCCTGTGCACCACTGTTGGGTTGTAAACTGCATGCATCAAAAGCAGTTATCTCGCAGAGATAATGGCTAAGCTCATCAATGATATATTTATAACCCGCTGTTTGATCCGTTGGGGCGAATGGATGGATCTTAGCCCAATGTGTCCAGCTAAGTGGCATCATTTCAGAGGCCGCATTCAGCTTCATCGTACAACTTCCTAAGGAGATCATTGAAGTATTCAAAGAAAGATCTTTGTTCTCCAGCTGTTTGATATAACGCATCATCTGGCTTTCGCTCCTGTGTGTATTGAACACCGGATGTGTAAGAAAGGCGGATGTTCGTGTGAGGCCGGTGGGTATGTGATGTAACTCAGCATCCTGGTGTATATCGAAAGCAACGGGGTCCTTGTCATTTTCAAAACAATTGATCAGGTCATAAAGATCACCGATATCTGTGGTTTCGTCCAGCGAGATGCTTATTTGGTCATGGCCGGTATAACGCAGGTTGATCAGCTGCGTTTCTGCTTTCGCCCTGACGGCAGCAGTGTCTTTTGTTTTAATAGTGATGGTATCAAAGAAATTTTCCGATACCAATTCAAATCCTCTTTCTTCAATCGCTTTGGCGACAGTTTGCGTAAGGATGGCTACCCGTTTGGCGATATTCTTTAAACCGGCAGGCCCATGGTATACAGCATACATGGCAGCCATGTTGGCCAGTAATGCCTGTGCGGTACAAATATTTGAAGTAGCTTTCTCTCTTTTAATATGCTGCTCTCTTGTTTGCAGTGCCATTCTCAATGCCCTGTTTCCCTGTGCATCTATACTTACACCAATGATACGGCCGGGTATATTTCTTTTGAACTCATCCTTTGTAGACATAAATGCCGCATGCGGTCCGCCATAACCGAGCGGGACGCCAAAACGCTGAGCTGAACCAATGGCCACATCAGCACCGAGTTCACCGGGAGGGGTCAATAAAGTTAATGCCAGCAGGTCGGTGGCCATTGCCACATACGCACCAGCCGCATGAACTGTTTCGATAAAACTTCTATAGTCCTCAATAGAACCTTTATCATTCGGGTATTGAATAATTGCGCCGAAATATTTGGCATCGATACTTGCTGTTTTATAGTCGCCTTCCACCATTTCAATTCCGATGGGGATGGCTCTTGTCAGCAGTACATCTTTTGTTTGTGGGAATATCTCTTTATCTACGAAAAATTTTGGACGTTCAATATGATCCTGTTTATTCAGGCTGTTAAAGAACATGGTCATGGCCTCAGCTGCGGCAGTGGCTTCATCCAGCAATGATGCATTTGCGATTGGCAGCGCGGTCAGATCACTCACCATGGTTTGAAAATTCAAGAGGCTTTCCAAACGGCCCTGAGATATTTCAGCCTGGTAAGGGGTGTATTGTGTGTACCATCCAGGGTTCTCAAAAACATTCCGAAGTATCACCGAAGGAGTGATCGTGTCGTAATAGCCCTGGCCGATATAATTGGTAAAGACCTTATTCTTCAGCGATATCTCTTTGATATGTTTAAGGTATTCATGTTCACTCATGGCTGCCGGTATATTGAGGGGCTTGCTCATGCGGATCGATGGCGGTACCGTATCATCTATCAGATTTCCGATCGTTGTAGCTCCGATCTTTTTCAGCATTGCTTTTGTGTCTGCTTCACCAGGACCGATATGACGGGGTATGAATTCGTTGGATTGCTGTTCGAAAAGACTCATAATGGATCTCCTTATGGATTTAGATGCGCAAAGTTAGGGAATGAAGTAATGTGAAGATTGCAGGGACGGAGTGGTAAGGATGCTTACAAGCAGTGAAATAACATTATGTGTTTCCTGTCTATCTTCGGTCCAACAAACGACATGGCGAAAGATATCCTTACTAATTGGGAAAAAAAATCGGGAGAAAGGCAAAAGATCTATAAACAGTACCTCCAGCGGGCAAAAAAGAATGATGTGCTGAAACAATTGCCGGCCTTGCATGAGGAAGCATTCTGCAGGGTGGATTGCCTGCAATGCGCTAATTGTTGTAAGAACTATTCTCCCCGTTTCAAAACTCCTGATATAAAGCGGATCAGTAAGCACCTCCGGATGAGGGAAAGCGAATTTATAGAGACCTATTTAAAAGTGGATGAAGACGGTGATTATGTCGTGAAAACCTTGCCATGCCCCTTCCTGGGCGCTGATAATTTCTGCAGTATCTATGAGCAACGGCCTTCAGATTGCCAGCGCTTTCCCTACACGGATGAAGACATTATTATCAAGCGACAGGCTCTTACCTTAAAGAACTCCAGCTTTTGCCCCATCACCTATTATGTGCTGGAGAAATTAATAGAAAAAAAATAGCGACAAAATGGATATTTTTTGTACGGAATGTCTATTTTTGTGGAGAAGAACTGATCATGGCTTCCCGCTCAAAAAAAATAAAACCTTTTTCTACCCCGGCAGCGCCGCTGCCTGTTCTTGAAGAAGCAGCTGTGCAGTACCAGTCCCTGCAGGCTATTCTCGGCGGCAATAAAACCATGAAGAAAAATATTGCCGGCGATTTTGATCTTATCGCTATCACCCGTGAAGGCATCAAAAAATCCACTTTGAAATCCCTCGCGGGTCACCTCGGGATCTCTATGGAGACCATGAGCCGGCTTTTGCATTCCTCGCACCGTAACATTCAGCGAAAAGATGAGGAAGAATTACTGGATACTTTAAAAACAGAAAAAGTGCTCGAGCTGGCTTCCCTTACCCAACGCGGTATCGAGGTCATCGGTAGCAAGGGAGCATTTGCCGAATGGTTACACAGTCCTCTCAGCTCTCTAGGCAATAAAAATCCCCTTGATTTCTTAGATACATCCTTTGGCATACAGATGATCTTAAAAATATTAGGTCGTCTCGAGCAGGGCGTTTATTCTTAATCTTGCAAGCCCATCATAGCACATGGAATTGTACCGAATCACGCAGGAGCAATATGCCAATGATCTTAGTGGCAATGGCGCCCGATTATTCGGAGGCCGGTGGAACAGTGAAGGTTTATTTGCCATTTACAGTTCTTCTACGAGAGCCCTGGCATTATTGGAAACACTGGCACACACTCCGGGGAAAATGATGGACCAGCGTTCTTATTCACTGATCACTCTATCGGTGCCTAACAGCATGGTAGCACAGGAAATCGTGATCAGCAGCCTTGGCAGTGGTTGGGATTCACCGGACACCAGCCCTCTTACTAAAAAAATGG
>DATLCB010000299.1:0-7241 GCA_035526625.1 Chitinophagaceae bacterium
CAACATTTGATAATGCTTGGTTTGAACTTAGCAGAAAAAAACAGTTTTGAAGGGTTTTTTTCTCATTCTGAACTGCACAATCAAATATATTTTTAAGAAAGGGATTTTGCCAAAAATGGCAATAATTTGTAGGCACCCGTAGACAATCACCCTATGCAGGAGGCCGGAGTGAGAAGGGAATTATTTTTCGGTGCTGGCCTGACAATCATGTCAGGTCCAAGACATTATTCTGAGAGAGCGTATCCCCTCATACAATGTGTGCTATCACATAATATCAGCAAATATGTTTTCCCCTGAAACTCGGATAATGTATATCACATACCAGAAATTGCAGTCATTGTTTCCGAAACTGAGATAGAGGTTGTCCTTACTGTTTTATTACCCGCATTATCCATTGCGGTCACCGTAATAATATAGATCCTTGGGGTACCATCGGGGAGACGGCTGGCTTTAAGACGCATTGCATTATTATCTATGATCTCATAATCCTTTACCCCATCGGTCGCATTGCTGGCAATGGTCAAACTGGTTTTTACCGCTCCGGCATTATCCGAGACATAGTAGTTGACCGATACTCTTTTCAATTTATCATTCGCCGGCCAAAGTCTTTCCCTGTTAAGGGTCAATTGAGAAACATAAGGGGCTTCATTATCGGTTACCATTACCGTAAAAGAGCATTTTTGTCCTGCTGCCGTAGTTACAATGACACTGTGTGATCCCAGCCTTAAAAAAGAACCAGAGGCCGGGGTGTATGTCGCATTGGCCATATCACCGGCCAGTGAAGGAAAACTGACAACAGCGCCTTCTTTACCGGCATCAGCCTTTACGATCATGTTGGCGGGGCAACTTATCGCAGCATTTTGGGCAGAGAGGTGCAAGAGGCTAAAAATGGAGATCGTCGTAACGAACAAAGGTTTCAAAACTGCCATGGTGGAGCATTTTAAGTTTGATAAAACGAAGATAAATAAGGATAGGGATAGCTTGCTAAGGCAATTGGAGTGCCAATTTTAAAGCTGGCCAGCTAATTTTCCTACTGGTGGCAGGTGCAATCTTACTTCAGATCCCTTTTACGGTTCACCCAGTAGCAGATCCCCCAGATGATCGAGGTAAGTATAATGGTGAGTACGACATGTTCCGGGATAGCATCAATGGATCTTTGATAGGCAGCCGGATCGAGCTTACCCCAAAAAGCTGGTTTGGGTATCATCCCGTCCGAGATCTGCAGCGGGAAATAGTTACCTGCTCTGCTCCCTTTCCATTCAAGAAAGCCAATGACCAGGTTTTCCAGGACAATGTAATAAAAGAGAAAAACACCCAGGGCAAGAAAAGCTCTACGAATGAGGTACCCCAGCAAAAAAGCAATAGATAATTGCGAAAAGGTCTGTAACCCGAATAAACCAATGTACTTTGCTTGTCCCCAGGTGTCTTTGATAAGGCGGTCCTGGTTGGCAATACCCGTTACCAAAGCCACAATTGTATAAAGAAGTGTGATCAGTAACGAAATGATCAGCACATCCAGCAGCTTGCTTGTGATGAACTCATTCCGGCTCCAGCCATCGATGATATTCTGGCGATGCGTTTTGAATGTATATTCATTACAGATCAGCATGATCACGACAACAGCCGGAATAAAAACAAACAGCGATGAGAGAAAGGCAACCGTATGCCAGGCTTCCGGGAAAGTGAAAGGATCGCCAAGGGCCATTTTTGCCAATTGACCTGCCTGGGTAGATTTGCTTGTTTCTTCCTTATAAACGAAGTAAACCATATAATTAATGCCGGGGTAGGAGAGCGCTGTAACGCCCATGATCCACCAGAAAGCATTATACTTTCTCATCTTCAGCCATTCTACCCGCATCAATGTTGTCATATATTCTATTTAAGTTCCCACTTCACCACAATGAGCCATAGGCTCAATCGTATTTAATTATTGGTCAGTTCAAAAAATCTTGCTTCCAGTTTTTTACGGCGTAATACGAGTTGCGATAGCACGATACCGTTATCAAAACAATAGCGGTTTATTTCATCCATCTTCGCTGTGTTCTTGGGGAAAACCACCTGCACCGTATTTGCTTTTATATCAACAAGCACTTCTTTACCCCCTCCTGTTTGGCGGGGAGGCATTCTTTTCATAAGATCTGCCAATGCACTTATATCGGAAGCGCTTAGCTCCACCACATCCTCATCCATCATGATCTCCTCAACATGACCGGTAGTAATGAGATTACCATTCTTTAATATAGCAGCATGTGTGCAAACTTTTTCTACTTCATCCAGCAGGTGACTGGCCATTATGATGGTATGTCCCTGCTCTTTTAATTCAACGATCAACTTCCTTATCTCCGCGATACCAACAGGGTCAAGACCGTTGGTAGGTTCATCGAGCACCAATACTTCAGGATCACCTAATAAAGCAGCGCCAATTGCAAGTCGCTGTTTCATACCCAGGCTGAAAGATTTGAAAGGGGCCCATCGCCTGTCGTATAGGTTCACTTTCTTCAAAACAGCATCAATAGCTTTATGATCGCCACGACCACTGATGGCCTGCGTTATCCGTAAATTATCTGTCCCAGAGAGATAGCTGTAAAAATTAGGTGTTTCGAGTAAGGACCCGATCTTCTTTCGTTGATCCGGCGAACCACCTGGTTTATCAAACCAGAGAAATTCACCACTGTTCGCCCTGAGTACATCCATCACGATCCCCAGCAAGGTGGTCTTTCCACTTCCATTAGGTCCAAGGATACCAAATACACTCCCTTGCGGGACATCGAATGACACACCATTCAGGGCACGGACCGAGCGGTAAGATTTGGCAATATTTTTAACGGAGAGAACAACACTCATATGTACATGATTCAGGGATTGAAGATACTATTCCCGCTGTTTTAATTGAAAAATAACGACGAACTGTACTTATTAGAGGATGTAATTATCTCCGGCACCTAGACTGCTATGATCGGGATGCCAGTAATTAGTAAATTCTCCCAATACCGCTTTTCCGCTTCTCAGATCGAGCTCATGGATCTTTAACGCCTCGATATCTTCTTTCAGCACTTTACGGTAAATCGGATATAGTGTTCCCCCTTTTGTACCTGCGGGTTTATCCGGCTCATATTGATATTCCGGATCAACCAATGTACCTCTGGGATACATGATACCCGGAACACCTTTACCTCTAAGGTCAAGATCCTGCGGGTGCTCAAGCCCCAGCGTATGACCATATTCATGCGCGGCTGTGGTTGAGCCCTTATATAGATTTTCAAGTTTGAAATAACCGCTGTTGCAACCCAGTCCATCGACAAAGGAGATATTGCCATGGGCAAATTCTTCTATGCGGAAATAATTGTTACGTGGATCCAGGTTTTGATAGATATCAATTTCGGTAAGTGCCGGTTGAAAAGAAGCAGTGATCTTAAAAACAACGATAAAGAAAGAATGATTAAGACGCAGATTAGCTTTAGGTTCATTCCACATCGTTTCGATCTCTTTCCGGATCATTTCTGTAACTTCCGGGCTGGCAGCATTACCATAAGTGATGATATGTGAGTAGATGCTGAGCTGTACATTTTCGATCTCGGCGCTTCCCATCTTATTTGGGAGGTAAGGATAGAAGCTTAATACCTGACTTTCTTATCCAGCCCCAGGTAAATTTCCCGGATGAGCTATAATGTTCTGTATATATAGAACTTTCGGCGTCAGCAATGCTTAAAAAATTTTCTCCTTTTGGAAAAAATACTTTTGGCGTAAAAGATTGCTTACAGTTCTCATCCTGGAAAACTTCAATTTTATCTTTATCGGCAATAGCTAT
Organism: Chitinophagaceae bacterium; assembly: GCA_035526625.1. Taxonomy (GTDB): domain Bacteria; phylum Bacteroidota; class Bacteroidia; order Chitinophagales; family Chitinophagaceae; genus JJ008. Next base: position 3,809 of record DATLCB010000299.1, read on the forward strand.
TGGCGATTCAGGGTATTCCTTTTTTAACCAATCATTGTTCAATGGGGGTTGTGTCTTCAACCATGCATAATCGGCTTCTGCAGATACTCCATTGCCAAATCCACAGTTATAAGAGCTGCTGAAACCGTAGATATTGATCGTATTACCGGACTTTTTGAATTTGAGGATGCAGGGAACAATAGCGCCTTCAAATGTATTCTCAAACGAAGCGGTATCGTTTACCAGAATAATAGTACCATCGGTTTCGCCCCGGTTATAACCAGGAGGACCATTGAGCACATCCAGCCAGAAACGATACTTGTTGCCTTCCATTTTTTGCAATACCAATGTGCCACCGGGAATGGCGCTCTTGGCTTTTGGCGGCTGAGTTCCTTCCAGTTTCAGCGTATAGCCATAGGTGCCTGAGTGATCCTGGGAAAATGAATGAAAAGTAAGACAGGCCAGGAGGCTGACCAGGAAAAGCTGTTTCATAACTTTTGTTTGATATGTGATATGTAAGCTACGAAAAGTATGCCTTGAATGCCTGTGTAAGACGGGCAAATTCTTTCTTTACCTGGTTCATCCCGATGAGTCCACCCGATACGCCTGTAGAATCCCGGTGCAACATCACCGAGAAAAGATCGGCCTGGTTCTTTATGGTTACAGACTGCTTATGGTATTTTACAAAAGCGCCAAAGAGGATACGCAGAACGCGGTTGCCTTTTTCATAGGTCCTTATTTCTCCTTCTGCTGATTTCACTTTGTATCCTTCTGAAGAGAAGAAAAGGTTGAGTTTGTTATCCAATTCATCTTTATTGACACCCGTGATATTATAGATAACACGGTCATTGGCTGAATCTGCGATGGTAACTTGCATGGTTTTAGGTTTAAGCTCTGACCAATAAATTTAGGGAAATAATTCTTGACCTTTGACCTAATTCCTGATCGGACGGCCGCTCTTCAGTACACTTTGTATCCTTTCCAGTGTTTTCTTTTCTCCACAAAGTGAAAGGAATGCTTCCCTTTCCAGGTCGAGTATATATTGTTCTGATACCAATGTAGGTTCGCTCAGGTCGCCGCCACACATTACATAAGCAAGCTTTTTTGCAACAACTGAATCATGCTCCGTGGCATAATTAGCGGTCTTCATCGCATGGATGCCCGAGTATAAAGCTCCCAAAGCTGATTGTCCCAGTACTTTTATATCTTTTCGCTGGACAGGAGCCGTGTAACCGCTGTCAAATATTTCGGTGACGGATCTCTTTGCTTCAGCGATACGCCTTCCCTGCTTCATCACGATCTCATCCAATCCCTTTCTATACACTCCAAGACCAAAGCCTTCATGAGCTGAGGTAGCAACTTTTGCAGTTGCGATGGAGAGAAAACGATTTTTTAATGTGATCGTTTCAGGCTCATCTTCGTGCATCTCATCTGATGCTCTTAAAACAAATTCTTTAGTGCCACCACCACCGGGGATCAAACCCACGCCTAATTCAACCAAACCTGTATAAGTTTCCGCTGCAGGACAACATTTATCAGCATGGAGGCTTAACTCGCAAGCCCCACCCAACGCCAGGCCATGCGGAGCGACCACAACAGGCACTGAAGAATATCTTGCCCGCATCATTGTATTCTGGAACATCCGGATTGCCATATCCAATTCATCGTATTCCTGGTCGATGGCCAGCATGAAGATCATACCTACATTGGCGCCGGCGGAAAAATTTGGCCCTTCATTAGCGATCACTAATCCTTTATAATTCTTTTCTGCCTTATCTATCGCCGTTTGAATACCACTTAATACATCGCCCCCAATACTTCCCATCTTGGTGAACCATTGGAGACCCAATACATCATCACCAAGTTCATACAGCCTGCAACTACCATTCTTCCATATCTCCTTATCGGAATAATTGCTCATGACGATAAATGCATCAGCACCAGGAAGAGCCTTATAAGTTTTGGAAGCAGGATCGTAAGCAGATTTTTTCCCGCCTTCCACTTTATAAAATGACTTATTGCCTGCGGTCAACATCTCTGATACCCATGGAGCAACTTTATAACCAGCCGCTTTCATAGCTTCGATTGTTTTGGCCACCCCCAGAACATCCCAACTTTCAAAAGCCCCGATCTCCCAACCAAAGCCAGCCATCATAGCATCATCTACACGATATATCTCATCACTGATTTCCGGGATGCGGTGCGAGATATAAGAGAACAGCCCATAATGGAAAAGACGGTAGAATTCACCCGCCTTATCCTGGCCGGCAACCAGTATTTTTAATCTTGTATAAAGATCGTCAATTGGTTTAGCAGCTTCAAGAGTAGCAAATTTTGGTTTTACTCTTGGTTTGTATTCCATGGTTCCCAGATCAAGAGTATGGATTTCCTTCTCCCCTTTTGGGGATGAAGGCATTTTTTTGAAGAACCCTTGTCCTGTTTTATCGCCCAACCAGTTGTTAGCGATCATTTGTTCCAGCCATCCGGGTATTCTGAAGTTCTCGATCGCTTCGTCTGCTGGACAATTATCCGCAACGCCTTTTGCAACTTTCACGAGGGTATCGAGTCCTACAACATCGCCTGTCCTGAATGTGGCTGATTTGGGACGTCCGATGATGGGACCTGTAAGCGCATCGATCTCATCGATACTAAGATCCAATTTCTCTTTTACATTCATGATCGACATCATACCGAAGACGCCGATGCGGTTGGCAATAAAAGCCGGAGTGTCTTTGCACAACACCGTGGTCTTGCCCAAATACAGATCACCATACTTCATAAGGAAGTCCACGACCCCGGTGTCAGTATACGGAGTAGGAATTACTTCGAGTAGTCTTAAATATCGCGGGGGATTAAAAAAGTGAGACCCGCAGAAATGTTTTTTAAAGTCATCGCTTCTTCCTTCCGCCATCATATGAATAGGAATACCCGAAGTATTGGAAGTGATCAGCGTGCCGGGCTTCCTGTATTGCTCGACCTGCTCAAACACTTTTTGTTTGATGTCCAGTCTTTCCACCACCACTTCAATGATCCAGTCGCAGCCTGCAATATCCTTCATATTATCTTCGAAATTGCCGGTTGTAATTTTTTTCACTACATCCTTATGGTAAACAGGAGAGGGGTTCGATTTGATAGCGACTGTTAATGCATCGTTGACGATCTTATTCCTTTCGGTGGGCTTCGCATCAGCTGCAACATCTTTCGGCACAATATCTAATAACAATACCTGCACACCCACACCAGCGAAATGACAGGCGATCCTTGAGCCCATTACACCGCTTCCAAGCACCGCAACTTTTTTAATTGTACGTTTCATTCTTGTATGATTCTGGATTCTGAATGCTTGATGCCGGACTTTTTATCGCTAGTTTCTCTTTGCCAGTTACCTGTATCCAGTTGGCCAGCATCCAGATAGTTAGTTATGCAACTATTTGTAAAATCGAAGATAAGCGTT
>DATLCB010000300.1:0-9096 GCA_035526625.1 Chitinophagaceae bacterium
ACTGCATAGCCGTAGTTGCCATCATACCAGCAGCTGCTATCGCTACACCATAAAGACCGGCACACTCAAAAGAGCCCCATATACCTGCTGCTAAAACAAGAATAGGAAGGAAGGTTGATTCCATACCGACAGCCAAACCACCGATAACATTCGTGGCATGGCCCGTGGATGATTGCCGTATGATCGACTTTACAGGCCGTTTACCCATCGCTGTATAATATTCAGTGATGATACTCATTAAAGTTCCAACAGCTAATCCGACACCGATAGCACCCAATACACCCCATTTGGTAAATTCGAGCCCGCGGAGCTGCATCGTATCAGGAAGAATAAAATAAACCAAACCTATTGAAGCAAGGGCGGTCAATATGATTGAACCCCAGTTCCCCATATTCAACGCCTTCTGTACATTATCTGTATTAACACCAGCCGTATCACTGATGCGAACGAACCAGGTACCTATGATCGAAAAAAGAATTCCTGTACCTGCGATCAGCATGGGTAAAAGAATAGGAGCGAGGCCTCCGAATTCATCAATGGATCTTGTTTCTTGTCCTAATACCATTGTTGCAAGTACAGTAGCCACATAAGAACCGAAAAGGTCGGCGCCCATACCGGCCACATCACCTACATTATCGCCAACATTATCAGCGATCGTTGCGGGGTTACGCGGATCATCTTCAGGTATCCCTGCCTCCACTTTACCTACCAGGTCAGCGCCTACGTCCGCAGCTTTTGTATAGATACCACCTCCCACACGGGCGAATAATGCGATCGATTCTGCGCCAAGTGAAAAACCGGTAAGTACTTCGATCGCTTTCAGCATTTCCTCGCCGTTCACAGATGCGCCATCCGGTACAAAAAACATTTTAAGCGCTATGAATAAACCACCAAGTCCCAGTACCGCAAGACCTGCTACACCAAGTCCCATTACAGAACCACCGGTAAAAGAAACATTCAATGCTTTGCTTAAACTGGTACGGGCCGCTTGTGCCGTTCTTACATTTGCCTTAGTGGCTACTTTCATTCCGATATAACCAGCCACAGCGCTGAAAACTGCACCTACTACAAACGCACCGGCAATAAGCCAGTGAGAGTGGGGATTCGTTTGTGACATCACAGCCAGTAATATTCCAACGATCACTACGAAATATCCAAGGATTTTCCATTCAGCTTTCAAAAAAGCCATAGCGCCTTCGGCTATGTGATTGCTGATTTCTTTCATCTTTTCATTGCCTGCATCCTGTTTTGATACCCAGTTGAACTTAACCAAAGTATACAGTAAACCGATCAGGCCCATGACGGGAACGAGATAGATCAATTTGTCCATAAGTGTTGATTCTTAATGAAAATTTAATAGGGATATGGCTTTTTAGCCGGGCGGCAAAGATAGGGGAAAAGGGTTTAAAGGTTTAACCTCAGGATTTGAATATTATCCGGCGTTACACTTGTAAAAGATTGATTGAAAAAGACTTGGTGGTAAACTGATATCTTAGTGGTGTACGAGACTTAAAGCCTGGTAAGCCGCTCCAATTTTTTCAATGATGTCTCCAGCAAGCAAAGCTTCCTGGGATATTTCTTTTGCGGCAAGGTCACCTGCCAAGCCATGAATATATGTTCCCAGGATAGCAGTCTCTACAGAACTATATCCCTGTGCGAGCAAACCTGTCAAAATTCCTGTCAACACATCACCACTGCCTGCAGTAGCCATGCCTGCATTACCCGTACTGTTGAAGAATCCTTTCTGATCGGGAGTGGCGATAAAGCAATGATGACCTTTTAAGATAATTATACAATTCAATTCTTTTGCTTTTTGCAGTGCCATCCAGGCCCTTTCAAAATCATTGGCCGGGCTGCCAAATAATCTTTCAAACTCTTTCGGATGAGGTGTAAGGATCGAACCTGGTGGAATATACCTCAGCAGGTCTTTCTGTGAAGCCATTATATTCAAAGCATCAGCATCAAGTACAACAGGACTGCGGTAGGCATCAAAGGTCTCCCGTAACATCATCCTGGTCTCGGATGCCGTTCCAAGGCCGGGTCCTATACCGATGGTATCATACTTTGAAAGGTCCCCGTCGATCTTGCTGTTAAAGGAAGAATTGAAGTCTGTCGTTACCATCGCTTCCGGCAGGGTGGATTGCAGTATATCATAACCGCAACCGGGAATATGACAGGTAAGCAAACCCACACCACTTCGCATACAGGATCTTGCAGCTAAAATCGCCGCACCTATCTTTCCATAACTGCCTGCTACCAATAAGGCATGACCAAAGATCCCTTTATGGGCAAAACGCTTTCGTGGTTTATAGATCGATCGAATGACTTCGTCATTGACTAATTCAAATCGGGAAGAAAGCTGAAGAAGATATCGCGTATCCAAACCAATATTCAGCAGATGGACCTGGCCAATGGCATCGCTATTCTCAGCAAAGAGAAAAGCAGGTTTATAACATTGAAAGCTCAATGTATGAGTGGCATGTATGGTCAACGAATTATTTGATGAGGCGTCTGCGAAAAGTCCACTTGGGATATCAATGGAAACGATATCACAACCCGAAGTATTCATATGCTCAACCAGCCCGGCTGTCACGCCCTCAAGTGGCCGGTTCAGTCCTGATCCCAATAACGCATCCACAATGATCTGCCCGGAAGGGAAGGAATGAAAATTTTGTGTTGACTGAACAAAATAGATATCGTGATCGGGCAATTTATTCAACCGGGCAAGATTCACTTGGAAATCCTCTGTGCCCTTATGACCAAACTCGAGTATATGAATAGAAACAGGATAAGCTTTTTCAATCAGCATCCGTGCCATCGCCAGTCCATCTCCTCCATTATTTCCCTTGCCACAAAATATGCCGAATGAAGACGCATCAGGGTATTGCTGAATAAGCCACTCTGTACAACGGGCTGCAGCTCTTTCCATCAGGTCGATGGAAGCGATAGGCTCCTGCTGAATGGTATACTGGTCCCATTCTCTTATTTCTGCTGCGGATAAGATCTTCATGAACCATAAAGTTGAGAAAGAATTGGCAGAAATAAAATGATTTAACGCCTGCTTTTTTTAAGCTGCTTTTTGGCCGGTGCGGAAATAAAAGAATTTTTTGCGCTGTCTGCTTCTTCAGGGTCGTCCTGCTGTTGATCATACTCTCCAAAAATGTCATAGCATTTATGCGCCGTTGAATAAATACTCCTCGTGAATTTATTACCAAGAATAATTATTGTAGCTTTTTCATCGACCAGTCTTGCAAAAGCCGCATTAAAGCCATGCCATTTTCCAAAATGGTACACGACCTTTTTACCATTCGGCAATAATTGCAGACGCCAACCGAGACCATAATTATGAACGCCGGGTCTTTCAAAACTATATCCCACAAATGCGGAGTCGCGGAGCGTCGTACGTATCAGCTGGTCGGTGTATAATGCCTGGTCCCATTTCAACAGATCCTGTGGCGTTGTATAAATATTCTTATCGCCGTAGGTCGCATCAAAGAAGTCATAAGCCCAGTAATTGCCCGAGGGAGTGAAGGAGGCTGTAGCGGTCAGGGTATCCTTTAAGGTGAATACATACGTATGGTGCATCTGCAACGGCGTAAAGAATTTCTGCTGCATATATTCGGGGAAACTCTTACCGCTTAATTTTTCGATGATCATCGCCAGTAGAACATAATTGGTATTACAATAATTGAATCGCCCGTCGGGTCTTCCCGTCAGATCAGGTTTCTTTTCCATCATCATGTTAACCACATCTTCATTACGGGCGTACTGATGGTTCCATTTCCCTTTTTCATCCAGGCCCCATTTATTATTACTCATAAAATAGAGGTAGTTGGGCAAACCGCTCCGATGAGTGAGCAACATTTTAACAGTGATACCCTGGTAAGGAAATCCGGGAAAGAATTTTGAGATCGTATCGTTCAGCGAAAGCTTATCCTCCTGCACCATCCGGAGTATAGCGATACCCGTGAATGTTTTGGAGGTGGAAGCGATATGCAAAGCCGTATTGGCAGTGAGTGTATCATTCTTCCGGAGATCGATCTTGCCGCAATATTTCTCGTAAATCACAGCACCATCCTTTGCGATGAGGATACCACCATTGAAACTTCCGTTCAACAGGGTACTATCGAAAAAAGAACTGAGGCGACGATAATAATCCCTGAATTCTTCTTTACTTAATTGAGTGGGTGTAGCAGGGTAATATTTCAGTGAATCGTCTGCTGCTATATTATCACGGGCGGAAATATTGCAGGAAGAGATCACTATTACCAGCAGGATAATGGAAATAAGTAGTTTCAATACGAAGGGTTTAGACAAATATAACCGTACCAATATTGAGCCGGAACTCTGAGTTGTCCCCAAGCTCGTAAAAATCTTAATATTGCAAGATGGCGAGTACAAATACTACGAGTTACCCCAAAGAAAAAATACGGATACTGTTCCTTGAAAATATCAGCAATATCGCTGTGGAAAATTTTCATCAGCACGGCTATGTTCAGGTGGATAAGATATCTAAGGCTTTGACGGAAGAACAACTTATAGATGAAATAAAGAACGTGCATATCCTCGGTATACGTTCCAAAACACAAATAACTTCAAGGATCTTAGAAGCCGCCAAAAAGTTACAAGCTATTGGTTGTTTTTGCATTGGCGTGAACCAGGTCGACCTTAAAGCGGCCACCAAAAATGGGGTAGTGGTGTTCAACGCTCCTTACTCGAACACCCGATCAGTAGCCGAATTGGTGATAGGTGCGGCGATCATGCTGATAAGAAGGATACCCGATAAGAATAAAGCAGCCCATGCCGGTATCTGGCTGAAAGATGCAAAAGGAAGTTATGAGCTGCGGGGAAAGACAGTGGGCATTGTTGGTTATGGCAATATCGGTTCCCAGGTAAGTGTATTAGCTGAAGCATTAGGCATGAAAGTGATATTCTATGATGTAGAGACCAAACTACCGCTCGGTAATGCGGAAGATGCTAAATCGTTAAAGGACCTGCTGAACAGGTCCGATATCGTTACACTTCATGTGCCCGAAACATCGGACACAAAAAACCTGATCAACAAGAGTACGTTAAAGCATTTTAAAAAGGGATCCATACTGATCAACTATGCAAGGGGGGAAGTTGCGGACCTTGAAGCTGTGAGCAAAGCTCTTCATAAAGGCAATATTGCCGGTGTGGCGGTGGACGTGTTTCCCTCTGAGCCCGAAAAGAGCGGCGACTATTTTAAGACACCATTGCAGGATTGCCCAAATGTGTTGCTGACCCCGCATATAGGGGGCAGCACGGAAGAGGCCCAGCAAAATATAGGGGAAGACGTCAGTGTAAAATTATTCAACTACCTCGAGAAAGGAATAACCTTCGGCTCTCATACCATACCGGGATTGGCCTTACCTCCCCAGGAAGGAAGTCATCGCATCCTGCATATTCATAATAATGTGCCGGGTGTTTTATCTGAGATCAATACCCGGTTATCAAAATACAAGATCAACATACTTGGCCAGTACCTGAAAACGAATGATGATATTGGCTATGTAGTATTGGATGTTGACAAGCAGCTTTCTAATAAAGCCCTGGACTTACTGAAGGAAGTGAAAGAAACGATCAAAGTACGGATGTTATATTAAGCCTTTGATCGATGAGATAAATAAGTTTGTTTAGAATTTTCAATAATTATTGAAAATAATGTAAATTTGTTTCAGAAATAATTTTATGAAGATCGTAATAGCAGGTGCGGGTTTTGGTGGTCTCAAATTGGCACGTACACTTAATAATAAACCCGGTTTTGATATCGTCCTTCTCGACCGTTTCAACTATCACCAATTCCAACCCCTATTTTACCAGGTTGCTACGGCAGGACTTGATGCGAGTAATATCTCGTTCCCGCTGCGTAAAGTTTTTCAGAGAAGTAAGAATGTAAGGATACGACTGGCGGAATTAAAACAAATTTTGCCTGACCAGCATAAAGTGATCACCGATACGGAAGAGATATCTTATGATGTACTGGTACTGGCTACAGGAGCTGATACCAACTTCTTCGGAAATTCAACCATCGCCCGTCACGCCTTTCCCATGAAATCCACCGTAGAAGCATTACAGCTTCGGTACCGCTTGTTGCAAAACTTTGAAAAGGCGCTAACGTTGACGGACCCCGTAGCAGTGCAAAGTCTCATGAATATAGTAGTAGTGGGTGGAGGTCCAACAGGAGTGGAGGTATCCGGTGCACTTGCCGAAATGAAAAAATATGTGTTACCGAAAGATTACCCGGAACTGGATTTTTCTAAGATGAACATCTACCTGCTGGAAGGAGCGGGGAAGACGCTGGCAGCAATGAGTGAGAGATCTTCCGTCCAATCAGAAAAGTATTTGAAGAAGTTGGGAGTAAAGCTTATGACCCATTCACTGGTAAAAGATTATGATGGTCAGAAAGTGATACTGAACAATGGAGAGGCTATTAGTGCCTCCACGGTGATATGGGCTGCCGGTATCAAAGGCAATATTCCAAATGGAATCGATAATACATTAATTGCGAAGGGTAATCGTATCAAAACAAACAGGTATTGCCAGGTAGTGGGGCACCCGGATATATATGCAATAGGTGACCTCGCATATATGGAAACTTCCAATTATCCAAATGGACATCCGCAAGTTGCCCCGGTTGCAATGCAACAAGCTGATATGATCGCTATCAACTTTAAATTGATCGAAAGAAAATCGCGGACAGAAAATCAATATGAATTTGAATATCGTGATAAGGGCTCGATGGCAACGGTGGGCCGCAATCTCGCAGTAGTAGATATCCCTAAACCTAAATTACATTTCGGTGGTCTTATTGCCTGGATGATCTGGATGGGTTTGCACCTTATGCTTATCCTGGGCGTAAAGAACCGCTTCTTTGTCTTCAGCAACTGGTTGTATAATTATTTTACCTATGACCAGAATTTGCGGCTGATCTTTAAAGAATTCGATAAACAAAAAAAATAGATAAAAGATAATAGTGAATAGGTAAAAACTGCTTAATAGCAGGTCCTGTTTCTTATGTGAAAGCCAGTGCAGAAAAAACTTTTAGTTTTTAGCTATTATCTTTTATCTCCATAGCCTTCTCTCAGCACTTTTCTATCTTACATACAGGTTATTTTGTTACACCCTCAGTGAGCCACGAAATCCTCTTGCTGCATAATAGGATTCCGCGCCATTGTGGTACAGGAATACTGTATCGTAGCGGCGATCACAAAAGAGGGCGCCCCCGAGTTTTCTAATATCAGCAGGTGTTACTATCCAGCTCGAGGTCTTTGTATCGAAGTTTCCCAACTGCTGTAATTGCCGGTATTGTTCTTCCGTAAGAAGCTCAATGCCCATGTCCGTTGCCATATTAATAGCGCTGTCCTTCGGTTTATGCTCTTTTCTTTTTTCCAGCGCTTCATGGTCATAGCAAATGCTCCTGCGGTTCCTGGGACTTTCCGCTGAGCAGTCATAAAAAATATATTCGCCTGTTCTTTTATCAAAACCAACAACGTCCGGCTCGCCACCTGTTTCTTCCATTGCATACAGGGACCATAGTTTTCCTTTACCCACTTCGAGCTTTAATTGTACGTCATCCCAGTCAATGCCTTTATGACGACCCTTGTTCTTTTCAAAACGTGCTTTTAGGGTTTTGAGCAATTCTTCCTTTTGTTTTGACGATAATTCTTTTTTCATAAGTATGCTTTATTAAAAATAGCTGGATGTTATTTTAGTTGGCTACCTGATCTCTTGTTTTAACTCTCCCATTATTTTCTCTGCCCTTGATCTGAAAGCAGAAGATGCATAATCCCATTGGTCTTCAATGATCGTTTTGAGTTCCTGGCTGATCCCGGGGTATTGACGTGAAAGGTTATGAAGGATGGAGAGGGAAAAAGCTTTGATAGCCGGTTTCTCTTCGGGAGAGCTGATGTAATCAAAACAAATATTCATCACCTGCCTGTGAAATTTCAGGGGGATATCTATATCCTGGAGCAGGCGAACGGTATTGCGCTTTTCCGAATCATGCAGTCCGTTCTTGGAAAGATTCTTTAAGATAATTGCAAAATGTTTTTTCATCAATTCCGGGTGGGAGATAGCGGCATAACTCAATGGCCAGGCTGCACGTTGACGTATCAGCACATCATCATTTAGAAATAAATGTATGAGTTCATCAAAGCGCTGCTGGTTACCCGAGATCCATTTTACGATCCGGTTGCAATTTCCTTTTGAATGTTCTGTCATTATTGTATCCCTGAGGTTCATTTTCCCGCATCAAAATGGGAACCGGTCAGCACCATTTCGCCATTAGTAAGCTGGTTGCTTTTTACTTTTACTATATGACTAGTTATGGAACTTCCTTTGGAATTGGGGATCTTGACCGTTTCTGTATCGTCAGGCTCTATATTCTGGATGGTATAAAATCCATTTTTGATCGTTTTGCCATCAGGACCTAAAAAAGTCACTTCAACGATCGCTTTCTGGAATGTGATGTCTTTTAATGTATTCTTTATCGTTACAGATACATTAGTGATATCACCTGAGGCCTGGGCTGTATAAACCGGCGTGGAGACAAGATACTGATCGATCTTTGCCAGTATCTCGCTGGATGCTTCAGAACCGATACTATCAGGACTTGCCGGTGTTGCCACCGGTTTTGTATCAGTTATGCGTTCTTCTGTTTTTCTGTCTGAGGTTGTTTCTTTTTCAGGATCAGCTTTTGTTTCGCCGCCGCGGCAGGCAAACAAAACAATAGCTACAATAAATAGTAAGAGTATAATGGGGATACGTTTCATGATTGCATATATTAGTATATGCAAGCTACTCTATACAATGCCGCCTGACAATACCCATAATCCACAGATATTTTTCCTATAATAAGACACTATGTTACTTAGGTTAGCCGAAGCCGTATGTTTATTATAACGGCTGTGTAGGGCATTGTGCGCCTATTTTACATAGTGATAATTATATCGAAAACTACCTTGTCTCGCTGATACGGATTTTTCAATGGATTCTCTTAAAAGAAAAAATATTGAAAGAGTAAAGGGAGGCGATAGCCGATCAGCTGTATAAAGAACTTGCCTTTTAATAGAT
>DATLCB010000301.1:0-6695 GCA_035526625.1 Chitinophagaceae bacterium
AAATATTAAACATCTTTTTAATAGCGTCCTTCCTTTTTATCCTGTGAACGGCCCAACACATAACCAAGGCCTCCACCAAGCACCGCACCGACAACGCCACCCGCTACACGGTTCCTTTTATTGATCACCGCGCCTATTACGGCACCGCCACCACCACCGATGACACCATACTTAGCAGCTTTGCTCCATTTTTTCCTGGCAGGTGCTTTTGCTTCGTGTGTAGATGAAGAATTCATCCTAACAGTTTTTGCAGGTGCACTGTATCGCCTTGCTGCACGCGGAGCGTTAGTATTTGCGGCATACATCTGCATCTCCTGTTGCGCCTGCATGGCTTTCCATTCCTGGAATTGTGCGAACTCAACCGCATCCTGGTAAGATAGTGTTTGAGCGGTAGGTGATTTTTGACCGCAGGATACAAGGAGTACCATCGCGGCACCTATAAAACTAAATAGTACATACTTTTTCATGATCGTAGATTTTAGAATTGATAAATGGATATTCAACCTATATTTTCATAAACAATGCCAGAGAAACGGCACATGTTAAAAGAAGGAGATCCGCGATCTTAAAGAGTTAAAAATAAAAAGTTTAGAAGCGGGGACTTTTAACAGACGTATTTGTGACACCTTCCTTTAATCAATTGTAATGGAAAGATTATAGCGTTTTACAGAGATATTTTCAATGTAAATGAAAGTTATGCCGTAGTGTTAAATTTACTTCAGGGTAAACCCTTCTAAAAATTTTGTATTGAAATCCCCACTGCGGAAACGTTCATCCTGCATGAGCTGCAAGTGGAAGGGTATTGTTGTTTTCACCCCTTCAATAACGTATTCGCTGAGCGCCCTGTACATGGTTTGAATGGCTTCCTGTCGGGTCTGGGCAACTGTAATGAGTTTACCGATCATTGAATCATAGTATGGCGGAATAACATAACCCGCATACACATGACTATCTACCCGGACACCATGTCCTCCGGGTTGATGCAGTACGGTTATCCTACCTGGTGAAGGACGAAAATCGTTATAAGGATCTTCGGCATTGATGCGGCATTCGATGGCATGCATTTCAGGGATATAATCCTTCCCTGATATTTTTTCGCCCATTGCGATCTTGATCTGTTCTTTGATCAGGTCATAATTCACCACTTCTTCCGTTACACAATGTTCAACCTGTATCCGTGTGTTCATTTCCATGAAATAAAAATTCCGGTGCTTGTCCACCAGGAATTCGATGGTCCCTACGCTCTCATAGTTGATGGCACCCGCAGCTTTTTTAGCAGCTTCTCCCATTTTATAACGAAGCTCATCGGTCATAAAAGGCGAAGGTGATTCTTCCACCAGTTTCTGATGACGGCGTTGTATCGAACAATCCCTTTCACTCAGATGACAAACATTTCCATACTGGTCGCCGGCTATCTGTATCTCGATATGGCGTGGCTCTTCCACGAATTTTTCCATATAAAGCCCGTCGTTCTTAAAGGCAGCTGCGGCTTCTGCTTTGGCAGAATTATAAGCTCTCTCCAGTTCCTTCTCTTCCCATACAAGCCGCATTCCCTTACCCCCGCCACCGGCTGTCGCTTTCATCATGATAGGGTAGCCGATCTGTTTGGCCAATCCTAATGCATGATCCAAATTTTTTAATAACCCTTCTCCTCCCGGCACAACAGGGACACCGGCTTTTATCATGGTTTCTTTGGCGGTAATTTTATCCCCCATCGAGTTGATCATATCTGGTGTGGGCCCGATGAATTTTATACCATGATCATTGCATATCTGTGAGAATTTGGCGTTCTCCGCCAGGAATCCATATCCCGGATGGATCGCATCTGCGTTGGTGATCTCCGCGGCAGCCATCAGGTGAGGGATGTTCAAATAAGAATCAGCGCTATGCGGACGGCCGATACAAACAGCTTCATCAGCAAATTTCACATGTAGGCTGTCACGGTCAGCCGTTGAATAAACAGCCACGGTCTTAATACCCATCTCACGACAGGTTCGGATGACCCTTAAAGCGATCTCTCCCCGGTTAGCAATTAGTATTTTCTTAAACATGAAAGCAATTTGAAGATTTGATATTTTGAAGAGGGAAGTATCAATGAGCATGGAAATTCCAAATCGGCTCATTCTCAAATTTCAAATTAACTGGGTTCTACCAGAAAAAGTGGCTGATCGTATTCAACAGGGGAAGCATCATCTACCAGCACCTTTACTATTTTCCCTTTCACTTCACTTTCGATCTCATTGAAAAGCTTCATCGCCTCTATCACACACACAACAGAACCTGGTCCCACATCGCTGCCGACGTCAACAAGATTTGGTTTATCCGGTGAGGATTTCCTATAAAAGGTCCCTATCATGGGGCTTTTGATTGTGACAGTATTGGTAGCCGCAGGTGCTTCAGCGGCTTTTGGTTTTTCACCACCAGAAGTATTTGCTTGCTGATTGGCGACGACAGGCGCCATTTGAATTGGCGCTGCCTGAACCGGCGCCGCAGAAACTACCTGGGTAATATGCTCTTCTTTTTGCTTGATCGTTACACGGAAATCTTTTTGCTCAACTGTAAGCTCACCTATATTGGATTTATTGACCATTTTGATCAATTCCTGAATTTGTTTGAAGTCCATGTTTTTCAATTTAAAAGATGGTTTTGGTTTACGAACAGTATTCCTTTACAGCAGGCGGCTAAGGTAATAAAATCAACTACTGGTTTGCATGATATTTCATGATTTCCGGCCAAATGGGCCTGAAATCAAACAAAAATGACCTAAAACCAAGTGATTTCAGGCCATTTTTCAATATAAAATCAATTTTATTCCTTTACTCTTTCTACGTATTCGCCGGTTTTAGTATTAATGCGGATAAGTTCACCCTCGTTTACAAATAAAGGCACGCCTAAAGTGGCGCCTGTTTCCAGCGTAGCAGGCTTTAAAGTACGGGTAGCTGTATCACCTCGCAGCCCGGGCTCTGTATAAGTAACCTGCAGCACGATCTTATCGGGTAACTCTGCGCCGAGGATCTGGTCGTTTTCTGTATTGATCAGCACCCCTACCTCCTGTCCTTCTTTTAAATATTCAGGGGCATCAATGGTATGCTCCTGCAGGGCAACCTGTTCAAATGTTTCATTGTCCATAAAATTGTAACCAGTGTCATCCTTATACAAGAATTGGTAAAAGCGACGCTCTACCCTTACAGGATAGATGGTGTCCCCGGAATTCCAGGTCTTTTCGATAGAGCGATTATTATCAACACCTTTCAGCTTTGCCCACACCTTCGCGGCAGCCCGTGCCGTTTTATTTTCCCCAAACTCAATGACAGTATAAAGACTGCCTTCCAGGTTCAATATCAGGCCACGACTGATGTCAGATGTGTTTGCCATAAAACGTACTAATGATGATTAAGAAATACAATTTCAAATTGGGCTGCAAAGATAAGGTAGGGAAGCCTGTTGGCAAAAGGCTGGTCGAACAGTTTGGCGATATGATCATTTAACAGGTCCGCTGAAATAAGTAAACACAAAATGCATTTTCTTTGACCTATGAAAAAGATGATCCCGCTCGCCATTGTTTCCTTTTTTTGTTTGAGCCTCAATGCTCAAACCGAAGTTCCCCCCTATAAAAAGGTCCCCTATTTCCCGCCAGTAAAAATACTAATGGCCGACAGTCTTACCTGGTACCAGAAAGATGATCTTCCTAAAAAAACACCGGTGATGATGTTGTATTTCAATCCCGAGTGTGATCATTGCCAGAAACAGATCGAAGAAATTGTGAACAACATAGAAAGGTTCAGGAACATACATATTGTGATGGCGGCCTCCCAGCATTTCGACAAAATGAAAGTGTTCATAGAACGATACCATCTCGCAGCGTATAAGAATATCGTGATGGGTTTTGATCGGGATCTTTTCCTGATGCACTTTTACCAGGTCCACAACTTTCCCTTCCTCGCTTTTTATAACAAGTGGAAAGAACTTATTTCCGTCGCTGATGGGGGTCTTGTCGTAGATAAGATACTAAAGGAGTTTGACCAATAAGGCCTTGCCTCTGGTGATGATGTTACTTCTCACTCCATTCGACTCCCCGATTAATTGTATATATTCGTAGGCAGTGAACCGCCCGGTCATGAAGTCCTTTCTGATCAAATCTTTTTTTATTCTGGTCCTTCTAAGCAGCTGTATTATCACCTCCGCGCAGCTGGTAGTTACACCCATGAGCACTCCCCTGGCGCTGGCACAGACCCTGGTAGGTAATGGTGTGACGATAAGCAACGTAACTTTTACAGGCCGCCAGGAAATGGCGGGGCATTTTTATAACAAGAAAGGACGCTTTATTCCTATTGACAGCGGTATCGTATTGACGAGTGGAAGGGCAAAGACCCAGGATCGTGATATAGGTGTGGATGGAGATGGCTCATCCAGGGCAATGGATATATTGGCCGACAACGGCTGGGGCCTGCCGGGAGACGCCGACCTGGCAAACCAGATCTCCAATCCCGATATCCATGATGCCTGTATACTTGAGTTTGATTTTATCCCACTTGGCGACAGCATTCAATTCAACTATATATTCAGCTCTGAAGAGTATACACCTATGTGGGTATGCTCCTTTAATGATGCCTTTGCCTTTTTTATCTCTGGCCCCGGCATTCCGGGCTTAAGAAATATCGCTTTGGTACCCCTGACCTCTATCCCTGTATCTATTTTTAATGTGAATAATGTACCTGGTGGAGCCTGCCCGAACAATATGTTCTACTATGTCGATAACAGGTCAAACCGTAATATGGCACATGATGGGCATACAAAGGTATTTGCAGCGATAGCAAAAGTCATTCCCTGCCAGGTCTATCATTTAAAACTCGTGATCGCTGATGTAAGCGATGGCGCACTCGATAGCGGTGTATTTCTCCAGGCAAAAAGCCTTAGTTCCAATGCGATCGGCTTATCTAATTTTACCAAAACAGATCCGGTTTCAGGTCGGGATTATCTTGCAGAAGGATGTGCTACCGGCGCATTCACGGTCAGCCGTCCGAAGAAAGATCCTGTCCCTCTCTTCGTTAATCTCGCTTATGGAGGTACAGCTCTCAACGGTGTGGATGTCGCACTCTTGCCTTCTTCCGTGACAATACCTGCCAACGATAGCTTTGTTACAGTCAATATTATCCCGACAGTAGATAATATACCAGAAGGAATAGAAGAGATCATTATATATGCATTGAGTGGATGCGGAACCATTCCGGCCGATAGTTCCATCATCCAGATAAGAGATTACGATATTCTTGGGATCACACCGGATACCATAGTGATATGCCGCGGCAGTTCTGTACAACTGATCGCTGATCCGGGTTTTACGTCCTACCAATGGTTACCTGATCCAACGCTGAACAGTACGACCATTCAGGATCCTCTGGCCACTCCTATTGAACCTACTATTTATACTTGTACGGCCACCTCCGGCAATTGTAATGCGAGAGGTTCTGCATTTGTAACATTGAAAACGGTGAGTCTTATTTCGAAAACAGATGTGAACTGTTCGGGGGGAACCGATGGGAAGATCAACCTGGCAGCGGGTACGGGTTGGGTTGCGCCGGTTGAGTTTTCTATCGACGGTATCAACTGGCAACCCGCCGGGATATTTAATAATCTCGGCAGCGGAAGTTACTGGGTAAAAGTAAGAGATGGTTCCTGCATCGATAGCTCAATGATAACTATTGATCAGGCATTCCCGGATCTGCTGTTTAGCAATATCAGCACAACCGCAGGAAGTTGTTCAGGTGCTGCAGATGGAACAATAACTGTGACTGGAACTGGCGGCACTGGAGTATATACGTATTCAATTGACGGCAGCAGCTTCCAATCATCAAATACATTCAATGCGAGTGGGGGTATCCATACGATCAGCATCAAAGATGAAAATGACTGCCTTAGCTCGCAGACCATAAATGTCCCCTTCAATAATACGGTCACTGTTGATGCCGGATCGGATGATACAATCTGTGAAGGGACCGCTTATGTCCTCAACGCTATATCTAATGGTACTGCTTTTTCATGGACACCGGCTGCATCGTTGAACGATCCTGCACTCCTTACCCCTGTTGCATCTCCTTCAGTAACGACGAAATATTATGTTACTGCCACAACTGGGATCTGTACAAGTATAGATTCGATCGTACTGGCTGTTCGCCCGGCGCCCATACCGGATGCAGGTTCTGATATAGATATTTGTTATGGAAAAACATTCCAGCTACACGGGTTGGGTGGGATCAGCTATCAATGGTCGCCGTCTACGAATTTCCTTTCTCCCGCCACCGATCAGAATCCCGATGTGAAAGCAAAAGAGAATATCTCTTATTCTTTGATGGTAACCGATATCTTCAACTGCCGGTCATTGGTTCCGGATGTTGTTGATATCAAAGTAACTTCTCCCGTACGTCTATTCGCAGGAAACGATACCATCGCTGCGGTGGGTCAGCCGATCCAATTAAATGTAAGAGAAACAAGGCCCGCCGGTGTCACTCGCTATTTATGGACCCCTGCAACCGGGTTATCCGATCAAAACATACAGAACCCCATTGCTACGCTTACTGCTGATCAACGTTTTCTCGTGACAGGAACAACAGCAGATGGTTGCGAGGGAATAGATGATATATTGGTAAAAGTTTACAAAGGACCGGAGATCTATGTTCCTTCAGGGTTTACTCCCA
>DATLCB010000302.1:0-11485 GCA_035526625.1 Chitinophagaceae bacterium
AACGGCCGAAATGATCTTTTCAGGCCGATCATGATCGGGGTCAAACAACTGCAGTATTTCAGGGTGTATAATCGCTGGGGTCAGCTTGTCTATAATATGCAGCCTAACGACCCTGGATGGGACGGCACAATCAAAGGGCAGCACCAGGGATCAGAAGTATTTGTGTGGATGATGCAGGCAATCGGGCTCGACAATAAAAAGTATTTCCAGAAGGGAACGGTGCTGCTGGTCAAGTAGTATCACAAGACGTAATAAAAAAGGGCTGCCGTTGGGCAACCCTTTAATTTTTTCCTGGCTCTCCTTTATCGCATCAGGTACATTTTACCATATCCTTTATTGAAAAATTTATCTGTTTCATCCCCGCTGGGTTTATACTTATCAAGTGATTTGCCATTCAGGTTCGTCACTACACGGTAGAGGTAAACACCATTGGCAAGCTTTGAACCGTACTGGTCAGTACCATCCCACTTGAATTCAGTGATGTTCCTGCCGATATGAAGCGGGCCAAGTTCAGCTTTAGTGATCTCTCTTACGATCTTACCGGTGATGGTCATGATCTCGATCTTGATATTCTGTGGCACTTCACTGCCGGTAATATAGAAAACAAAGGCTGTAGAAGTGGTGAATGGATTAGGGTAGTTCAGCATGTTTGATATCATCGGCTTGTTGACGACCTCGAACAATACCCTGTACTCTATATTACCTGCGTTATTATCGCTTTTATCCTTACCGGTAATGATCATTTCATATTCCCCATCCTGCAAGAAGTGCGGTTTGAAATTGATCGAGGCTGTATTATCAGGATTTGGCGCCTGGCCGGCCGGTATGAACCGCATGGTGTCATTACTGAAATAATAACGGCGTGCAGGTCCACCTTTGTAGCGTATAAATAATGTCAGCAAGGATGTATCATCGAGCACCATCCAACGGGCCTCATCTTTGAGTTTTATGACGATATCCGGCTTTGATGAAACGATATCACGGTTCAGGATATGCACACCATCAAATGTAACATCGAGCAAAGGATCAAGGCTATCGGGCTTCACATAAAGGTTACGATAGGCAAAATTATTGAAGTGATATTGTTCTGGCTGATCATCGTCGGGGTTCGCTTCAAGGTACACAGTATTATGGCCAGGTATGGTATTGCTGTTGATCAGTGCACCGATCTGGAGTGTATCACTCACAGGTAATTTACGCCGTCTCGGGATCGGCACGTTGTACGGTACGTTATTACGATCGGTGATCACCATTTTTACTTTCACACTATCGAACGGAACATCACTTACATTCTTAAACGCTACTTTATAGGTTAGTGGCTCGCCCAGCTCGAGCGAATCCTTTACAGACAGGTAAATATTCGGGGCAATAGCACCTTCGGGAACAGGATCGTAGGTAACTCTCCAATACCTGAGCTGGTAAGGTGTATAGGTCCCTTTATCCTTGGCCCTTAATTTAAGTTTCAAATATGGATATTGCGCAACGCTGATAGAAGAGATATCGAAATCCTGCTGTGCAGTAGTGATATCGGTAAATAATGTTTGCTCACTTCCATCCAGTTGTACACCGATGACATCCACCGTTGCGGTATCCGATGTGGCATCGGAAGCACCCCGCCAGATCAATTGCTTCCATGCTTTCGCCCTGCCGTAAACAGGTGAGGTAACAAAGCCGATAGAGTCGGGTGTTTTCAAATTTTTATTCAGGGCGACAAGGTCATATATCCCTGCTGAAACAGTACCGACCGGTCCAAAAGAGGGACTTCCTTTCTGGTAGATAAAGATCATCGCCTTGGGTGAAGTAAAGGAATCCAGTACATTCATCCCGGCCGCTTTTAATCTGTGATACAGGGAATTTCCCGATCCATACAATAATGTGTCGTTTTTCCAGGAATCAATGAATCCACCGGCAGGTTGTCCCGGATTAAGGATATTACGCACAACAACAATGGTTCCATTTGGGATCCAATCCATAAAGTCCATCATTTCCTTTCTTTTCGCAGCCGTCATATAGGACCACTCAAAGTTCCAGCGTCGCGAGCTTGGAGGGGCCACACAATTATTATCAGCGCTTCCCATAAAGGAACTTGGGTTTAGCGAGGTAACGAAACTCTTAGGATCGATAAGGTTAAAGATCAGCGAGAATCCAACACAGGCACTACGTATGAATGCAGACCCATCAGGCGCTACGATAAGATCTCCTTCCTGGCTTGTCGCCGTAAGGAAGACCCCGTTCTTGGCGAATATGAAGTGAGGAACAGAATCAAATTCCCAGTTCCTGCTTTGCGCATTCAGGACTATTTTATTTTTCAGGGATCTATCGTGCTGGAAATAATGTGACTGGTTGAAGCCGGGTTGACTGTTTGGCAGGTACACAAAGGAAGCATAGTTCCAGACAGGCGTCCCTGATACAGGAACAGGCGATACCCTCCAGTAATAAACAGTGCTGTCGGTAAATGTTATAACAGGATTAAATTCGATAACACCTCCTACCGAAGTCACGCTTTGTGTTTTCTTAAAAGGCGAATTGAATGCCTCGGTGGTATCGATCTCAAAGTTATATTGCCGTGATACTGTAAATGGATTGGCCGTAGACGCATGGAATTTTATATTCTGCCTGTTAACGATCGCATAATTGAAAGGAAATACCGGCCTTATCTCATCTTCATAAATGAAGAAGTCCTTGCTGACACAGTTATTGGTCTCATAGATCTCATCAACCGTATTATCAGCATCTATACAGATACTGATCTTGTTAAGTCCTTTGTCCCGCGTGGAAAGGATCGGTACATTATAGGTAAGCGAATCCATGAAACGGATACCAGGAATAGTGTCTCTTCTAATGTCCGTGCTGAGATCGGGGTAAGTGCGTTTCAACTCGATAACAATAGGTTTATTTATAGCTTTACCGAGGTTGATGAATTTGGCCTTGATCTTAAAGGAATTTTCAGCAACAGAGATAAATGATGGATTGATCTCCACTAACTGTGGTTCGATCGCATAATCGGGCTTTGGGAATGATGCATCCAGGCGTAAGGCGGGGTCGCCGTGTAAGGTTGTTTGTTCGCAGTGGAATCTTGCATAATAGTCATTCTGCGTCATAATATTATAAACATTCGTCACTGCATCCCGCATGATCTCACCCAGCGTCTTGCCATACTGGTTGACAGAAGCCGCCTTCATTGTTTGTGTATTGTAAATATCAAGATAGTTGACAATACCCAGGTGGGTGCTCGCGATGGTAGCGATACTTCCCCGTTGATCGGCCAGCACAAATTTTTCGGAAATAGTTTCTTTGGTAGAAAGTCTTGCCAGGTTGAAATTGTAGAAATTACCCGCACTACAACCTAATAATATAAATACAGGATATTTACCGGGATTATTATACCCGTCAGGATTATCGAGGTTAAACTCCAGTGTACTCGCAGAAGAGTGACCAAAATAGGTGAGTATACCAATGCCTTCCTCGAAAAGACCGTACAATTTAGCAGCATTGGCCTGCTCTACCGGAGCGGTTGACACTTTACTGAAAGTATGCAGGTTGGCGCCATAGAAAGTGTCTTTTATGATACTGCCAAAACCATTCATAGCATTCGTAAGGATCGTGCCCAATGATCCATCACCGGCACCAATAACATGTACTACATTTTTTTGCCAGGCCTTATCGGCGATGACAGGGGACTGAAAAGCCAGCTTTTGCTCATATTGAATTACCTTATTCAGGTAGATGGCGACCTCGTTACCATTGATCACCGACAAACGGCCAATAGATAATTTTGGTGTTACATCCAAACCCGGGTCAGCTGTTAGTAAATTATCTGAAGCTGGGTGACCAAAAGTGGGGACAAAAGAAAGTTTATGGAAATCAGGGTTGGCCTCGAACGTACGATTTTGAACATACTGGAGACCCTTACCAATTATAAAAACATCCTTGATGTTTCCAAAATTTGTTCTTGCCCAGCGCAGGAAATTTCTAACGGAAAGCGGGTGATTTTTAATTCCAAAACTGAATTGATCGACCAGTTGATCAATCAAATAAATTTTTGCATTGTATGAGCCTCCGATAGCCGAGGACCGGTAACTTCTGTAATTCTCTACAGGGTTACCACCCGGGCCCGTCATCAGGGCGGAGTGGGATATTATTAAGTAATCACCTTTGTTAGCAGGCAGTCCATAATTAATAAAATTGCGTTGCTCCAAACTTGTAACAGCCATTGGGAAGGAAGACTCTTGCGTAATTAATAAGAGCTTCCGGCTGACAGATGAAGGCTGCAAGGCAATTTTGATAATGGGAGCATTCGTAATATCCGCAATGTATCTTTTCCCATTAGTCATATCATACAAAACAGGACTGGTAGACCCATAATTAAAACCCGTTATTTCTAAATAATTTCCCGAAGTGTTTGCAGGAAGTTCAAAAGAAAAATTATTAGCTCCCCCAAAGTTGAACATCCGCGGATACTGCAATTCAGTTTGAGCAATGACCATTCGGTCACCTCCGGTTATGTTAGCGTTCTTTACATCAATAACCGCTGTTCCTGAACTGATATCAGTTGGTGAAATAGCTATATTCGTTTTTATATAGTCAAAAAAATCCATGACCGGACTACCGATCACTGTTCCATTCAGTTTTATTTCGACAGTTCTCGGATTTAAAGCATTCCCGGTAGCATTTACTTTTACAAGTGGTGCGGGAGCACCAGGACCTGTATAAGGGATGAGGTTGCTGAATGTTTCAGTACGAATACCGTTAATCCCAATATCCAATGTAGTAAACCCTTCCCCATTCTCATAGTTGGAAGAGTAAACATAATCTCCCACAACTGCAGCATACCCAAAATGAAACCTCTCCCTGTAATACTTGCCGACCGTATGTATAAAAAAAGGCTCGGGAGCAAGAGGAGAAGGTAGTGCATTGGTGGTGGGAGTCAACCTAAAATTGCTTCCGGGATTAACAGTAAGGAAATAAATAGATGTATCTGATTCAAGGCTCCATTTATTATTCAGCTGATGATCCTGGATCCTATATAACTCCTTGTCAGTTGTTCCATCATTCATTTCACCCCAGAACTCGATGTAATCACTGCTACCCATCGTACCTGTTTGCACTGAAGTATAAATAGGGATCTGCTGACCATTTCTCCATAATTGAAAGTGCTCTGCGGGTATACTACCCAGGCCAGCTGTCGCCAAAACCGATTGTGCGATCCGGTATATTCCAGTATTGAGTACCTTGATCTTATAGTAGGTCTTGCTATAGTCTATCCACTCGTTATTATAGGACTGTGCACTGGAGGCAAGTCCACTGAACAATAACAGAGCGAGTAAAATTCTTTTCATTTTGAATCAGGTTTTTGGATTCAGTTTTCTTTAATCATTTTCTTTCTTAGGCTTCACCATGTCCAGTTTCAGGGAAAATACATGGGTAAATAAGGGGTTGGATTGGTTGGAGAGATTTGTAAAGGCATAGTCGATAGTAACATTTCCTATCCGGAAACCGGCGCCGCCGCCTGGCTGATAGATCCAAACTTTTTTCTGGTTCACCGTATCTCCATCAGATAAGGCTCTCTGGAAATTATTTATCCCCGCACGCAGGTAAAAAACGTTGCTGATGTTAAGTTCAAGTCCCAACTTAGGGTCGGCGCTTACAGGATCCGCACTCAGCAGTGTGTTTCGTTGCCCGTCAAATGTCACATCAATATTAGCTTCCGCCAGCAGGCTTGATTTTTTCCCGATCTTGAAATCCCTGGCGATCCCCAATACCAGCCGAGGCGCAGTCAGCTCCGTTGATTTTACAGGTATCTCATTTTTGGTCAGGTATAAAACTTCCTTCTCTCTTTCGGTAAAGGTGAACGACCAGGCATTAAAGGTGGTTGTTATGTCGCGACCCGCTATACCAAATTTCCATTTTTTGGTATGTATCTGTAATCCTGCGTCGATGCCAAAACCAAAGGCCTTGGCAAATTTTCCGACACTACGATGGATCACCTTGGCATTTACACCAAAATTGATATTCTTCTTTTCACTCTCTTTCAATTTCTGAGCGTAAGAAAAGATAAAAGCATAATCAGCAGAGGAGAAAGCCTGGATATTATTGTAATTGATCGAACCATCGGGTTCAACCAGGAAAAGGGTATTCATGATATCATCAACAGCAAATCGCAAGCCGGTGATCCCGATCGTTCTTTTATTGTTAGCCGAAGGGAAAGCGACACCGAGATAATCGTATTTTCCTATACCGGCAAAGTATTCCGCATGCATGAGGTTTACCTGCGGATTATTTTTTACACCGGTAAGACCCGCAGGGTTCCAATAACCGGCAGTTCCATCCTCCACAGATGCGACTTGCGCTCCTCCCATGGCAAGTCCTCTGGCGCCAGCGCCTATATTTAAAAATTCATTGGAATATTTTCTGAACTGAGCTGAGGCAGATAAGGAAAGGACAGTTGTCAGCAGGGACAAAATACGGGTGGTCAATTTCATTCGGACAGTTTTCGATAAGCGTTTAAAAAACAATCGCTTTCATAGATACGGGTTGCTTGTAAAATTAGTCTTTAGCTATGGAAAAACATAGGAAGCCAAAACAAAAAGACTAATACCTGAAAACGAGTTCTTTAGAAAAATATTGCCCTTGACCACCAACAATGTCTTTCTGACTTACTTTTGCCCTAAATCGCTGGTTTAAAATGAATTTGATAGAAGAGCTAAGATGGAGAGGAATGATCCAGGATATTATGCCGGGGACCGAAGAACAGTTAAAGAAGGAAATGACCACGGCTTATATCGGCTTTGACCCTACTGCTGACAGTCTCCACATCGGGAGCCTGGTACCCATTTTATTGCTTGTTCATTTTCAAAAAGCGGGGCATAAACCTATCGCATTGGTGGGAGGTGCCACCGGAATGGTAGGTGATCCCAGCGGAAAAAGCGAGGAGAGGAATTTATTGAGCGAGGAAGTTTTAAGGCATAACCAGGAAGGAGTTAAGAAACAATTGATGCAATACCTGGATTTTGATACCGCAAGATCCAATGCAGCCGAAATGGTGAACAACTATGACTGGTTCAAAGATTTCAGTTTTCTCAATTTCATTCGTGATGTTGGCAAGCACATTACTGTGAACTACATGATGGCCAAAGACAGTGTGAAAAAAAGATTGGATGGCGAAACCGGAATGAGTTTTACCGAATTCACCTACCAGTTGGTGCAGGGCTATGATTTTTATTGGTTATATAAGAACAAAAATGCGAAACTGCAAATGGGTGGTAGCGACCAATGGGGAAATATCGTGACAGGAACGGAGCTGATAAGGAAGAAAGAGGGTGCGGAAGCTTTTGCTTTTACCTGTCCATTGATAACAAAAGCAGATGGGGGAAAATTTGGAAAAACGGAAAGCGGAAATATTTGGCTCGACCCTGTTCGTACCACGCCCTACCAATTTTACCAGTTCTGGCTGAATGCGAGCGACACCGACGCAGAGAAATGGATAAAGATCTTTACGTTCCTGCCACATGCGGAAATAAATTCCATCCTGGAAGCTCACAAAAAAGATGCGGGCAAAAGAATGTTGCAGAAAAAGCTGGCAGAAGAAGTAACCCGTTTCGTTCATGGCAGCGAAGCATTAATGGAAGCGGTCGCCACCACTGAAAAATTATTTGCCAATCAAGCCGCGCCTGTGGAAAGCCTGACCATTGAAGACCTTGAAGGAATGGAAGGAGTGGTGAAAATTGAATTTGAAAGGGCGAAGGTCGAAAATGCTATAGATATTGTTTCCTTTCTTTCGGAAACAACCATCGCTCCCAGCAAAGGCGAAGCAAGAAAACTGGTGCAGGGCGGTGGTGTCAGCATTAACAGAAAAAAAATTGAAAGCATTGAGGAGAAAGTGGATGCCGGTCATCTGTTGCATGATAGGTACCTTCTGGTACAAAAAGGAAAAAAGAACTATTTCCTTGTCACGATCAGTTAATCAAGCAGGTATTTCCTCTCCCTGTAAGTTTTCCAGAGCAATTCTCCAAATAATGTATTGGCCCAGGCAAACCATTTGCGGGTGAATTTAGAAGCATCATCCTTGTGAAAGGATTCATGCATGAAACCTGTACCGGCATGAGTGCTTTGCAATGTGGTCAAACAATTTTTTATTTCTTTATCATCATGGCTGGTTAGTGCCCGCATTATGATACTCATCGGCCAGATATAGTCCATACCTACGTGCGGTCCACCGATCCCCTCACCTGCTTTGCCTTTAAAAAAGAAAGGATTTTCATTTGACAATACATAGCGGCGGGTGTTCCGGTATATATTTTCTTTCGTTGGATCGATGATACCAAGATATGATAACGAAAGAAGGCTTGGAACATTAGCGTCATCCATGAGGTTAAAACTTCCGAAACCATTCACTTCATAAGCAAATATTTTCTTGAATACCGGATGCATGATAGTTCCGTATTGGTTTACTGCGGTCAAAATAATTTCTCCGAGTTTGCCTGCTTCACCCATCAGTTTCTCATTACCACCTGGCATCTTTTTTAGTATCGCCGCTAGTCGTGCAAGGGATAAATAAGCTAACATATTTCCTGGAATATTGAAAGGATAGATCGTCGCATCATCACTGGGCCGGAACATAGCATGGATCATACCTGTCGTCTTTGCTGGGTAACCATAACCACCCAATGGCACTCCATCGGTGGCCCAACTGGTGGTACGTTCAAATTTATAAGGTCCTTTACCATCCAGGCGCTGTTGCTCTTTAAAGGTTTGAACCACGAGTCGCATTGCTTCGATCCAATCTTTATCAAAAGGAGAGGTATCCCCTGTTTCTTTTAGATAACCTTGTGCAAGTCGAATGGGATAACATAAACTATCGATCTCCCATTTCCGTTCGTGCACGCCGGGTTTCATCAACGTTTTATCATCCTTCCATTCACTTACCTTATTCTCATCCTTATAAAATGCATTGGCGTAAGGATCTTTCAGGATGAACTTTGTTTGCCTGTTGATGACACCCTTTATCAATTCCTGCAGGTTCTTATCTTCTTTCATCAATGCGAGGTAGGGCCATACCTGTGCTGAAGAGTCCCGTAACCACATCGCATCAATATCACCCGTGATCACGAACGTATCAGGTTTGTTGTTGATGATCTCGAAATCTACTGTCGTATCCAACGTGTTGGGAAAACAGTTCTCAAACAACCAACCCAGTTCCTTATTCCCCGTATTCTTCTTTACTTCTGCAATAAGTTTTTCAAGTGCGGGGCTTTTGAATTTGCGCATGTTCTCGGCCACTCTTACAATGGGAAAATCCTTTTTCCCTCCTGCCATTGATCCTTTGCTGATCAACATCCCTGTAGCAGTCATCGCCGATAGGCTGATAAATTTTTTCCTTTTCATAACGTCCAGTTAGATCAGTTAGTTTTTTTCAGCTCTTCCCATAGGAGGTCAGCCACTAACTGGTTGCCCTGCGCATTAAGATGTACCCTGTCTGTCGTCAAGATACCCCTGTCCTTATTTTCTGAATTATTTTTCTGGTTATACGCAAGGAATGCTTTCCGAAGGTCAACGAGGGGCAAAACATTTTTAGATGCGATGTTGCGGATAATAATACTGTACTGGTTGAGATCGCCATCCTGTGGATTGCTGTAATCTGTTTTTTCCCCGATGACAGCAGGCGTGCAAACGATGACCTTTATATTTTTTTCTTTCAGCTTTTTTATAATGGCAAGATAGAATTTCTCAAAGCGGTCCTGGTCCGTACCCGTACCGGAAAGCGCTTTATGCCAGACATCATTCACCCCGATATAGATGATCACTATATCCGGGTTTTTGGCCAGCACATCCTCTTCCATTCTAAGATACAGGTCATATATTTTATGCCCGCTTATACCAGCGCCCACAAATTCGAAAAGATCTTGCTTCCCTTCACCCCTGCACATGTTTTCGATCCTTGATATATAACCATCTGGATTCACACCTGCTTGAGTGATAGAGTCCCCAAAGAAGATAACTTTTGTTTTCTTCTGGTTGCTGAATGCACACACAAAGGCCAGCAGGGAAATGAGCAGTATCTTTTTCATATACGTATAAAAATACAAAAGCATCCTTTACGGATGCTGACCGCTTCAATATGTAATAAAGTTGTTTATTGGTTAACTGGTTAATTCGGTATTGGGTCTTAAAGAAATGGCTATATATAAGGCCTGGTTAACCAATCAATGATCAACCAATTACCTAGTCCACGTTCACTTGTTTCTTTATCACCGCCCCTTCGCTTGCTTCTGGCAGGAATTTTCTTTCCCTGATCATGTATCCATTGCCTTTTTCACAAAAATGAACTTTAAGATTCTCCAGGCTAACAGGATTGCCATCAGGAATATCAGCGATATTGGAATGAAGTATATCATGACCATCAATAATGATTACGAGCCCGCTGCCGATAGCCTCCATTTTATTTCCTTCCGTGATCAGCATGCCCGTATCTTCTCCCAATCCAATACCAATTGTTGAAGGATTGGTCGCCACGGCCTGTGCTAGTCTTCCGAATCTTCCCCTTTTTTCAAAATGCGAATCAATGATGATCGAACCAATAAAACCTAAACCCGTTGTCATTTTTACTTCCCCTTTCAAGTGTGCCCGGATGGCATTCCCTTCATAGATCATGGTTTGGCTCATAGCCATGGCACCCGCAGAGGTACCCGCGATCAGGAATTCTTCTTCGAGGTATCGTTTTTTCAGGACAGCAAGAAATTCAGTGCCTCCGTCGGTGACACTTAATCTTAACTGGTTGCCGCCAGTGAACATCACTGCGTCACAATGACGGATACGTTCCATGTATTCATCATCCATAGTATCCTGCCGGTTGCGGATATGGATCACACCCACATTGGTGCAACCGATCTTTCCAAATGCATTGAGGTAATTTTCGCCTACTTCATATGGGATCATCGAAGCTGTGGTCACGACTTCTATACGGGAGGAAGGCCCTCCTGCTTCCTGCATTACGCGGCGAAGGATGCCGAGCTCAAAAAAATTGAGGTTATTGCGATAGATCTCTCCAGTTTCCAGGTCAGTTCCCTTGTCTTCCGCGCCGCCGATGGCTATCAGTTTTCCCTTAGGATGACTCATTCATGGGGGTTTGATTACGAACAAATATAATAGATTAATAACGTAACGATAACCCTGCCAAATCTATTATCCTTAAAAACGGGACAAGTTGTGGATATGTGGAAAATAGTTAAAGATGGACAGTGCCGGGCTCCTGTTTATCCCAATATTTGCTCTTCAACAGGTACACCATTACACCTATGACAGCGATCAGGCTTCCCCATAAAGCAAACCATCCTGTTTGAATAAAAAGATATATCCATATCGCTATAGAAAGAATTACCGGGATAGGGAATAGCCACATTTTAAAAGGAAGATCCGTTGACCCAAATCTTTTACGAAGGATCATCACTCCTACTCCCTGTGCAATGAACTGGATGATGATCCTCAT
>DATLCB010000303.1:0-7337 GCA_035526625.1 Chitinophagaceae bacterium
CGATTGCTCACTATACTATCGTTTTACAACTTGAAGCTGGCCGGACGGAAAGTATATCATCCAGCACGTTAACCGATTCCACTCTTTTCAGCCACTCTTCTTCCTGGATCTTTTTAAAGCCCGATGAAGCCGGGCGTACTGTAGCTGCTTTGTCAAGACCTCAATACACATTTACAGCTTCTGCTCCGGGCGTACAATGGCTTTACCTGCTGTATAATGATGATATTGTACTTAGGTATAAGCTGGACATCAAAGAGAAAAGAACCGCTGATTAACTACCGCGCTGGGAGCCGGTGTTTTGTTGTTTGCTTACAAAACCTGATTTAGGTTTTTGGATGAACTTAGATCCACCCTGGGTACCCGATTTGCCTTTTTTATCGGCTTTAGATTTTCCTTTTTGGTTTTTCTGATTGAGCAATGACATAGGGAATATTATTTTCGGTAAAGATAATATTTATTGGCCATGAATGAAACAGGAAAGCCTATGCAGACGATCAATATCGAGGCGGCAATAGCAGCTTTTTTTAGAACAAAAGGAGCCTGGTGGATCTTGCTCAGGGGTACCACCAGCAGGTTCATCACCGCCCAGGCGAACAAACCAAATACTATCGCCGTCAGAATCTTATTGCTGGCAAAGCCTTTGATCTTTGGATAAATAAGAAAGAAGAAGGCAGTGAACAACATCGCTATGCCCAGATGAAACACCACTCCCCATACCACCATACTATTGCCTTTTGTAAATGCGTCTTTGCCAAACACGGCGGTGGCTATGTATTTGAAAATATTGGCAGGGTTCTTCCCGCCGTTGATAGTATATTGAATGATTGCCGCGAGACCATCCATTAAACCGGCGAGCAAGCCCGTAAAAAGAATAGCAGATAGTAATGATCTTCCTGGTTGGGTGGTTCGCATACAATTACATTAAGGAGTCAGACAAATGATCTTCATCAATCGCTGCTGCACACCATGAATATATACATGAACGGAATAGTGTATACCTTCAACCAGTGTTCAAAATACCCTTTGCAGGGGATCATCTTTTGCCTAACGACCTGTTCCTTTACAGGAAATTAAGATATTTTTTATGAGATATTTCTTTGTGACCCTGGTGATGACTGTTTCATTTTTTTCCGCCAGTTCGCAAACATCAGTCCCGGTAACCAGGGTTAAAAAAGTGAAGACGCTGAAAATGGCCCGCGATAAAGATATCGATCCTATGCCCGGTACCCGTGGAGCTTCGGTGGCATGGCATCCTGTATTTAAAAAATATTATGCAGCTATGGCTGGCAATATAGGTTATCCGCTTTGCATTTTCGACGCTGCGGGTAAAAGGGTTTCTCCAGACAGTCTTAACTGCGAGGTTGATGTTCGTGGACTTTGGTACAATGCTGATAAGAAAACGATCCAGGGTAATTCTTTTGATGCCGGCGGATGGTTCCGGTATGATCATGATACAAAAGGGATGATCCGTGAAGTACAATACCTCACAGAAGAAATGACACAGCCCAATGCACAAAGCGTAGGTGCCGCCAATAGTCTAAGTAAGCAAATAATGTTTCTGCACCAGGGGGAGATCTGGTTTTACAGCATGGAAGAGCCTGTAAAAGGAGCTACATTAACAATACACTGGGGCAGAACCAAAGCAGATGGTATGGATCCGGAACAAACTGATCCCGTAACACCCAGTGCCTATAATAGTACCACTGTTATCTACACAGGAATAAAAAGGGCTGAACTTGGTTTCTTAAAACCTGAGAGCTATGAAATAGAGTTATACGATGTCAAAACCGGCTTTCTGACACGATCCGTTAAACTGCCTGCAGATGCACCGATGAATGCTTCCTTCAATTTTGCCTATGCCAATGGCATGTACTGGCTTTTTAATATAGAAACGAGAGAATGGTCCGGTTATAAATAAGATCATACGGCCTTATTATAGCCCTGTTCCCCCATTGGAACAGGGCTTTGTTTTTTTACGTAGCTTAGTTTTTTCACCGCTTCATCACCAAATACATTTTATGAGATCACTTACCCGGACCTGCATGCTTATTCTCTTCCCCTTATCTCTCCTGGGGCAGAAAATTGACAATGACTCTCTGTATATGCGGGAGCATTACGACAAGTTCGAATACCGCATCCCTATGCGTGACGGGGCCAAATTGTTTACCCTGGTCTATATGCCAAAGGATAAAACAAAGGCATGGCCGATATTAATGAACCGGACCTGCTACAATGCATCCAGCTATGGTGAGTATAAAACATTTGGGCATCCTTCCAAATACCTCGTAGAAGAGGGGTATATTTTAGTTTTCCAGGACGTAAGAGGAAGGTATATGAGCGATGGGTTATTCGATAATATGACACCTAATATTCCGGGGAATGATCCCAGGAATAAAACAGCGATCGACGAAAGTTCGGATACCTGGGATAGTATTGACTGGATGGTAAAGAATTTGAAAGGTAATAATGGTCGTGTTGGTATCTACGGTATCTCTTATCCTGGATTTTATTCTGCCGCTTCTTTACCGGATGCCCACCCGGCTTTAAAAGCAGTGTCTCCACAGGCGCCTGTTTCCGATTTCTTCTTTGATGATTTTCATCACATGGGAGCTTATCTTGAAAGCTATACCGCCGCCTTTGCGGTATTTGGTTACCAGAAAAAAGACACAACGAGAGACAACTGGTTCATGCCTGAGATCATGCGCTTCTATGGCAACCCGGCTAAAGATGCTTATGACTACTATTTGAAAATGGGGCCTTTGAAAAATATCACTGCCAAACTTCACAACGATAATTTTTTCTGGAAACAGATCACCAGTCATCCGAATTATGATACGTTCTGGCAAAGGCGCAATATTTTACCTCATTTGAAAAATATCAAACCTGCTGTACTCACAGTTGGAGGTTGGTTTGATGCCGAGGATCTGTATGGACCTCTTAATATTTACAAGACGATCGAAAAGACAACACCTGGTGCGGATAATACCATTGTGATGGGACCCTGGGGTCATGGCGACTGGGCCAGCGAAAAGGGTAAAAGCACACACAATCATCTTTATTTCGGAGATAGCATATCTACCTATTATATGCGGGATATAGAGCGACCTTTCTTTGCGCATTACCTGAAAGATGAGGGTCCTTATAAGCGTCCGGAGGCTTTGATGTATAACACCGGGAAAAAGCAGTGGGAAAGGTTTGATGTATGGCCACCTAAAGATATCCCGCCCCTGAAATTACAATTCGGGGAGAACGGAAAACTACTGATCAACCAACCAGCTAAAGACAATGCCGTGTTTGAATATGTCAGTGATCCGGCCAAACCTGTCCCCTATACTTCGCAAACGGAGGGCCTGACCTTTACGCCGCGCAATTATATGAGCGATGACCAGCGGGAAGCTTCTCGCCGACCCGATGTACTGACCTTTGAATCGGATGTGCTGACAGCAGATG
Source organism: Chitinophagaceae bacterium (assembly GCA_035526625.1). Taxonomy (GTDB): domain Bacteria; phylum Bacteroidota; class Bacteroidia; order Chitinophagales; family Chitinophagaceae; genus JJ008. Next base: position 3,451 of record DATLCB010000303.1, read on the forward strand.
TAACTATAGCGGGTGAGATCCTCGCAAAATTGAAGGTAGCCATGTCGGGCACAGATGCGGATTTTATTGTTAAGCTGATCGATGTATATCCGGATGATCATCCAAATTATGAACACAACCCTAAGAACATCATCATGGGAGGTTACCAGCAATTGGTAAGGAGTGAAGCATTCCGGGGAAGGTTTCGCAAAAGTTTTGAAAAACCCGAGCCTTTTATCCCAGGCGTTCCCACTGATGTAAACGTCCCTTTACAGGATGTGCTCCATACTTTTAAAAAAGGACATAGAATAATGATACAGATTCAAAGCACCTGGTTCCCCTTTATTGATCGTAATCCTCAGAAATATGTAAACAATATTTATGAGGCAGATGAAAAGGATTTCATCAAATCAACGATCAAAGTGTATGGAAGTTCGGTGATAGGTGCGGGCGGACAGCAGCAGCCGAAGAAGGGCTTTTAATTTTTCAATGAATCGTGGTGTCCTTCGTGGTTCTTAGTGAACTTTGTGCTCCTGTATTTTTGGATCACAAAGAACTCAAAGCATTCACAAAGAACACAAAGGTCGTGTCCTTCGTGGTTCTTAGTGGCCTTTGTGCTCCTGTATTTTTTGTAACACAACGAACACAAAGCATTCACGAAGAACACAAAGGTTGTGTCCTTTGGTTCTTAGTGAACTTTGTGCTCCTGTATTTTTTGTAACACAACGAACACAAAGCGTTTCACAAAGAACACAAGGGTTCAAGAGAGATGATCTATTTGAAAACGACACTGCTCATGATCCTCTTCGCAGGTTGCCTGTAAATCGTATTAGAAGCGGAAGAAGTGTAAGTAAGCGTATATAACCTGGTCTTATAAAAACAGAACCATTGAATCAACCTTACTTTAAGACTTTCGTCTATTTTGTTGAACCCGGTATAAATGATCTCGCAGGCATCTGTATTGTTCCATTTAAAAAAACGCTGGCTTTCCAGTTTGAAATCGGTAAAGGAAGGTTTTAGCTGGTCTATTACTGATGGATACATGTCCTGTATCTTCAGCTCGTTGCCATATACGGGATTTTGAGATACATGAATATTGATGTTCTCCAGGAAATTATCAGCTTCTGTTTCTGCTGGCGATGTAAAGAATACCCTGTTATTCTCCTTTATCTTATTGACCCAGGTGGCCGGGTATTTGGCCGTGAATTTCCCCGCGGTATCTACAAAGCTTTTCCAGCCGTTCACTACCGGCTCCTGTGAAAATGATGCATGAGAGATGGAAAGACAGATCAGAACAGCATAGTAACGGCGCATGTTGGAGGTTTAAATTTTATGAGCAAAATATCATTTGGTGTTTTTCTTCCATTTCTTATCTTCTATTACCATAAAAGTGACAGGTTGTTTGCGATAAGCTTTCACAGGACGTCCATCTTGTATGGCAGGTTGCCAGCGGGATGCTTTTTTCAGTATCCTTATCACTTCATCTTCCATACCGTACCCATGGTTGGTGAGTGGCTTTATATCAGATATCTTTCCCTCTTTATCTACCACGAATTGTATCACGACGGTATAAGCTCCGGCCGGGGCTTTTTTATTGGCTGCTACGGCTGCATTAAGATTTTGTTCCAGGAATTTTTTCCATGCATTATGACCGCCCGGGTAGCTGGCTTCGATCTCTACTTTCTCAAACACTTTCATATCATCATCCGCAGCATGCGATGAATCTTTTACCGGAGGCGTATCGGTTTGAGATAACAGTCGGTGGGCTGGCATTACGAAAGATGCCAGGAGTAGCAGCAAACCCAACGTGTATGAACTTTTTTGAGAAACCATGCTTTCTGTTATGAGTGCAATATAGAGCAATAATTTTTTCTCATTCAGCATAGCATATGGCGCAGCAGCACTTTCAACTTTCACTTACCTTTGGCCTTCCCAATGACCCGAGGAAAAGTCTAAGGATCGGGATCAATTAAAAATCAAGCAATGGCAGCCAGAACAGATAATTTTACCAGTCCAGATTACTTTAATGCTGATGAATTGCTGACAGAGGAACATAAACTCATCCGCGAGTCTGTCCGTAATTATGTAAAAAAAGAAATTTCTCCCATCATCGAGGAGTATGCACAGAAAGCTGAGTTCCCGCAACAGATCATAAAGCAGTTAGGTGACCTGGGTTGTTTTGGCCCAACGATCCCCGCGGAGTATGGTGGAGGCGGACTTGATTATATTTCGTATGGATTGATGATGCAGGAATTGGAGCGGGGAGATAGTGGTGTTCGTTCAACCGCTTCAGTACAGGGTTCCCTGGTGATGTTCCCTATCTATCAATACGGCAGTGAAGAACAGCGTAAAAAATATTTACCCAAATTGGCAAGTGGAGAATGGCTTGGTTGTTTCGGATTGACAGAGCCCAACCATGGGAGCGACCCCTCGAGTATGCTTACCAATTTAAAGGATGCAGGCGATCATGTGGTATTGAACGGTGCAAAGATGTGGATCAGCAATGCGCCATTCTCACAGGTAGCCGTAGTATGGGCAAAAAATGAGGCAGGTGAGATCCATGGATTGATCGTGGAAAGAGGGATGGAAGGATTTTCAACACCGACAACGCACGGCAAATGGAGCCTTCGTGCATCTGCCACAGGCGAACTGGTATTTGATAATGTCAAAGTCCCAAAAGAAAATATTTTTCCAAACGTAAAAGGATTGAAAGGTCCTCTCGGTTGTCTTACCAAAGCAAGATATGGTATTGCGTGGGGAGCGATTGGTGCCGCGATGGATTGCTATGACACGGCTTTACGTTATTCAAAGGAGCGGGAGCAATTCGGCCGGCCTATCGGTGGTTTTCAGCTGCAACAAAAGAAACTGGCCGAAATGGTGACCGAGATAACCAAAGCCCAACTACTGAACTGGCGGCTGGGCGTGTTGATGAGTGAAGGAAGAGCTACTCCGCAGCAAGTGAGTATGGCAAAAAGAAATGCCTGTGAAGTGGCGACAAATATCTGCCGTGATGCCAGGCAAATCCTCGGCGGTATGGGTATCACCGGCGAATATTCAGTCATGCGACACATGATGAACCTGGAAAGCGTGATCACTTACGAAGGCACACACGATATCCATTTGCTGATAACGGGGATGGATGTGACGGGGTTGAATGCATTTAAATGATTTGAAGATGTATTGATTTGGAGATTTGAAAATTCCAGCTTCATACCTGATCGACCGCATTGTCAAATTGTTTCATTTTCAAATTTTCAAATCGCTATGAAGATCTTCCTTATCGGCTTCATGGGCTCCGGCAAAACACACTGGGGGAGGCTCCTGAGTGAAAAGTTTAGTCTCCCTTTTTTTGACCTGGATGAACAGGTGGCCTCGCATGCCGGCAAATCCATTCCTGAAATATTTGCGACTGATGGAGAAGAACATTTCCGGATGCTGGAAAAAGAGGTGCTATATATTATCACTGAAAGTCACGATAGTTTTATCATGGCCTGTGGCGGCGGCTCTCCCTGCTATTTTAATAATATCGAATACATGAACCAGTCGGGCACTACCGTCTGGATCAATACAGCAACACCTGTACTCTTTGACAGGCTGGTAAAAGAAAAAGAAAAACGTCCGCTGATCCGGGATCTTTCCGATGAACAGTTGCATGGTTATATCTCACGAAAATTTGCAGACCGCAAGATCTATTATGAACAGGCATCCATTAAGATCGATGAAGAACCGGTTCAATTGGAAAAGCTGATCGAAAAAATTTTTCATGCATAAGACAGCACTTATAACGGGAACTATATTTGCCGGCCTGGCTGTCGCACTCGGCGCTTTCGGCGCTCATGGATTACAAAAGATCACCAGTGATGAAAAAATAATACAGGGATTTAAAACGGCGGTGGAATATCAACTAT
>DATLCB010000304.1:0-17686 GCA_035526625.1 Chitinophagaceae bacterium
GAGCAGGTTGAGGTTGGGGCCGTTGATGATGGCGATCTTCATGTTTTACCATTATGGATAAATGCAAAAAATGAATCTAAAAATAAAGCTTCTTATGTACAAGGCCATACTTTTTCTATTCCTATTTTCCCTCATGGCATGCAAAAAGAATATCAGGAAGCAAGCCTTCTCCGCAGCTAATGATTACTGTAATTGCATGAGGGAAAATATATTCAATTATGATAGCGCTGTTTACTTATATATTTATTGTAGCAAACAATTATCTCGCAAGTACAGTCTTCATAATCTTTATATACAGCTTAGTTCCGGAGAGATTCCAATAGATAGAATATCCGTAAAAACAAAAGTGAATATGGATACTTTCATCGACCATTTTCTTCAATACTCAGACAGCTGCCATTCGTTACCAGCTCCGGGTCCCCGAGGTTTTTAATTCTTTGTTTTGATCATTGCTATGAACTCATCAAACAAATACCTTGAGTCATGCGGCCCCGGGGTAGCTTCCGGGTGATATTGGACGGAGAAAGCAGGTTTCCCTTTGACTCTTATGCCTTCAATAGACTTGTCATTAAGGTTCAGGTGAGTGATCTCTATATGATCCGCTTTTTTAACGGCCTCGGGGTCCACACCAAAACCATGGTTCTGTGTAGTGATCTCGGATCTTCCTGTAACGAGGTTCTTTACCGGGTGGTTAAGACCACGATGACCATGATGCATTTTAAAAGTGGGGATATCATTGGCTAAAGCCAGTAGCTGGTGACCTAAACATATCCCGAACACAGGCTTCTCTTCTTTTAATATTTGCTTCAGCGTATTGATCGCATAATCCATTGGAGCAGGGTCGCCGGGACCGTTGGAGATAAAATAGCCATCGGGCTTGAATTTATTTACTTCGGCCAAACTTGTCTTAGCGGGAAAGACCTTTACATAAGCGCCTCTTTCCACCATGCAGTTCAGGATATTTTTCTTTACCCCATAATCCATTACGGCGATCCGGATAGCTGCATTCTTATCACCCACCTCATAGGTCTCTTTGGTACTGACCTTTGATGCCAGTTCCAGTCCATCCATATCCGGCACTCCGGCGAGTTTTTTCTTTAGCTCTTCAATATCCGTTGTCTCCGAAGAAATGATACAGTTCATAGCGCCCTTCGTACGGATATGTGCGACCAACGACCGCGTATCCACTCCTTCAATAGAAACGATCTTATGAGCTTTCAGGTAATCGGCGAGTGAACCTTTCGCCATCTTGCGTGAATAACCTTCTTCGAGATTGCGGCCGATCAAACCATTTATTTTTACCGTATCCGACTCTACATCTTCATCCTTTACACCATAGTTGCCGATATGAGCGCTGTTCATGATCAGTATCTGTCCAAAATAACTGGGATCGGTAAACACTTCCTGGTAACCCGTCATCCCGGTATTGAAACATATCTCGCCCGTAGTAGTTCCGATGGCGCCAAAAGCCTGTCCATGAGCAACTGTACCATCAGCCAATAATAAAACAGCGGGGTTTTTAGGAGTAGTCATATGTAAAAACGATCCCGATAGTCCTGAGCAAAGCCAAAGGATCGGGAGCCAGCAAATTTACGCAGGGAGTCCTTATGCGAAGGAGGAATTTTACAGCAGTTATTCACAGGGGCTTGTTATTGCCATTTTCTTTCAATTAACTTTATTCAATCAGAAAACTACACATGAAATATATCATCCTTCTCATTAGCTTTTTTGTTACGACCGTTTCTCCTGCACAGAATGAAAAGATCCCTGTTCTCATCCGTTGTGATGATATTGGTATGTGCCATTCCGTGAATGAAGCCGTTAAACAAGTATTAGAAACGGGTATCCCTGTTTCTATGTCCGTCATGGTTCCCTGCCCCTGGTTTACCGAGGCGGCAACCTTGTTGAAACAATATAAAAATGTGTCTGTCGGTATACACCTTACCTTGAATGCTGAATGGAAACAATACCGCTGGGGCCCTGTTGCCGGTGTAAATACCGTTCCCAGTCTGGTTGATTCTCTTGGCTATTTCTTTCCTTCCCGTGGCGCTTTATATGGCAACGATCCAAAACTCACCGAGATCGAAACAGAATTGAGAGCGCAGATCGAAAAAGCAATACGGGCAGGGTTAAAGATCGATTACCTCGATTATCATATGGGGGCGGCCGTACAAACACTGGAAACAAGGATGATCGTTGAAAAATTAGCAGCTGAATATAAACTCGGCATCTCCCGCTACTATGATGAAATAGCTGCAGAGGGCTGGTACTTCGCTTCACCGGAAAATAAAAAGGATTCGATGCTGCTGCAATTGCAAACACTCAAACCAGGCGGTACAAAACTGTTTGTAATTCACGTCGGTCTCGAAAGCCCCGAAATGAATGCAATGGAAGATGCGAATCCCTGGGGTCCAAAAGATATGAGCAAACACCGTTTTGGAGAACTGACCGCATTGACCTCACCGCAGTTCCAGCAGCTTCTCCGCGAGCCGAAATTCCGTCTTATAAATTACCGGATGCTAAATGAAGAAAAAGGATTGAGGTCGATGAAAAGACCCGGGTCAACCAGCAAATAAAAAGCCTTTCGTTTCCGAAAGGCTTCTGTTGAAAATATTACTATCGCTTATTGAGCGGCTTTTGTTTCTGTTGTTTCTTCTGCTGCATCTGCTTTTTCACCGGCCGTAGCTTTTGCGGAGGCGGGCTTTTTAGTTCCACCGGCACGACGGGTCTTCTTGCTGGCAGTTTTTGCTTCACCCTTACCTTTTCCATAGATATCGTTGAAATCAACCAGTTCGATCATAGCCGTTTCAGCATTATCACCAGGACGTGCGCCTAATTTGATGATACGGGTATAACCACCGGGACGGCCAGCTACTTTCTCTGCTACCGTACTGAACAATTCGGTGATCGCTTCTTTATCCTGCAGGTAACTGAACACGACACGGCGCTGGTGCGTTGTGTTGGTCTTTCCTTTTGTGATCAGGGGTTCCACATATACTCTTAAAGCTTTTGCTTTAGCAGTGGTGGTTACGATTCTTTTGTGCTGGATCAGCTGGCAGGCCAGGTTGCTTAATAATGCATCCCTGTGTGCTTTCTTTCTGCCGAGGTTTTTTACTTTGTCTCCGTGACGCATGACGTTTTTAATTTGACAATTTGAAAATGAGACAATTTGAAAATCGCTCACTCAAATCTGGTTACTTAATACTTCGGTTGCACCGTGTCAGGAATTACAACCTACTGTTATCAATAAGCCACAGGCCAACAGCTAAAAGCTGCAAGCCAAGAGCTGTTTTTAGAACTCGCTTGGGTCGATACCTAATTTCTGAAGATCCATTCCGAAATGCAGGCCTCTTTCTGTCAGCACCTGTTCGATCTCCGCCAGGGATTTCTGACCGAAGTTGCGGAATTTCATAAGGTCTTCCTGCTCGTATTGGACCAGCTCGCTCAGAGAATTGATCTTCGCCGCTTTCAGGCAGTTAAAGGCCCTCACAGAAAGATCGAGATCTTCAAGTGGTGTCTTCAATACTTTGCGCAATTGCAATGTCTGCTCGTCAACGAGGTCTTCTTTCTTTTCTTCTTTATTATCAAAAGTGATATTCTCATCCGTGATGATCATCAGGTGCTGGATCAGTATCCTTGAAGCCTGCTTCACTGCTTCTTCGGGGTGGATAGTACCATCCGTAGAAACTTCCATGATCAGTTTTTCAAAGTCTGTCCTTTGCTCCACACGGGTATTCTCGATCGTGTATTTCACGTTCTTGATCGGTGTGAAGATCGCATCGATAGGAATATAACCCAGCGGTGCGTCTTTAGGTTTGTTATCCTCTGCGGGAACATAACCGCGACCCTTTCCGATGGTCAGTTCGATATCCATACGGGCTGAAGAATCCAGTGTACAGATCAGCAGGTCAGGGTTCATGATCTGGAAAGAATGAGTGGCTTCGCCGATCATTCCTGCAGTAAACTCTGTTTTATTCTTAATGGACAAAATGATCTTTTCATTGGCCACTTCATGATCAACGGCTTTTTTGAAACGGACCTGTTTCAGGTTCAGGAATATCTCCACCACATCTTCGCTGATGCCTTTCATCGTGGCAAATTCATGGTCAACACCTTCGATCTTCACACCTACGATAGCATAGCCTTCCAGTGAACTCAACAACACACGGCGAAGTGCATTACCGATGGTAACACCGAAACCGGGTTCCAGCGGACGAAACTCAAACTGTGCTTCAAAATCAGTTGCTTTTTGCAGAATGATCTTATCAGGTTTCTGGAAATTTAAAATGGCCATATTACAATTTTAGATTTAAAATTTAAGATTTTAGATTCGCTAATAGCCAATGGCTAAAAGCTATCAGCTTACTTAGAATACAATTCGACGATCAACTGCTCCTTAATATTCTCAGGAACACTTTCCCTTTCAGGATAAGTGATGAACGTACCTTTCATTTCGTTTTCGTTAAAATCGATCCAGCTGAATTTCGGGTTCTTCGGACGAACAACACTGCTGATAGAAGTTCTGCCTTTGCTTCCTTCTTTGATAGTGATCACATCACCAGGTGTTAGCTGGTAAGAAGGAACATTCACTACATCACCATTTACTTCAATATGCTTGTGGCTAACCAGCTGCCGGGCAGCGGGACGGCTTGGAGCAATGCCCATACGGAAAATAGTATTATCGAGGCGGGCCTCGCAAAGTTTGATCAGGTTCTCACCGGTAACACCCCTGCGACGGGCAGCTTCTTCGAATGTTTTGCGGAATTGTTTTTCCAGGATACCATAGGTGTATTTGGCCTTTTGCTTCTCACGGAGCTGCAATGCGTATTCGCCTAAGGTTTTACGCTTGCGCTTTTCGCCATGCATACCGGGAGGATTACTATTTTTAGTCAACCACTTACCGTTGCCTAAGATAGGCTCACCAAAAATGCGGGAGATCTTGGTCTTTGGACCAGTGTACCTTGCCATAGTTTTTATTCATTTACGCTTTTTTGTAACGGTGCTTTGATCAGTAAAAGCGTTAAAAAATCAATCAGGCACCCTTTCTTAATGAATGAATCTTGGCGATTCAAATATGTCTTGCCCTGGCTAACAGCTAAAAGCTATCAGCTAATGGCTATTAAACTCTTCTTTTCTTCGGCGGACGGCAGCCATTGTGCGGCATCGGCGTCACGTCTTTTATCATCACTACTTCTATCCCGCTCTGTGAAAGGGAACGGATAGAGCTTTCACGACCGGCGCCCGGACCTTTCACATATACATCCACTCTTTTCAGACCCGCGTCAAAAGCAGTTTTTGCTGCATCTGCTGCTGCCATCTGGGCGGCATAGGGTGTATTCTTCTTGGACCCTTTAAAACCCATTTTACCGGCGCTGCTCCAGGAAATGACCTGGCCATTCTTGTTGGTAAGGCTGATGATAATGTTGTTGAAGGTCGCTGAAATGTGGGCATCTCCGTAAGAGTCGACTTTGACCACTCTTTTCTTCGCAGCCTGTTTTGCGCTTACTGGCTGCTGTGCTGTTGCTTTTGCCATAATTTTTATTCCGAGGTATTCTCTTTCGTTTTTAAATTTCCATCTTGCGATGGTGGAACAGTCCTCCCGCCGGCTTAAGCGATCCGAAACTGATTCCTGTTAGTAAGCCTATTCGAACCAAGACGACAACTATTATCTATCAGTTATCATCTTTTATCTTATTTCTTCGGCGCCTTCTTCTTACCGGCAACCGTCTTACGCTTACCTTTTCTTGTACGGCTGTTGGTCTTTGTTCTTTGCCCGCGAACGGGTAATCCTTTACGATGACGAAGACCACGGTAACAGGCGATATCCAGCAAACGCTTGATGCTCATCTGCACTTCTGAACGGAGTTGACCTTCCACTTTCAGCTCTTCCGTGATGACGTTACGAATGGCATTCAGTTCATCGTCATTCCATTCATGTACTTTCTTGCTGCGATCGATACTATTCTTGTCGAGAATATATTTAGCAGTAGAGGGACCAATACCATATATATAGGTAAGTCCTATTTCTCCTCTTTTATTCTTTGGTAAGTCAACACCGGCAATACGAGCCATATTCTGAGTTTATTGTTTGTTGTTTATTGTTTAGCTAATAGCTATTGGCCATTAGCTGCTAGCTTATCCCTGGCGCTGCTTAAAGCGGGGATTCTTTTTGTTGATGATATACAACTTCCCTTTGCGGCGCACGATCTTACAATCAACACTTCTTTTCTTAATGGATGCTCTTACTTTCATTTTCTTAGCTTTTAGCTATTAGTTTTTAACCTCTAGCTGTTCTTGAAATATTTGATCGCTTTTGCTATCAGCTAATGGCTGACAGCTAACGGCTTTACTTGTACCTGAAATTGATCCTTCCCCTTGTTAAATCATATGGCGATAACTCCACCCCTACTTTATCTCCCGGGAGGATCCGTATATAGTGCATCCTCATTTTTCCCGAGATGGTGGCCAGTATTTCATGACCATTTTCCAGCTTCACCCTGAACATAGCATTAGACAGGGCCTCTATAATGGTTCCATCTTGCTTGATAAGGGGTTGTTTCGACATGTTTTTTTGGGAACGCAAAGGTAAGTGTATCAACCCTAAAAAAGAAAAAACCCCAATTATTTTTAGGGGTTCTGTGGAAAATTGGTGTTCCGGGTTGAAAATATAATTAAAACTTCTTCTTAAGCCTTGTGCAAGTGCACTTTAGTCATATCCAGGTGGAGGTTTTGAAGCTCATGAACACCGAGTGGAAAGCTAAAATGACGCCTGTCTTCCCGCCACCACATTTCTACATTTGAGAAATCGCCTTTTTTTGGAGTTACCAGGCGGAATGAATCTTTTTTGTATTTAGTGGCGCCATCCATCTCCTCTTTTGTAAAACCAAGGCCCAAAAGCTGGGTCTCATCAAGTGGGACGGCTTTCATTTCTTCGGGACTATACCAGAATTCCTGCACGCCATTATTGACGAGAGCCTGGTTCTCTTCCTGGCTCACGCTTACAACTGTACCTTCCCTTATCACACCTTCATCATTAACCATAATAATATCTCCCGATTTTAAGTTGCCTATTTTGAGCATAGCTTTCGTTTTAATAACCGAATATAAAAAATGTACAAACAAAAACGAAATCACTTTTATTATTTAATTTCAGGGATAATCAAAAACAACCAATATGAAAAAAAGTAATCTTGTTCTTATTCTCGTCGTTTTCAGCATTTCGATGGCAGGCTGTGGCAGTAAAAAAGAATCTGCGGCTTCTGTAGCGCAGGATTGGTGCGATCTGAATGGTAAAGCTTATAAAGCAGAAGGCGCCGCAAAAGAAAATGCAGAAGCTGCCCGTAAAAAGTTTGAAGAAAAAATGGTTGATAAATATGGTAAGGACAAAGCTTTTATGGATGAGATAGGGAAAGAGGTCGAGAAATGTGAGGATGCCTCTGAAGGAAGGTGACGAATATCGAGCAGGTGAACAAGGAATGCAGAATCGAGGAAGTAACTTCAGCATTCATCATACCTTGTTCATCTGTTCATCTGTTCCTTATTCGGCCCATGACATAATATAATCTGAGTTCTCAATTTCCAGCGCCTGCTTTGTGAGCATCAGCGGCCGGAACGTATCTACCATCACAGCCAGTTCTTTGGTTTCTTTTGCTCCGATACTTTTTTCTACCGCACCCGGGTGGGGCCCGTGCGGTATCCCAGCAGGGTGTAAGGTTATCATCCCCCTCGTTACATTCTTGCGACTCATAAAATCTCCATCTACATAATAGATCACTTCATCACTGTCTATATTACTGTGATTATATGGCGCGGGGATGGCCTGCGGGTGATAATCAAATAGCCTGGGTACAAAAGAGCAAACAACAAAAGCACTGGTCTCAAAGGTCTGGTGTACCGGCGGAGGTTGATGTACCCTCCCGGTTATAGGTTCAAAATCATGGATCGAAAATATATAAGGGTAACAGCAGCCATCCCAACCTATCACATCAAAAGGATGCGTGCCATAATGAAGGCCGTATAGCATTCCCTTCTTTTTTGCCTTGATCAGGAAATCTCCTTTTTCATCAAAGGTCTTCAGATCCTGCGGCGGCCGGATATCCCTTTCACAATAAGGAGAATGCTCCATCAGTTGCCCGAACTTGCTCATATAACGTTTCGGGAAACGAAGCGGGGTGAAGGATTCTACAATGAATAACCTGTTCTTATCATCCCTGAACTCTATCTGGTAGATGGTTCCTCTTGGCAACACGATATAATCACCATAACTAAATGGCAATTCACCATACTGGGTATGCACTGTACCACTTCCTTCATGAACAAATATCATCTCATCGGCATCGGTATTTTTATAATAATAATCCTTTGTTCCGCTTTGTGGTGCCGCGAGAACAATATGACAGTCATTGTTGACCAGCACGGGAACACGGCTTTGTAAATACTCGCCGCCTGGTTTTACATGAAACCCTTCAAAGCAACGATGCTTCAGCATTTTCTCTTCAGCTACCTGGGGTGAAACATCCACCTGCGCTTCTGTTTTAATTATTTGAGTAGGCGGATGTGAATGATAGAGCAGTGAATAATCGTCGCTGAAACCTTCCGTGGAAAATAATTGTTCACTGTATAGTTTTCCATCCGGCTTGCGGAATTGTGTATGACGTTTATGCGGAATAGTTCCGAGTTTATAATAATGAGGCATAGAAAAATGTTGAAATTGGAAAAATGTTGAATTGGGAAATTGGCTATTGGCAATAGCTAATAGCTATGGGCTTTATTTCGCGATAATTCAAGAGTTGCAAGCAGGAAAATGTATTTCCATTTTCTCTTATCGATGTAATATGTGAAGTTCCTGTGAAAAGGCACGTAAAAATTTTAAATTTTAAATTTAGATTGCGTACTCAAATCTACAAATCTTATTTGACTCGCATTGGCCTTATATCAGACACCCATGGCTTTCTTGATGACAAGGTATTTGATCATTTCAGGGATCGTGATACTATATGGCATATCGGTGATTTTGGAGATCTTTCTATAGCTGAAAAACTGGCTTCCTTCAAACCATTAAAAGGTGTTTTTGGTAATATCGATGGCAGTGAAACCAGGACCATTTATCCCGAACAGCTGGTTTTCACCTGCGAGGAGGTAAAGGTCATGATAAGGCATATAGGGGGCTCCCCGCCCAGCTATAACCCGCAAACAAAAAAAGAATTGGAGCTTCACCGGCCGCAATTGTTTATCAGCGGACATTCGCATATCCTGAAAGTGATGTACGACCATAAGATAAATTGCCTGCACATGAACCCAGGTGCAGCCGGCAAACATGGCTGGCATAAAATAAGGACGATCATCCGCTTTGCCATTGATGGAAAAGAGATGAAAGACTGTGAGGTCATAGAGTTAGGCCAGCGATAATTCATTAATAAGTTTAGCCGCTTATCCCTTTTCATTATTTCAAAACCCTAAGGCTTTTTAGCTTGCCGGAAAAAACATCATGAAAAAAATATTCTTCCTGTTATTCAGTTGTACGATTGCTGTAGCCTTGTTCGCACAAAATGATGAAGCCGGTGCCCGTGCCTGTTTGGACAACTACATGAGCGGCGAAGGAGACCGGGTAGAAAAAGCTTTTCATCCTTCTGCTACTATGAAATACATTGATGCCGCCACGGGTGAGTTCAAGGATGTTCCCATCGCGGATTATATCGCAAGAGTAAAAGCCAATACCAGCAAGTCGGAAAGAAAAATAGAGATCGTGTCCCTGAATGTAGAAGGGAATGCTGCCCATGGCAAAATAAAAATTGAAACAGATAAATTCATCCTATACGATTACATGAACCTTCTTAAGGTAAATGGTGAATGGAAGATCGTCAGTAAAATATTCAGCAGGCAGAGTAAATAGTGTCAGACACCCGGAAACCATGTGCGTCCAGCTCCCACTATTCTAAACGGCCAGGGGACGGCAATAAGAATGATCAGGAGGGCGAGACCGTAGAATAAAAGGGTTCGCTTATGTTTCATGCTATCCGAAATATTCTTTTTGGAATAAGAATAGCCGATATGAATAAAGCTGATGGCTATTAGCATCAGGATCAGATGTTCAATAGCAAAAAAACGAAGCATAGGATTTTTCATCACTACGCTCATCCCGTTATTTTGAATACTCTTCAGGCCCCAATCTCCGACAAACCATTGGTATAGGCCAACAACAAACATCACATCTGCAGCGATCAGCAGGAATAATCCGACTTTTTTATGACCAGCTGTAAATACTTTGTTCCTGTCGGCCAAGCTTTTAAAGAGACCAATTAATAAAAGGACAAAAATAATCCAGCGGAGAACGCTGTGCAGGTGAAGCATGCCTTTGTACATAGCAGTGGTTTTGTGCTTCAAAGCTACAATAATGCAGAATACTTCCTGATTCCTTATTCGTGATTCTTATTCCTTAGTTACTTACCTCCGTTGGCCCTAAGATCAGCTCTGCAATTAGCATCTAAAGAAGGAATATTGCCTGTAAGAAGAAAACCGAGGATATCAGTGGTCTCAGAAGCATAGTACATCAGGCAATCGGTATTGTTGCAATGATTACCATGAGCGTTATCCTCATGGTTGGTTTGCATAACAGTTCCAAGGTCAACCAAACCCACCAAGTGTCCCAGCTCATGTTCTGCCACCGTTGCCACCAATTTAGTACGGCTTGTTTGTCCCAATCCCCCGGAATTATCATTGATCATTTTACCAAATAAGACCACGGATGTGTTCTTATAAGCGATACCCAATACATTGGGGTCGGTGTAGTTCCCATTGGTATATAAGACATAAACGGCCAACTCAGAACCGCTACTGAAAGCGGAACGGTTATTTCTTTCAATATTGATAACATCGCTTAACGAAAGGAAACTATTGGAGGCAGCGGGGATCTCTTTGGTAACGACCGTTATGCCGGAAGGTTTATTTAACAGGTTGCTTAATGTAGCCTGCAAATGATTTAACGCGGCAGCATCAGGCTGGAAGCCTGTCATATACTGAACTTCTATTTTCAGCGAAGTGTATTTGCCGGAACCTAATAATTCATTGGCAGAAGCCCCCACAGGCCGGTTATGGAGGTAATCAGGTGCATCGGGATTATTGACGTAGTAAGTTTTCTTGCTGCAGGCCGTAAATAACAAGGCAATGAAGGCGATTTTCAGAAAAATTTTCATATGAATAGATTAGCTTCTGCAGCTCCCCTGTTCAAATACCGTTCCATTTTGGTTAACTGGTTAAACCGGAAATGGTTAAATAGGTTTTAAGATTTGTAGACTCATTTATATTATTTCGAATTTCAACCTTCACCTAATACCCAATTCACCAATTCACCAGTTTACCAATTAACTAATTAACCAGTTAACCAATAACTCCTACTCTTCCCAATCTGCTATGAAAACATTGGTATCCCTTGTGCCACCATTATTGCGGTTGCTGCAGAAAACGATCTTTTTCCCATTGGGGGAGAACATAGGGAAAGCGTCAAAGCCCTTGTCACGGCTTATCTTTTGAAGGTTGCTGCCATCCTCATTGATCGTATAAAGATTAAAAGGAAACCCTCTTTTATACTCATGATTGCTTGCAAAAATAATACGCTTGTTGTCGGGCATATAGGCAGGCGCCCAATTTGCCTGTCCATAAGAAGTGACCTGGTGTGCATTGCTTCCATCTGCATTGGCCACCCATACTTCCATATTGGTTGGCGCCACCAGGTTTTCCGCCAGAAGATCTTTGTATTCCTTTAACTCGGCATCTGTTTTAGGACGACTGGCCCTCCATATCAATTTTGTTCCATCCGGGCTGAACCATGCGCCGCCATCATATCCTGTTGTAGTGGTGATACGTTGTTCTTTGCCACTTTCAAGGTCCATGATGTAAAGGTCGATATCGCCGTCCTTTGTGCTGGTATAGATCATCTTCTTACCATCCGGCGAAAGAGTACCCTCGGCATCATATCCTTTTGAGTTGGTCAGTTGCTTTACGATCCTCCCATCAAGATCAGCCATAAAGATGTCGAACGTATTATATAACGGCCAGATATACTTATTGCCATATTTGGCACGGTCCGGAGTTGGAGGACAAGCATCACTACCTAAATGTGTGGAAGCATAAATAATATGTTTCCCTTCTTTGGTAAAAAAAGGACAGGTCGTTCTTCCTTTACCAGTACTGATCAATTTGTAATTGAATGCTTCTCCTTTTTTAGGAACCTTACCTATAAAAATCTGGTCGCACGGAAGTCCTTCCTTTACATTCGTCCGTTGGAAAACCAGCGACTTACTATCATAGCTCCAGTAAGCTTCTGCATTATCACCGCCAAAGGTCAGTTGCTGTATATTTTTAAAGTGCGACTCTTCAGGGTAGGCAAGCGTATCAGCGGCGTTAGAAACATTTAATCGGGAACTGTTATTACAAGCACTGAGCATAGCTATCATAATAACAGAAAGGAAGAGTAATTTTTTCATCCTGGTCATTTGTTTTTGCGGAAGCAAAGGTATTTTCGTTAAAACTTCACTTTGTCAGGCCTTTGTCATACCTGCCTTTTAAAAATCATATAGTTTTGTCCAAAGCACTCTATGAGATCAATGAGGTGTAACGCAAAAATAAGGTTGACCGCTGTCTTCATCCTGTTTTTTATCAGCAGTTGTACTGATAATCGACAGGAATCTCCTTATGAAGATATTTTAACTCGTGAACCTTTCTCGCTGCTAACAGACAGCATAAAAAATAAACCGAAAGACGATGGATTATACTTCCGGAGGGCCGTTTTGCTCAACAGCAACAATTTGCCTGAGCCTGCGCTCGTGGATTTTCAAAAAGCCTGGTCATTAAATAAAGACGAAAGATATGCGCTTGCGATCGGCAATTTATTGCTGGAGAAAAAACCTGATTCAGCCATCTTGTTTTTAAACAATGCCATCAAAGAATTATCCCATAGCTTTTTACTCGACCTGACCCTGGCAAGAGCGTATGCTGCGCAAAACCAAATAGCCGAAGCATTGACCATCTGTAACATCATCCTACAGAAAAATCCGCAGCAGGTAGACGTGTTGAAGTTAAAAGCGGACCTGCTGGATAAAAAAGGGAATAGCGCTGAAGCAACTGTCTTGTTGGAGAACGCCTATCATATCACCCCATTTGATGTGGAGTTGAATTATGTCCTTGCCCTGAGGTATGCGGAAGCAAAGGATCCGAGAGTTCTTTCTATCTGTGATTCGTTAATCAAAGCTGATACTGAAGGTAAACACGCCGAACCTTATTATTATAAGGGTATCTATTATTCCAATACCGGTGACAGCACGAAAGCCCTGAATTTTTTCAGTGACGCTATCAGGCATGATTATAATTTCCTTGATGCCTACATTGAAATGGGCGGCCAGTTATATGAAATGAAGAAATATGCTGACGCACTCGCTACTTTCAATCTTGCTCTCACCATCTCTCCACAGTTTGCCGATGCTTATTACTGGATCGCTAAATCGCAGGAGGCAATGGGGCAGAAACCAGAAGCAAAAGCAAATTACCAGCGGGCTTACAGTCTTGATCAGACAATGATAGAAGCAAAGCAGGCAGCGGATAGAATTATCAATTAATAATTATCAATTAATAATTGCCCGTTTGTATCTTGTGCCGCAAATCAATGGCAATGCCCATCATCGCACCTTCCCTCCTCTCCGCCAACTTTCTTGATCTGCAGTCCGATTGTACAATGTTGAATGAAAGCGTGGCCGACTGGTATCATTTGGATGTAATGGATGGTCGCTTTGTTCCCAATATCAGTTTTGGACCCATGCTGGTGGAATTTTTTCGAAAAGCAACCACCAAAGTTTGTGATGTGCACCTGATGATCGAAGAGCCGGAAAAATTTGCGGAGCAATTTAAAAATGCCGGAGCGGATAACCTGTCTGTTCATATCGAAGCGTGCAGGCATTTGCATCGGAACATTCAGCAAATACGTTCGTTAGGTATGAAACCCGGCGTAGCTATCAACCCACATACCCCGGTATCTGAATTGGCTGATGTATTAGCCGATATCGATCTTGTATGTATGATGAGTGTGAATCCCGGTTTTGGGGGGCAGAAATTCATCCAGCATACAATTGAAAAAATAAAACAGCTCCGCCAAATGAGTAATGATAAAGGAATGAAATTGCATATCGAGATCGATGGTGGTGTGACCCTGGAAAATGCGCCTTCGATCATTGCTGCGGGCGCTGATGTACTGGTGGCAGGGAATACTGTTTTCAAGTCGGCTGATCCCAAAGCTACCATTGCACAATTAAAAGGCTTATAAAAAATCATAGTGTACCCAATGAGAAACGGCTTGTTCATACTATCACTTTTTTTCCTCCCCCTTTTAATGGGTTGTGGCGATTACCCTTGTGCAAAGGCCAGTTTGAATTACAGGTTGATTGGCTTCTCCGATGCAGAAAGTGATACGATCATCCTGAGACGTCTTTCAAAAAATAGCGTAATAATAAAAGACTCTTTTGTATTTGATCCTTCCAATGGTATAGCCTTTGAACGGTTTGGCGATACGTTGGTAATGGTCGCATATCCAGGCAATGCCCTAATGGAAAGCGATCATGATTACCAGTTATTCTTCCCGGGAGCAGCAAGAACGATCCACGTTACAGAGATCATAGAAAAACTATCTTATGGAAAAAACCCCGGGCCATTCAATTCTAAGAAAAATGGGTGTCTTAATGAGATCACTAGTTGTAAAGTGGACGGACAGCCAGGAATTTTTTTCTTTGCCAATGGCATTTACCTGAGGAAATGATCGCAACGGTTATGCGAAGCTTTCAGGTTATGCGAAGCTTAAAGCTTCGCATTTATAATTTGTCGCCTCAGGCGACAGAATAAAAATCCGATACAAATTGTTTCAGACAGCCTGAAACAATTCGTATCTTGTCAGGGATTCTCTTATGAAAATCACAAGCCGCCAAATACTACTGACTGCAACCTGTCTTTTGCTTTCCGCACTATCTTTCTCTCAAAAAAAATCAGCATTCGTTTCCGGTAAAGTTGTGGATGAGAATGAAAATCCTCTGCCGAACGTAACAGTCACCATCCTTGGCCAGACCCAAGGTATTGCTACCAATGATTCCGGTTACTTCCGGATAAAAGTAGCAGCCGATAGAGCATTTGCCCTGGTATTCACTTATGCCGGCAAGAATCCTGAACAAAAGAATTTTCTCCTGAGTGAGAATGAAGAAGAAACGATAAGCATCCGCATGGAAAAAGGTGAGAAGACATTGGAAGAAGTGATCGTGACCGACCAGCGGGAGCGAAGAGAAGCCGGGTTAATAAGACCGAATCCCAAAACAATACTGAACCTGCCTTCGGCTGTTACAGGTGTTGAAAGTCTGATAAAGATATTTGTTGGATCTAATAATGAACTTACTTCTCAATACTCTGTACGTGGAGGTAGTTATGATGAGAACCTGATCTATGTGAACGACTTCGAGGTGTTCCGTCCCTATCTTGTGAGAAGCGGGCAACAGGAAGGATTGAGTTTTATCAATCCCGAGATGATCCGCACGATCAATTTTTATACGGGCGGTTTCCAGGCAAAGTATGGCGATAAGATGAGCAGTGTGCTCGATATTCAATACAAGAGGCCAAAAAAATTTGGTGGCTCGGTTTTTCTAAGCATCCTCGAACAGGGATTGCAGTTGGAAGGCGCCGGAAAAAAACAAAAATTTAGCTACCTACTGGGTCTACGTAATCGCAGCAACAGGAATTTGTTGAGCCGACAGGACACAAAAGGAAATTATGTTCCTTCATCTGCAGATCTCCAGGCAGTACTGAGTTACCAGTTTAGCCCTAAATGGCAGGCCGAATTGCTGAGCAATATTTCGCAAACCAAATTCACACTGATCCCCCAATCGAGCCAACTGACCACTTCGGTCTTCTCTCCTTTCTTCACCGCCAATATCGGTATTGATATTTCCTTTGAAGGCCGCGAGAAGGACGAATACCGGACGAATATGCTCGGTTTCTCCCTGATCAACCAGGTAAGCAAAAAGCTCAGGCTGAAATGGATGGTATCAAGGTTTGAGAATGATGAAAAAGAAAATCTCGACATCATAGGCGCATACCTGTTTGGTGAAAGGGATTTTGATAAAAGCAACCCAACTTATGGTTTGATCATTAACCCGCTCGGTGCCGGGATTTACCAGAACTGGGCAAGGAATACATTGAACATTGAGAACTGGAACGTATCACACAAAGGAAATTATGACCAGGGCAAACATGTTTTTCAATGGGGACTGGGTTTTGATAAAACTTCCATTGCGGACAAACTCAATGAATGGGAGTTCCAGGACTCTGCCGGTTATGCTCTCCCCTATCAACCGAATATGTTGCGGTTGAGTAAAGTGTTGAAGTCAAATGCTGATCTTGATATCAATAAATTTTCAGGGTATATACAGGATAATATACTGCTGGGAGATTCGACTCATTCTGCTACACTCACCGCAGGTGTTCGTTTCAATTATAACTCACTTAACCAGGAAATGCTTATTTCTCCGCGTATCGGCGCTAGCTGGAAGCCGGGCGGAAAAAGAGATATCGTTTTTCGTTTTGCAGCCGGCGCTTATCATCAACCGCCATTCTACCGGGAGCTTCGACGATATAATGGAACGATCAATAAAGATCTGAAAGCACAAAAAAGCTGGCAAGGGGTTGCAGGATTCGATTATAATTTCATTGGTATCAATAACCGCCCGATGCGGTGGACCACTGAACTTTATTATAAACACATGACGGATGTGGTGCCTTATGATATTGACAATGTTCGTCTCCGCTATTTTGGTGAGAATAATGCTAAGGCATACGCTGCTGGTATAGAGATGCGGCTACATGGAGAATTAGTTCCTGATGCAGAGAGCTGGATCAGTCTCGGCATTATGAAAACAGCGGAGGATATCGAAAATGATTTTTATAAAATATATAAGATCGATTCGCTAAATCGACCGATCGATAGTTCAACAGTGCAGAACGGCTATGTACGCCGGCCAACTGACAAAAGAATAACCTTTGGCATGTACTTCCAGGATTATCTTTCTACCAATAAGAATTTTAAGGTTTACCTGAACTTATTATACGGAAGTAATCTTCCCTATAATATTCCCAACTCGGTGAAATACCGCAATGCCGCTTTTATCAATCCTTATATCCGTGCCGATATCGGTTTTAGCACATTGTTGATGGATGACGATCGCAGTAAAAGGAGGAGCCACTCTCCTTTCCGCAACTTCTCTACTATCTGGGCCAGCCTCGAGGTCTTTAATATCATTGATAGGGCTAATACGATCTCTTTTCTTTTCATAAAAGACTTTTCCAACACAACTTACCTGTTGCCTAACCGGCTTACGCCAAGGTTGATCAATTTTAAGATTGTGGCGAGGTGGTAAATTTTTTAAGAGTAGCTGCCATTAATGACAGACCACATATTATACAAAGACAATGAGACCATAGACAGTGACAAAGCCTTAGTGATGCTCACCGGCATCTGTCCAGAATTAAACGATCAATGGAATAGTTACAAAAAACGTGAATACCAAAATTATTCTACAGAAAGACTTGATTATGTAGATATCGGGGTAATCATTAATTATATCGTTGAAAAGAAAAAGAGGAATCAGGTTGAAAACTTCAAGTC
>DATLCB010000305.1:0-3364 GCA_035526625.1 Chitinophagaceae bacterium
CCCGGTTCGTTGCATCTTTTACCTGTTTAAAATCAAAATGAATTGTTTCCCTTTCTTGAAAGGGTTCATTGATATAGGCCTTAACAGACAGATTGATCCAGGGCTGCCTGCCTCGTGCATCAATAGACCGTTTAAGAGGATAATAACCTGATATGGCGGAAGGGTTGATACTCTCCGATCTTGCTAGGTAGTTTTTTACCGCTATGTCACTGGCAGCTTCAGATGGAAGCATGCGTAAGGAAATGATCTTTTGCATACCGTCAGGGTTTTATCCTGAAAAGTGGTTAGTTGCTCCAAAGGAGCTTTGGACAAAGATGAGAAGAAAAATCAGCAATAATTTTTTTTTGAATTCTTTGTGACGGGGATAAAAAATTATACCTTCAAACAAGACCCTTCTGATATGAACAAACGATCCCCTTTATTTCTTTTTTTATTATTGATCATTACGGGTATCTCCTGTAATACACTCTACGAAACACAATCGCTCCAGTACAGGTCTTACCGCTTGAATGAGACACAGCCAAAGGATTCCGCTATATTGGCTTTTCTTGAACCTTATAGCGAGAAGGTGAACAGGACCATGAACGACGTAATCGGTATCGCCGAGCAGGCCATGGATAAAAAACAGCCAGAATCAACGCTTGGAAATTTTATGGCCGATGCTTTCCTGGTGATGGCCGCTGAAAAATATAATACGCATGTTGATGTATCCTTTATGAATTATGGAGGTATACGTTTAACACAATTAGCTTCCGGTAATGTTACGATCGGGAAGATCTTTGAATTGATGCCTTTTGATAATTTGCTGATACTTCAAAAATTGAAGGGCGATGCTTTGCAACAATTGCTGGATCTCGCCGCATCAAAAGGAGGATGGCCCGTCGCCGGACTTACCATGCAGATAAAAGATAAGAAAGCAGTGAATGTAATGATCGGCGACAAGCCCCTTGATCCGAATGCAAGCTATATGACCGTGAATTCGGATTTCCTGGCTAATGGCGGCGACAATGCGGATATGCTGCGTAATGTTCCCCAGATAACTAACGGCTACCTGATGCGGGATGCTATTCTTGATTATATAAAGAAGTTGAAAAGCCAGGGAAAGAATATCAGTGCAAAAATTGAAAACCGGGTTAGCAATGCTCAATAGAAAAAAATTCATCAGGCAGGGGGCTCTTTCTGCCGGAGCCATGATAGCGGGTCCATCCTTATTAGAGGCAGCAGAGTACCTTAGTCCTTTAAAACTGACCATTTTACATACGAACGACACCCACAGCCGGCTCGACCCTTTTCCGATGGATGGAGGTCGCAACCAGGGATTGGGAGGAATAGCGGGAAGGTCGCAGCTTATCAAACGGATCAGGCAGGAAGAGGAGCATGTATTACTGTTTGATGCGGGTGATATTTTCCAGGGAACGCCTTACTTCAATTTATATAAAGGTGAACCCGAGATCAAAGCTATGTCGGCGATGAAGTATGATGCAACAACGATCGGTAATCATGATTTCGATGCGGGCATGGAAAACCTGGCAACGCAATTAACGAATCACGCAAACTTTCCGATGCTGATATCGAATTATGATTTTAGCGGCACACCCATGGAACAAAAAACAGCGCCGTATAAAATTTTTAAAAAAGGAAAATTAAAGATCGGTGTGTTTGGAATAGGTATTGAAGGAAAAGGATTGATACCGGATAGTTTGTTTGGTGCGACAAAATATTTAGATCCTTTGATGAAGTCAAATGAAGTGGCTTATAAATTAAAAAAAGAAGAGAGTTGCGATATGGTGATCTGCTTATCGCATTTGGGCAACCAGTATAAAGAAAGCAATAAAGTAAGCGATGAAGTGTTAGCAAAAGAAACAGAGAATATTGATCTGATCATCGGAGGTCATACACATACTTTCCTCGACAATCCAATTGAATATAAGAATAAAAAAGGAGACGATGTTATCGTTAACCAGGTAGGTTTTGCAGGTATCATTTTAGGCCGGTTGGATTTTGAATTCTCCAAATTTTCCGGGAAAAAGTTGACCAAAAATCACAATATTTCTGTTTCACAAAAAACAGGGGTATAAAAATTTTTTTTTATAAAAGAAATGATGATATTCGCCTCCCTGTCCAACTTTTTTAATGATATAGCGGTAAAGATTTTTTTTGGACGAATTGGTAGAACAACTATAGTTTAACCCAACATAAACTGCTTACTAATCTGATGGAGAAGAATGCTGAAAAGATCTGGACCAGTTGTTTAAAGATCATCAAGGACATAGTTGAATGGCAACACTTCAAAACCTGGTTCGAACCCATCAAGCCTGTATCACTTAAAAATAATATTCTCGTCATCCAGGTTCCCAGTCAATTCTTTTTTGAGTATCTCGAAGAACATTACGTAAATTTATTAGCGAAGACTTTGAAGAGAGAATTGGGTAAAGAGGCCCGTCTCGAATACCGTATCATGGTCGATAGCGGTAACAGTAAGAACAAACCTGTTACCATGGATGTAAGCGGACAAGGATTTAAAACATTTTCAAACAACGAAATGGATTTTCCATTAGTCATAAATAATCCTGTCAAAAATCCCTTCGTGATACCGGGTCTGAAGAAAATGCAGATCGACCCGCAACTCAACCACATTTATACGTTCGACGCTTTTATAGAAGGAGATTGTAACCGGGTTGCCCGCCGTGCCGGTAAAACTGTAGCGGAAAAACCAGGAACCAACTCCTTTAACCCCCTCGTCATTTATGGTGGCGTGGGTTTAGGTAAGACCCACCTTGCTCAATCGATTGGCAATGAAGTTAAAAGACTTCATCCTAATAAGGTGGTCCTTTACGTGAGCTCCGAAAAGTTCATTAACCAGTTCATGGATCATAGCCGGAATAACGCTATCAATGACTTTATACATTTTTATCAACTGATAGATGTATTGATATTGGATGACGTTCAGTTCTTCGCCAAGGCTGAGAAATCACAAGATGCTTTCTTTGCCATTTTCAACCACCTTCACCAATCACATAAACAATTAGTGCTTACTTCTGATAAGTCACCCAAGGACCTCGAAGGTGTACAGGAAAGATTATTAAGCCGTTTCCGCTGGGGGCTTAGTGCTGATCTCCAGGTGCCCGAATATGATACAAGGATCGAGATACTCGAAAAGAAAATGAAGAATGATGGACTGGAAATGTCCAAGGAAGTTGTAAAATATATTGCTTACAATATCAGTAACAATGTGAGAGAGTTAGAGGGAGCATTGATATCATTGTTGGCACAATCTTCGCTGAACAGGAGAGAGATAGACCTCGACTTAGCAAAGAAAGTGTTACGCAACTTCGTCAAATCATCGAGCAAAGAGATCACGATC
>DATLCB010000306.1:0-3526 GCA_035526625.1 Chitinophagaceae bacterium
ACTGTTCTCAGTGGTGACGCAGTGGCTCCTGAATTGGGAAATGCGTTGCAGTTGAAAAACATGCCGCTGGGTACTGTTGTTCACAACATTGAAATGCAGCCTGGGCAGGGTGGAAAAATTGCAAGAAGTGCTGGTGCTTCTGCGCAGCTTTCCAACAAAGAAGAAAAATACGCAGTGTTGAAAATGCCAAGCGGTGAGTTGAGAAAGGTTTTGATCAATTGTTATGCTACTGTAGGTGTTGCTTCTAACAGCGATCACCAGTTGCAGTCAATGGGTAAGGCAGGACGTAACCGCTGGAAAGGTATCAAACCAAGGAACCGTGGTGTGGCGATGAACCCTGTGGATCACCCGATGGGTGGTGGTGAAGGTAAAGCTTCCGGTGGCCAGCCTCGTAGCAGGAACGGTCAGTACTCAAGGGGTCTGAAAACAAGAACAAGAGGAAAAGGAAGTGATAAGCTCATCATCCAGCGTAAGAACGGAAGTAAGATAGCTAAGTAAAAAAATTATTAATAAAACTAAAGTCATCCTAAATGGCTCGTTCAATTAAAAAAGGTCCTTACATCGCAACTCATCTTGAAAAAAAGGTGCTGGCTATGAATGAAGGCAAATCAAAAAAGGGTGTTGTAAAAACATGGAGCCGTCGTTCAACGATCTCTCCTGATTTCGTAGGACACACTTTTGCGGTTCACAATGGTAACAAGTTCATCCCTGTGTATGTGACAGAATTTATGGTGGGCCATAAGCTGGGAGAATTCGCACCGACCCGTCAATTCAAAGGACACTCAAGTAAGAAAGTAGAAGCATAAAAAGTCGGGAGCCTGTAGTCGGAAGCCCGGAAGCCGACGAAACTCCAAACTAAAAACTAAATAAATGGAAGCAGTAGCTAAACTTAGAAATTATCCCACATCGCCCCGCAAAATGCGTTTGCTGGTTGATCTTATCCGTGGTCAGAGAGTAGAAAAGGTGCTGGCTGAACTGGAACACAACCCCAAGCATCCTGCAGTTCCCCTGCGTAAACTGGTGTTGAGCGCTATTAACAACTGGAAGCAAAAGAATGAAGGCGGCGATGAGAGCGGTCTGGTGATAAAGACAATATTTGTAGATGGAGCCCGGACATTGAAGCGTATGCGTCCTGCACCCCAGGGCCGTGGTTACCGTGTCCGCAAACGCAGCAACCATGTAACAGTGATCGTGGATCAAAAATCAGAAGTAACTGCGCCAAAAGACAAAAGAGCAGTTAAGGCCGGACCGAAAACAAATAAAAAAATAACTATTAATAACGCATAAAAATGGGTCAAAAAGCAAATCCGATCGGTAACAGGTTAGGCATCATCCGCGGATGGGAATCTAACTGGTATGGCAGCAAAAAAGATTATGCCGGTAAGCTGATCGAGGACCATAAGATCAGGACTTACCTCAATGCCCGTATCAACAAGGGCGGTATCTCGAAGATCGTTATTGAGAGAACCCTGGGTAAGCTTATCATTACGATCCATACATCCAAGCCCGGTATCATCATCGGTAAGGGTGGTGGTGAGGTTGATCGTATCAAAGAGGAGTTGAAGAAGCTGACAGGTAAGGATGATGTGCAGATCAACATCCTTGAGATCCGTCGTCCTGAACTGGATGCCATGATCGTGGGAGATACTATTGCCCGCCAGATCGAGAACCGTATCAATTTCAAAAGAGCTACTAAAATGGCGATCGCTTCCGCACTGCGTATGGGTGCTGAAGGAATAAAAGTTAAACTGAGCGGACGTTTGGGTGGTTCTGAGATCGCCCGTAGCGAAGAGTTCAAGCAAGGTCGTGTGCCTCTGCATACATTCCGTATGGATATTGATTATGCCAATGTATTTGCACAAACTGTATATGGTAAGATCGGTATCAAAGTATGGATCTGTAAAGGTGAAGTATTGACGAAAAGAGACTTGAATCCGAATTTCATTGCCGGTGGTAAGAGCGAAAGCGCTGGTGGAATGGGCGAGAGAAGAGATAGACGAGATGACCGTGGTGGTGATCGCCGTGATGACAGGAGAGGCGGTGGCGGTGGAGACAGAAGAGGTGGGGGAGGAAGAAGGAACTAGGAAGGGCCATTAGCTATTAGCTGTTAGCTACTAGCTATGGAAACAACGAACACTTTGCTGAAAGCTGGCTAACAGCTAAAGGCTAAAAGCTAAAAGCTAAATAAAATGTTACAACCGAAAAGAACGAAACACAGGAAGATGCAGAAAGGAAGGATGAAGGGTGATGCTAAAAGAGGCACAACCATCTCCTTTGGGTCTTTTGCATTGAAATCACTCGATAGTCATTGGATCACTGACCGCCAGATCGAAGCGGCGAGGCAGGCCCTGACCCGTGAGATGAAAAGAGAAGGTAATGTTTGGATCCGTATTTTCCCTGATAAACCGATCACCCGTAAACCTGCAGAGGTAAGGATGGGTAAGGGTAAAGGTAACCTGGAATTCTGGGCAGCTGTGGTAAAGCCGGGACGTATCCTTTTTGAAGTGGATGGTGTGAGTGAGCAGGTAGCAAGAGCCTCCTTAGCCCTGGCTGCCGGTAAATTGCCTGTACAAACAAAGTTTGTTGTACGACGTGACCTGATGTCATAAATTATTAATAAACAGAAAGAAGATGACAAAGAAAGTTGATTTTGTAAAAAGCATTCATGGGATGAATGAGCAGGACCTGAAGGCGAGGCTGGAAGAAGATAAGCAACGCTTAAAGAAATTAGAGTTTGCTCATACTATTTCTCCGCTGGAGAACCCTATGACGATCCGTTCTCTCCGCAAGGATATTGCCCGGTTGAAAACGGAACTGAAGTTAAAGCAACAGCAAGCATAATAAAGAAATAAAAATGGAATCAAGAAATTTAAGAAAGACCAGGATAGGCGTCGTCACCAGCAACAAGATGGCCAAGACCATCACGGTTGCCATCGAAAGAAAAGTAAAGCACCCTATCTATGGAAAATTCGTAAAGAAGACCACGAAGCTCCATGCACATGATGATAAGGATGAATGCAGCATCGGTGATGTAGTGAAGATCATGGAAACCCGCCCGCTCAGCAAAACAAAACGCTGGAGACTGGTGGAAGTGGTAGAGAAAGTTAAGTAATTATAAATGTTGAATTAGGAATATTGAATGCAATCAATTCAAAATTCAGAATTCAGAATTCAAAATTGAATAAAAATGATTCAGCAAGAAAGCCGGTTAAATGTCGCGGACAACAGTGGTGCCAAAGAGGTGCTTTGTATCCGTGTACTCGGCAACAGCGGTCAGCGTTATGCAAGGATCGGCGATAAGATCGTTGTAACGGTAAAAGACGCCATGCCGCAGGGTGGTATCAAAAAAGGAACAGTAGCCAAAGCGGTGATCGTTCGTACGACCAATAAACTGCGCCGTAAAGATGGTTCTTATATCCGTTTTGATGACAACGCAGTAGTGATACTGAACCAGTCAGACGAACCAAGAGGTACCCGGATATTCGGACCAGTGGCCAGGGAATTGCGTGATAAAGGCTATATGAAG
>DATLCB010000307.1:0-28919 GCA_035526625.1 Chitinophagaceae bacterium
CAAAGCTAAATGATGCGGAAACTGAAAATGCTGAGACACAGGTTTGGTTTGACTTTTCGCTTGCCTGCAGTTATATCACTATCGGTGAGTACAAGGATCTAACTGCAAAAAATGACGAAATCGCCCGGTTACTCTTATATATGGTCAACAATCCTGAAAAATTTTGTTGATTACCTTTAACGGCTAAAGTTCCACGACTAACGACTAACGACTAACGACTAACGACTAACGACTAACGACTAACGACTCAGGATTTCTTCCCCCCCAACATCGGCACGAACGAAAAATTATCAAACACTTCTTCCTTCAATGCACCATTCTCCATTTTAGTGATGCGACGCATTTGCTGAACATGGCCTGCGCCAAGTGGTATGACCATCATGCCGCCCGGCTTTAATTGATCAATTAGTTTTTGTGGCACTTCGGGAGCAGCGGCTGTAATGAGTACTCTATCAAATGGAGCGTAAGTCGGTAATCCTGCATAACCATCACCATAGAAGAATTTAATAGTACTGTACCTTTTAAGGAAGTCAAATTTTTTACTGCTTTCATAAAGTTTCTTTTGTCTTTCGATCGTATAAACCTGTGCACCCATTTCAGCGAGCACTACAGCCTGGTAAGCGCTGCCGGTGCCTATCTCTAATACTTTCATGAAGGGCTGAACTTCCAATAACTGACTTTGATAAGCTACAGTGTAAGGTTGTGAGATTGTTTGTCCTTCCCCAATAGGAAAAGCCCTGTCCTCATAAGCTACTTCATCAAATGCGGAATCTAAAAAAAAATGGCGCGGGACTTCCAGGATTGCATCCAGTACGCGGTCATCAGAAATACCTTTTGACTGGATCAGTTGCACTAATTTCTTTCTAAGTCCTTTGTGGCGGTAATGGTCTTCGGTGGGTCGCATGTGAGCTGCAAGATAAACCAATGATGCGGAAGTGTTTTAAGGATACCTTTATATTATAATTTTATGTGGTAATAATAATTTATTAGGACTTTAATAAATAAACCCAATAGCACAAAATTTAAGGTCTCACTCTTATCAAAGTTTCATATCCGCAATAATCCCCTTTATCTTCTCATCAAGCTGACGGTTGACATTTTCAAACTCTGAGGCGCTACTTAATGAAGCATTCACACTAAAGTAAAACTTGATCTTCGGTTCCGTTCCGCTTGGTCTTGCCGATATACTGCTCATATCTTCTGTTATGAATTGAAGCACATTGGATTTTGGCAGATCTAGTTTCCACTGCTCACCGGTGGCGAGGTTCTTTTCAACTTGCAATTCATAATCCCTTAGCATGATCACGGGTGAGCCATTTATTGCTGTGGGTGGATCCTTGCGATAACTTTCCATCATCGCGGCTATCTGCTGCTGGCCATCCATTCCTTTTTTGGTAATAGAGATAAGATGCTCTTTATATAACCCGTATTGTACATACAGGTCGATCATCTTTTCATAAAGGCTCCTCCCCTGTTCTTTTTCATAAGCCGCCATCTCGCAAAGAAGTGCAACGGCGCTGACGCCATCCTTATCCCTTATCTTATCGCCGATCATCAATCCAAAACTTTCCTCGCCACCAATGATATAATTCTCCTTCCCTTCTTTTTGCCGTATCATTTCTGCTATCCATTTAAAGCCCGTCAGCACGCGGTAACAAGCCACCTGGTTCCTTGCAGCGATCGCATCGATCATCGGTGTGGTCACGATGGTCGTGATCACCATATCGTTGGGTTGAGCAATGCCTTTTGTCTTTCTTGCTTCGATCAAATAATTAAAAGCCAGTACAGCAGTTTGGTTGCCATTCATCAGCACCCATTTGCCGGTGCTGTCCTTCACGCCGATAGCGATACGATCAGCATCGGGGTCAGTGCCGCAAAGAATATCCGCATCCAGTTCTTCCGCGAGCTTCAAACCATAACTCATAGCTTCACTCTCTTCGGGATTAGGATAAGCTACGGTAGGGAAATTACCGTCCGGCACCATCTGCTCTTTAACGATATGTATATTCTTAAATCCGAACCTTTCGAGCACAGGAGGCACCATTTTTACACCTGTGCCATGGATCGAAGTGTAAACGATCTTCATATCGCTGTGCTTGGCTATCACTTCCGGGTAGATGCTTAATTCTTTCACCATCCGGATATACTTTTCATCTAGCTCTTTACCAATAATGGTAATGTTCTCTTCACCGCCACTCCATTTCACATCATCAACGGATGCTATCTTGTCCACTTCCTTAATAACATTCTTATCATGCGGTGGCACCAGTTGTGACCCATCGTTCCAATAAGCTTTATATCCATTGTATTCTTTAGGATTATGTGAAGCGGTACAAACCACACCACCCTGACATTTCAATTCACGGATAGCAAAAGAAAGTTCAGGTGTAGGTCGCATGTCCTCAAACAAATACACCTTCACACCGTTAGCAGCAAATACATTCGCCACCGTTTCCGCGAAGAAGCGGCTGTTGTTACGGCTGTCATGTGCGATCGCCACACTCACGCCCTTCGGGAAACATTGCTTCAGGTAGTTTGCATATCCCTGCGTTGCCATCCCCACAGTATATTTATTCATACGGTTGGTGCCCACTCCCATGATACCTCTTAATCCACCGGTGCCAAATTCTAAGTTCTTATAGAAAGCATCGGCCAACTCAGCTTCATTATCTTTTTGCATCCTGTTGATCTCCTCTTTCGTTGCCGTATCAAAATTTCCCGAAAGCCATGCGTTTACCTTTGCTTGTATCGAAGCATCCATATGTATAAATGTTTGACTGAAAGTTATAGAATTTTAAGTAGGTCAGGCTTCAAATATTTCACGCAGACGCAAAGAGGTAAAGACGGGATGTTTACCATTATGGAGTTTCTTTCCTTTGCGTCTTTTTATACTTAGCGGCTTTGCGTGAAATTGAAAAAGGGTAACTGCATATCTTATTTTTTTGAAACTGAAAAGCGGGACGAAACGTAAATTTGCTTAATGAAGTACTTCGTGCAACTCTGATAAAACGCTGTGACCTCTGTGGTTAAAAAATACACCATATTCATCTTACTTCTTTTACCCTGCTTACATTCTGAAGCACAGGATACTCTTTCTACTATCCGCATCAACGATCCCCGGGCTCTAACTCCTCAGCAAAAGAAAAGCCGAACATGGATCATTGGAGGTGTGCAGGTCCTTGGGTATGGAGGAACCATGACCGCTCTAGCTGCTGCCTGGTACGATGATCATACAAAGGCAAAGCTCCATTCATTCGACGATAGCAAAGAATGGCTGCAGGTGGATAAGATTGGGCATTTTTATGGCACCTGGATAGAAAGCCAGGGCAATAATGCGCTGTGGAAATGGACAGGCATGGAAAGAAAAAAAAGGATCTGGTTAAGCGGACTGACCTCTCTTAGTTTTCAAACGACAATAGAATATCTCGATGGAAAAAGCGCCAAATGGGGCTGGAGCTGGGCGGATTTCGGAGCGAATGTTTTGGGAAGTGGTACTTTCATTGCACAGGAGTTAACCTGGAATGAACAGAAGATCAAATTCAAATGGTCCTTTCACAGAAAAAGTTACAGTGATGCTACACTTAACCATCGCAGCGATGAATTATTTGGCAAAAGTTCACCCGAACGATTTCTGAAAGATTATAATGGACAGACTTATTGGGCAAGTGTCACTCTTAAAACTATTTTACCCGGATCAAAATTACCGCCATGGTTATCTGTATCTATCGGCTATGGAGCAGAAGGGATGTTTGGCGGAACAGAGAATATTGGTAAAGATGATAACGGCAATATTACTTTCAACCGGCCCGATATTAAACGCTACCGGCAATGGTATTTAGCTCCCGATATCGATTGGAGTAAAATAAAGACAGATAAAAAAGCTTTGCGACTCCTCTTCACGGTTTTAAATGCTTTTAAATTCCCGGCACCGGCGCTTGAACTCTCGAGGGGAAAGCTGAAAGCACATGCTCTTGTCTTCTGATTCTTACCCGTGCCTCTCTGTCTTAGTGGCCCCGTGGTTCAAAACATGTACACTATTTCTGTTAGTTATTGTGGAACCGTATTGACAGCAACCATCTTCAAAAGAGAGTGAAGTTCTTTACTGATCGTCGTTTTCCAGGAACATTTTTTAAGATCAAGAAAATCAAGGTTATCTTTTTTCATTAGCGTGGCGTAGATCGTCATAGCTGATACAAGACTACCATCAAGGCCCGGATGAAACCCATCAGGACCATACAACGGGATATCTTTGTTCATCTCCCAAACATTCAACCAGGCCATACCTGCGGGACAAAAAAGAGCGTTCGTTGCCTGGGCGGCATTAAAATAAGAAGCGGTTACTCCATCAAAGTCAGCTGATCTGGCTTTAGCCGGCCAAACCATGAAGAGTACCATCTTTGAATCTTGTTTTTTACAAACAGCTGCAAATTTGTTGGCGTAAGTAAGTAATAATGCCTGGGATTCAGGCAAGGCTGACGGTCCCTGCTGCAAGATGACAAAATCGTATTTCCTTTTCTCCATTTCGTCTACTGCTTTTCCATCCTTCCAGTGATCTTCCAGTGAAAAATCAGGGAAGGCAATGGTTTTACAGCTTATATTTTTCCCATCCACCTCACCTATTTCTTTTACCAATGCAGGCAGATCATTGGTATAAGTGAGGCTATTACCAATAAATAAGATCCGCAAGCTATCCTTCGGAGCATCCTTTGGGAAAGCATTAATGGAACTGGCAGTAAAGAAAAATAGCAGAGCAAATGATCTTATCATACAATATCTTTTTAAAGACTTCAGGCAACAAGCTGTAAATTAGCGCTTGTAAAATGCATTCCATGCAAATTGCGCAGCAAATCTTATTTATTCTTATCAGCGGCATCTCGATTTGGTTCTTTACAAGAAAAGTAAAAGAGATCAGCCGTAATATAAGGCTGGGACGCGATGAGGACCTGACTGATAACCCGGGACAACGCTGGAAAAATGTGTTGCTGATCGCATTGGGTCAAAAGAAGATGTTTCGCAACCCACTGGTAGCAGTCATGCACTTCTTTGTCTATGCCGGCTTCATCATTATTAATATTGAAGTACTGGAGATCGTGCTTGACGGGATATTCGGAACACATCGCCTGTTTGCACGACCGCTTGGCGGCTTATATAGCTTCCTGATCAATTCATTTGAGATACTCGCATTGCTGGTGCTTTTATCCTGCGCTATTTTTTTTGTACGAAGGAACATCATCAGATTAAAACGCTTTATCAGCAGGGACCTGGATGGCTGGCCCAGAAGCGATGCGAATTATATCCTTATCACGGAAATAGTGTTGATGTCCCTTTTTCTTTTCCTGAATGCAAGCGATACTTTGTTACAAACAAGAGGTCTCGGGCATTATGCCGCACATCCAACCGGGAACTTTATCTTATCGCAATACCTGCATCCTGTCTTAAATGGAATAGGACATGATGGTCTGCAAATGATAGAGAGAGGTTGCTGGTGGTTGCATATCGTTGGGATATTTGCTTTCCTGAATTATCTCCCCTACTCGAAGCACCTGCATATTGTACTGGCTTTCCCCAACACTTATTATGCGAGATTAAGACCTATGGGAGAAATGGATAACATGGAGACCATTCAGAAGGAAGTGTTGTATGCCATGCAACCTGAACTTGCTCCGCCAGCTGGCGGAGAACAACCGGCGCCACAACGCTTCGGCGCTAAAGATGTAATGGACCTCAGCTGGAAGAACCTGATGGATGCTTACAGTTGCACCGAATGTGGAAGATGTACGGCAGCTTGTCCTGCAAATATTACGGGTAAACTCCTTTCTCCCCGAAAAATAATGATGGACACCCGTGACCGGTTGGAAGTAGTGGGAAAGAATATCAATATAAATAAGGAGTTCAAAGAGGATGGGAAGACGTTATTGCATGACTATATTTCTGTAGAAGAACTCCGTGCCTGTACCGCCTGCAATGCCTGCGTTCAGGAATGTCCAGTAAGTATCAGCCCGCTGGATATTATCCTGCAACTTCGCCGCTACCTCGTAATGGAAGAAAGTAACTCACCGCAGGAGTGGACATCCATGTTCAGCAACGTGGAGAATAATTTTGCTCCCTGGAAGTTCAGCCCGGATGAAAGAGATAAGTGGGCGGAGGAAATTCATAATTCTGAATTATGAATTATGAATTTAAGTTTGCTGCTCCCGACACTTACATTGACTCGTCTGCGGTCGGCCCATACATCCCCGGCACCGGCACATCCAGCAATCGCAAATAAACTGTCAATTGTCCACGGTGATGAAAAAGATGGCTGAATGCAAAACCACGTATCACTTTTGCTTTTTGTCTTGTAAAGAAAATGCGGTCCCCCATTCTCAGGGTCCAGTCGTTTAAAAGATCCTCATCTGTCGCTTTTTTTAATTCTTCGATCGAAGAGGTTGCAGAACTTTCGAAAAGGGACATCAATTCTTCTTTTGTTTCTGGCTTGTTCTGGAAATATCCTTTTGCAAAATCCAGTTCGCTGGTTTGAAGCGTAACCGTTAGCCATTGGGGTATCTCGGCCACATGTGTTGCCAATCTTTTAAGACTCATCGATTTCTCATGTGGCTTCCAGTCAGCTTTGTCAAAAGGAATTGCTTCAAGGAGTCTTCTTGTTGACTTCATTTCAGCTTCCCATTCGGGGATCAACGCATCTTTGATTGCCATACTTATGATTTATTAAAAATGTTTGCTAATACCTATTACCTAATCCTATTCCCTTTCCCCTCATCCTCCTTATCCTTATGCGTGAATTTTTCGATCCCTTCCTCGAACTTTTCAATTTTTCCCATTTGTTCTTCGATCTTATCTGCCATTTCCTCAGGATGTTCGATCTGGTGAACAGCATCTTTCTTCTTCAGTATACGCCACAATTGTATAAGTGCCGTGACCGCAAAAATGCCCCCGATCACCCAATTCAATATATGCTGGTTATTCTGGATGGTATTAGCGATCAGTAAACCACCATAAATAAAGATACAGTTACCGATAAAAGTACCTATGCCAATACCCAGTATATACAGGTTGTAATGATCGTTGCGGGGTAACAATACTTTTTTCGTGAACAGGACAGTGCTCCATCCAAACCAAAAAGGTATCTGCACAGGATTGACGGCACACATGACCACTCCCAGTACAAAAGGAGGCAGTGAACTGCTCAGTACAACGTTCTCTTTTACACCCGGGTGCAGCGCTGCATAAAAACTTGAAACAGCAAGCGCCGTAACAATAAGAACAGTGAGCCATTCGAGCGCCTTCAATATTTTTTCCTGTCTCCTTACCCAATCCATTGCCACTAATGAAATGCGCACATAAATAATCTCGATCAGCAACGAACCAGCGGAGAAAAGCATAGCGGCTCTTACACCATCGGATACCGATATCTGCATGGCAGCGATATTCAAGGTACCCAGCGGAAGGGAACCTACAAAACTGACAAGCATGCCGGTCAGAAAAATTTTAAGTAAGGGCCGCATGAAACGAAAATAAGAAAGCCTTTCAATACTTACTCTATCAAAAAGAGCTTAATCATATTTTTCCAGGAGCTTGAAATGCTTTTTTGCATCACGGAGAAAATTCCAGCCTTTTCGGAATGACCAGTATGGTGTTCCGTTCTTATGGTTATAGCGGCTGATCCTGTATAAGACCTTCCAGTGGTGAAGAATGACCCCATACGCTTTCCAGATGCTCATACCGCAATCATAGATATGATTCGGTTCGGCGCCACAGCCATTGAATTCAAGAATGAGAAAATTTTTCCCCTGTTTCAGGTCCTCGATCGAAGTGGTTTTGATATCATAGCGCCCATAAAAGAATTTATCTGTGTAGTGACTCAGGTCGTCAAACACTTTATGGATGTTTTCATCTATCTCTTTGTGCAGGTTGGTAAAATGAGCGCCGCGATTGTGATTACCGGCATAGGATAAGTAAAATAATTCGCCGGCAGGAATGACCCTTTCAAAACGATGCCCGTGACGATGCTCCATTTCTTCCATCCTGAACCGGGCCCTCGGATGTTCCTGTACGAGCTCCTTTAATGTGGAGCGCCCATCACCAGTCACCTGTAATAATTCTTTATCGATTAATCCGCTGACCACTCCTTTTTGTTCCCAGGGATAACGGTAATAGAACACACTCACTTCAACAGGCAGCAGTACCAGGTCCTGCACAATATACTCCACGGGTATCCGGTCGTGGTACCTATGTAATTGATCCTCGTTATCGATCTTTCGGAAAAGAATGCCTTTCATACCCACATCAGGCTTGACAATGAAAGGAAAACTGAAGCCGGCCTCTTTGATCTTTTTTCTTACTTCATCAAAAGACCAGTCATGCATGATATAGATCGTCTTGGGTACAAGGTCAGGTGGCAGTTGGTCGTACATTTCTTTTTTTCCTTCTCCTTCAAAACCGCCAAAACTGATAGTGGGATTGGAAGAACTGAAATACCATAACGACCAGCTACGCAGGCAATACCAGAGCCAAACAGGTCCTATGGGAAAGTACAGGACATAGAAATTCCACAATTCCCAATTCGTGAGCTTTTGAAAAAAATTTTTCATGCGACAGGATCAACAAAAATAACTATTGAACTAATTATTTGGGAATATATTCAGGAAAGTATAGTTTTAATAAAACTTACACTATGAGAACAATTTTACGTTATGTGATCGCTTTTACGTGTCTCCTGTTTTTTACATTCCCCGCGCATACTGCAACTACTCCCTCATCACCAGTGAAGATGCATGTTCAGGCGGTATTAACCAAACTTGCTTCGATGAAAGTGAAGGAGCTACAACAATTGACCGGCCGGAAGTTGACGCTTAAAGAAAAACTGGGTTTTTCGATCCTTAAGCACCAGGTTAAAAAAGGCAATGGTGGAAGGATGGCTGAGTTGTTTGTCAAAAGGATACTGACTAAAAATGATCCAGTAACGAAAAAGCACGGCAAAAAAGCGGAAGAGACCAGTAAAGGACAAACCGCTTTGGTTTTTGGCATCATCGGACTGGTCCTTCTTATTGCGGGGCTTTTCATTCCTTATGTGATAATTGGTTCATTGGTTGCATCTATCCTTGCTATTGTATTAGGCTCAGTAGCAAAAAAAGAGAACCCTTCTGATACAAAAGCAAGTACTGCGAAGCTACTGGGTTGGATAACCCTTGGGTTGATCGCTCTGCTTATAATAGCTGTAGCTGTCGCCTTATCGGCCTGGGGTTGGGGATAGATATGGAGGGCGTATATATTCCGTATTTTGCCCACTGAAATAATTTCTTTTCATGAGTGTAAAGACTGTAGCAGAATTATTTGCCAATGGGCAGAGCCCCGAAGTGCTATTCTGGGTGGGCTGTGCCGGCAGTTTTGATCAGCGGGCGCAAAAGATCACTAAAGCTTTTGTAAAGATCCTCGACAAGGTGGGTATCAACTACGCTATACTGGGAAAAGAAGAGATGTGCAGCGGCGACCCTGTTCGCCGCGCGGGAAATGAATTCATGTTCCAGATGATGGCCTACCAGAATATCCAGGTACTGAATAATTATGGTATAAAAAAGATCGTAACGGCCTGCCCGCACTGTTTCAATACATTGAAAAATGAATACCCTGCACTTGGCGGCAACTATGAGGTCATTCATCATACTGTTTTCTTACAGCAACTGATCGATGAAGGAAAAATAAAAATGAAAGAAAGCGGATCCTTCAAAGGAAAAAAGATCACTTACCATGATAGCTGCTACCTGGGTCGTGCAAATAATATCTATGAAGCGCCGAGGAAAGTATTAGAAGCGCTCGATGCGGAACTGATAGAAATGAAAAGATGCCGGAGTAATGGTCTTTGCTGTGGTGCAGGTGGGGCACAAATGTTCAAGGAAGAAGAAAAAGGGACCATCCGTATCAATGCTGAAAGAAGCAATGAAGCTATCGCTACCGGCGCAACTGTTGTTGCGGCTGCCTGTCCTTATTGCAACACTATGATCACCGATGGGGTTAAGCTCGCAGAAAAAGAAGATAGCGTTAAAGTAATGGACATTGCGGAACTGATCGCGGCGGATCTAGCCGATTGAGATACTATTCATGATCAGCCTTTCCTGCACCTCTAAAGCTTCTCTCAACTTACCTCTTGGAATAGGGACCCGGATATCTCCTAACTTATTGGACTGCTCATAGCTAATTTCAAGGATATTAAATTTTCCCGTTTCCCTGATATTGATATCCCTGAATTGCCGCTGACTGTTTTGAAAAGGTTCATGTGAATTGTTGATCCAGACCCTGTCATCCGCTATCCGTATCTCGGGAACATGCGCTGTCCTTACTGGCCGCAAGTGACACAGTAAGAAGAAAATCACTCCTTTCTTCCTTGTCTTCCAATGCAGGAAGTTCCGCCACTCCTCTTGTGTATAATTCCATTGTGTTAGCTGCATACGTTCAATTTGTTGATAATATAATGGGATATAAATTGGTTGTAATTTAGCGCCATGAATCTTGAATATAAATACCTGCTGGAGGGTAATTTTCATCCTGGATCAAGAGTATGGATCTACCAGGCGAGCCGTTTATTCAACCTCTCCGAAGCACTGGAGATAGAAGAGATGCTGAAAACGTTTACGGAAGACTGGAAGAGTCATGGTACGCCGGTAAAAGGCGCAGGCTATCTTTTCTTCGGACAGTTCATCGTCCTGATGGCTGATGAGAGAGCAACTGGGGTAAGCGGATGCAGTACCGATAGCTCGGTGCGGCTGATAAAAGATATTGAGCAGCAGTTTAGCGTCCATATGTTTGACAGGACGACGCTCGCATTCATTGTAAAAGATAAGCCGGATAGCTACCGGACGGAGCTACTTCCACTTTCTCAGTTGCAATATGCGATCGACAATAATTTTATCGATGCCGATACATTATACTTCAATAACCTCGTGGAGACGAAAGAAGAGTTGGAGAATAACTGGATGGTGCCGGTAAAAGACAGTTGGCTGGCAAAAAGGATATCGCTCACTAAGATCTCTTAAAACAGAAGTACCTAAGCTCTAAGGTGCGGGTTCAAATCACAGCACAGGTATTGACGTATTTAAAACTAACCCGTTGCAAAGTTGGTTTATTGATCAATTTCAATACAGCTGATCTTAAGAAAGGCATCAGGCGATTAATAATATGAAAACACAGAGTAATCTGTGAATTTAATCCGTGTAATCTGTGGTTAAATATTATTTTCCTGCTTTCAAAGTCGGTTTCTTTAAGGTCTTTGTAAAATTATACGCCACACTCAACCGGTAATTCCTTGTTTGGGTGCTACTGTAGCTTTCCAGATTGAAATTGGTTCCATATGTAAATGCCCTGTTGCGCTGCTGTACGAACGGGTCGATCGCATTCATGGTGATCACTAATTTCTTATCAAAGAATTTTCTCTGCACACCGAGATTCATGCTGGTGGTCCAGCGGGCATAACCCTGGGGATTGGCGAAACGGTTAAGATTGAAACTACCAGTTAAATTCCAGATATCCGTAGGTGTAAAGCTGTAATTCATATTCGACGTGAAAGAACCTCCATCCCTGAACTTACGCACCGTCTTGTCGAAAGCACTGTATTGACTATAAGTATAACTGGCGCTAAGATTTATTTTCAGTTTTTTGGAAAGCGTTACACCATTCCATGAACTCAGTTCATACTCTTTTCTACCACTGATATTTTCCCAGGTGATCTGGGTCTTGCCATCCGGTAACAGCGTTCTCACCTGGCTGAAGATATCTTCCACGATATTATAACCCATACCCAGGTTGAGATAATATTTCTGCTTTGTCCTGCCCAATACAAGGTCAAAATTGTGAGAGGTCGATGCTTCCAGCCGCTCGTTACCAAACCTGATATTATAAGGATCGGAAAAATCAACAGTAGGATTTAATTCTCCTATTCCGGGGCGACGGATGCTACGGCGGTACGCCATAGTAAGGTTCAGCTTGTCTTTCCAGGTCTTATTGATATTGGCAAAGGGCAACCATGTCCAGTAGTTATTCTTTACATCACGGCTTTCTTTCAGCAACTCAAACCATATATCGGTCCTCTCTGCTGATGTTCCGGCGGTAAAACTGAAATTCTCACCCAATACTTGTTTTACGGATGCACGAAGGTTGGTAACGGTTTGATGGAACCAAAAATTATTGCTGAGCAGCTCAAGGGGGGTCATAGTTCCTTCCGGTTTCTTTTTATAGCTGGCATCCACTGCTACATGATTGTTAGAGCGATGATAAGCTGTTCCCAGGGAAAGAAAGGTTTTCTTATTATCGAGCATCTTGTCATAGTTTACCCGGATATTATGCCCACTCACCTTTGTATTGCTCAACTGCTGCTGGGTCGAGTCTTGCCCATTTGGTGTATGATCCGGGTTAAAATACTGCTGGAAAAAATCCCTGTCACTCTTATTAAGAGAGAAATTATGACCCGTGATGATCTTTAATGTCTCTCCTGGTTTTCCTTTCCAGGTATAGCTAAAATTAAGATTAGGACTGTAATTGTCACCCACACTATGAACATCTCTCCTGCTTAATCTCCACGCATCGCCGAAACGGTTGATATTGGAATACTCCGTACTGTTGAAGTTGTCATAATTATTTTGATTATAATTAAAGACAAAATTCAGCAGGTTATTCTTATTGATATCATAATCCATGTTCACCCGTACATTGGGTCGCCAGTTCTGATTGGTAAAATGGTTGGTGGTATTGAAAAAATTGCTTGAGTCCTTGTACATGTTTTTACGAACAGAATAGCCTTCACCCACAAGACGGTTGTATCCAATGCCTGCGTTGATGCTTATGGAAAATCCCTGCTTACGATAATTGAAGTTGCCATTGATGCTTCCTTCTCCTCTTGTTCCTCCTGAAACATTGATCCGCCCGCTCCTACCCACTTTCCCTTTTTTAGTAACGATATTGATCACACCACCCTGTTCATTTGCATATTGCGGTGGTGGGTTGGTCATCACTTCTATTTTTTCGATAGAGCTGCCCGGAAGTGATTCCAGCAGGTCCTGCAATTGCTGGAGATTTAATTCTACCGGTTTATCATCGATCAGGATCTTTGGTTCTTTTCCTCTTACCGTTATCTTTCCATCAGAGTTCTTTGCCACCAATGGAACATTATTTAACAGGTCGCTGGCATTGCTTCCTGCAGCAATAGCAGATTCACCAGCATTAAAAGTGATATTGCCGTCTTTGGATTGGATCAATGGCTTCTCGACATACACGATCACTTCCTCTAGTTGAGTACTCGATTTTGGTTTTAATAGAAGGTCATTCAGATTAAAATCAAAACGCTCCGTTCGGAAATAAATACTGTCAAGCGAAAGCGTTTGCATACCCACATAGGAAATACGCATCCGATAATAACCAAATGAGATATTGGAGATAGTGAATGAACCGCCCTTGTCCGTTAAAGCAGACAGTACCCTGAGGCTATCCTCTTTGGAAATCAGTAAAACGCTTGCACCTTCAATAGCTTTTTTATTTTCATCAAGTGTGGTTCCGGTGATCAGCCCCGGTTCCTTTTGCTGCGAAAAAGCGGTGAGCCATAAGCTGCAAAAGACAATAAGTAGGTTTAGTTTTTTCAAAACAGGCATACGGAGGCAAAGATAGTCTCCAACTTGCTAATTGATTGATAGGTAACTGGGTGGGTAGCCTATTCAACCTTTTGTTTTTGCTTAATGTTAGCTGACATCCTGTCAGCGATTAGCGATTAAGCAGTATATTTGCTGTCCCAATG
Source organism: Chitinophagaceae bacterium (assembly GCA_035526625.1). GTDB lineage: Bacteria > Bacteroidota > Bacteroidia > Chitinophagales > Chitinophagaceae > JJ008. Next base: position 13,778 of record DATLCB010000307.1, read on the forward strand.
GACTTTTATGCTTGATTATGTGACAGATAAGTTATCCCGAAATGATCGGGACACGCAGGATGAAGCGAGACAAGGCGAGGCTTTTGCCCCTTTTACTGAGGATCCCAATCAATACAAGAAGCGATTCTATATCGAGAGCTACGGATGCCAGATGAATTTTGCTGACAGCGAGATCGTGGCTTCCATACTCAATACCGGGGGTTTTGGCGCTACCCGGAACCTGGACGAAGCCGATTTGATCTTTATTAATACCTGCTCTATCCGCGAGAAAGCAGAACAGACCGTTCGCAAGCGCCTTACTGAATTCAAGAAGCTGAAGCAGCAGAAGAAAGGAATGCTGGTTGGTGTATTGGGTTGTATGGCGGAACGTTTGAAATCAAAATTCCTGGAAGAAGAGAAATTAGTTGACATCGTAGTGGGCCCTGATGCTTATCGCTCCTTACCAGCATTAGTGGAAGAAGCGGAAGGCGGACAGAAAGCCGTCAATGTTCTACTGAGCCGTGATGAGACCTACGCGGATATCTCCCCGGTACGTTTGGACAGTAATGGAGTGAGTGCTTACGTCAGTATCATGCGGGGCTGTAATAACATGTGTTCATTTTGTGTAGTTCCTTTTACCAGGGGAAGGGAAAGAAGTCGTGATGCAATAAGTATCGTAGCAGAGTGCAGGGATCTTTTTGATAAAGGATACAAGGAGGTAACGCTGTTGGGGCAGAATGTAGATAGTTATTATTACCCAACCTCCCCAAACCCTTCCGATGGAGGGGCTTCGGACCCTGTAAGGTCAGAAACGACCTCAGCGTTTGCAGAAGCTAAGAACCCCCTTTCGGGGGGCAGGGGGGTTATCACTTTCGCAATGCTCCTGGAACAAGTAGCACAGATCTCTCCCGAACTAAGGGTCCGGTTCTCTACTTCTCATCCAAAAGATATCACGGATGATGTGTTACATACCATAGCGAAGTATGAGAACATCTGCAATAATATTCATTTGCCCGTACAAAGCGGGTCAACAAGGATCTTACAACTGATGAACCGCACTTATACAAGGGAATGGTATATGGCGAGGGTTAACAGGATAAGAGAGATCATACCAGGATGTGGTATCAGTTCCGATATGATCGCTGGTTTTTGTACGGAAGAAGAGCAGGACCACCAGGATACACTGAGCATCATGGAGCATTCTCAATATGATTTCAGCTATATGTTCTTCTACAGTGAAAGACCCGGAACACTGGCGCAAAGAAGATACAAGGATGATATACCGGAAGAAGTAAAGAAGAGAAGATTACAGGAGATCGTTGATATGCAGGGCCGACTCTCCCACGAAAGCAATAAGAGAGATATTGGTAAGATCTTCAAAGTGCTGATCGATGGTGACAGCAAAAAGAATAGCCGGGAATGGAAAGGAAGGAGCAGCCAGAATAAAGTTGTCGTGTTTCCAAAAGAATCATTTGAACTCAACAAAGGCGGCTATGTGAATGTTAAGATTACTGATTGTACGCAGGCAACATTGCTTGGAAAAATAATTTAGGGAACGTTAAACGAAGTACTACTCCCTTTCACGTTTGACGTCTCACGTTTGACATTTTAAACATGGATATTCAAAGTATAAAAAATCGTTTTGGCATCATTGGCAGTTCACCTGCGCTGAATTATGCACTGCAGGTCGCGGTACAGGTGGCCGGCACTGATCTTACGGTGCTTATCAATGGTGAAAGTGGTGTGGGTAAAGAAGTTTTCTCGCAGATCATCCATTCACTTTCCGCCAGGAAACATAACCCGTTCATTGCAGTCAACTGCGGCGCTATTCCGGAAGGAACGATCGATTCAGAATTATTCGGTCATGAGAAGGGAAGTTTCACCGGCGCTGCTGATGCCCGCAAAGGATATTTTGAAACAGTGAATGGAGGAACTATTTTCCTGGATGAGATCGGTGAATTACCACTCGGTACACAGGCCCGGTTGCTCCGGGTTCTTGAAAGCGGTGAATATATCCGTGTGGGTTCGTCTAAAGTGCAGAAGACAGATGTAAGAGTGATCGCCGCAACCAACAAAGATCTTTTACAGTTGGTGCAGGCTGGAAAATTCCGGGAAGACCTGTATTATCGTTTGAGTACTGTCCCGATACGGGTACCTGCCTTGCATGACCGGCCCGAAGATATTCATTTGCTGTTCCGGAAATTTGCCGCGGATTTTGCTACTAAATACAGGACATCTTCCGTGCAGTTGGATGAAGAGGCCAAACAACTGTTAATTAATTATCCCTGGCCCGGCAATGTGAGGGAATTAAAGAATATTGCGGAGCAGATATCAGTTCTTTCACAGGATAAAAACATAATGGCAGGAGAGTTGAAAAAATACCTTCAGCCTTATTCCAGTAACCGAATGCCGGTGCTCGCATCATCATCAGCAGGCGCTGGCCCAGAGTTTGCGAATGAAAGGGAGATCCTTTACAAACTTTTTTTCGACATGAAAAAAGATGTAACGGAGTTGAAGAAAATGTTCCTGGAAATATTACAGAACCCAAATATGGTAGCCCAGAACCAGGCGTTGATCAATGAACTGAAAGAATCAGACACTTTTCGCCTGAAAGGAAATGATGCCCTGCCGGCCATGCAGGTAAGTCCTATCACGATCGGTAATGCAACGCCTGCTATGCACTCAGCACAACCTGTCCTGATGAATAACAATGATATCCACGATCATGTGGAAGTGGAGGAAAGCCTTAACATCATGGATAAAGAAAAAGAGCTGATCGTAAAAGCGCTGAAAAAGCACAAAAGCAAAAGAAAGGATGCGGCGTTGGACCTGGGTATAAGCGAAAGGACCTTATATAGAAAATTAAAAGAATACGATATTGAAGAATAATGAAGTTCATTAAAAAAATATTTTTCATCCTGTTGCCTTGTGGCCTGTGGCTTGCAGCTTTCCTCGGAAACAGTGGTTGTAATGTTTACAAATTCAACGAGGCTACTGTTCCCGATAGCATCAAGACGGTAAAAGTGAATTTCATTGAGAACAAGGCGAGGTATGTCAATCCGCAGGTAAGTCCCAGGCTGACAGATAAGCTTCGGCAGAAGATCGTTAGCCAGACAAGACTTAACCAGACAAATAATGATAACGTAGATTGGGAAATAAGTGGTGTGATAACAGATTATACATTCAGCACTTCAGCCATTGTTAACCAGCAGGTGGCTAATAACCGTCTCACGGTAAGTGTCCATATCACATTGAATGACCGGAAAGCTGATAAAGTAACTGACTATGATGTTAGCCGTAGTTTTGAGTTCAAAGCAAATCTTTCCTTTCAGCAGGCGGAGAATGCGTTGGGCGATGAGATCATACGGACATTAACGGATGAAATTTTTAACCGATTATTTTCCAACTGGTAAGTTACCATTATCTTGTAAACATGAATCCCCGGATTGAACAATTAGTAAGATCATTATTGCAGAAAGACTCCCTGGAGCAATGCAGCCTTCCGGAACTGGAACAATTTGCAGAACGTCACCCTTATTTCGGGGCTGCCCAATTATTGCTTACCAAGAAAATGCAGACTGCTAATCCTGAGAGATATAAGGAGCAATTACAAAAAACTTTCTTGTTCTTTCATAACCCATTATGGGTAGAACATTTATTGAATGATACCGGAAAAGCAGAGATCATCCCTGCAAATAAAGAAGACCTAATAGCCACAGAGACAATAGCCATTCCAGAATCCGTTATACCTGAACCAGCAGCTGTTGAGATCAAAGAAGAAGCAGTAACTACGCAGGTAAATATGGATCGTGAGAATGTGCCCGTCATCAATGCAGAAGAAACAGCAACTGAAATACCCGCCCAAAAAACGGAAACGGTCGTTACACCAAAAGAGGAATTGTTATTTGAACCATACCATACCATAGATTATTTCGCATCCCAGGGAATTAAATTCAAAGAAGAAGAAAAGCCAAGGGATAAGTTCGGGCTGCAGTTGAAGAGTTTTACAGAATGGCTGAAAACCATGAAAAAACTGCCTGTATCCGAAATAGGTAAAAATGCTGAACCCGTTGCGGAGAGAAAAGTGGAAGAAATGGCAGAGCATTCTTTACAAGAAAGAGAGATCCTCACTGAAGCAATGGCAGAAGTATGGGAAAAGCAGGGTAATGCTGCTAAAGCATCAGAGATCTATAGCAAATTAAGTTTGCTTGAACCCTCTAAAAGCGCTTATTTTGCAGCGAAAATTGAGGATCTAAAGAAACAGTCATGACAACTATATTTATCATATTAGTGGTAGCAGCTTCGGTGATACTGGGGCTTATTGTTTTAGTGCAAAACCCCAAAGGTGGCGGACTGGCAGGCAATATCGCAGGTTTTAGCAACCAGTTCATGGGAGTAAAACAAACCACCGATGTTTTGGAAAAAGGTACCTGGATATTCAGCGGTCTTGTAGCTCTCCTGAGTTTGCTTTCAGTGGTCTTCATTTCAAGATCAGCGTCGGCAGAGAAAACTAATAAAGGTACTGAAGCAACAGTACCTGCCAGCACTAATCAACAACAACCTCCGGGAACACTTACGCTTCCCGCGAACGGCCAACCAACGACCACACCCAACAAATAGATATTTATAACCATATTTCACGCCCCGGCCATAATGCCGGGGTTTTTTGTTATTTTGATTTGCTATGAAAAAAATATTTGGGTTACTATTTATAGTGTTGGTTGTAATTGGCGGATTTATTGGCTACACACTTTATAAGCCGTCTGTTTCCAATAAAGAAGGAACCTTCTTTTACATTACTGATAACGACAACCTCACCACTGTAAAAGAAAAACTGGTTGCCGGAAAATTTATCAAAGGCGACGGTTTTGATCTTACCTGCAAGATCCTTCGGTTCAAAGAGCCTAAACCCGGGAGATATAAATTAAAAGATGGAATGAGTCTTCTGAAACTCGTAAGAAAACTCAGAAGCGGTGACCAGGAACTTGTAAAAATGACCATCGTAAAAGAACGAACAAAAGAATTGCTGGCGGGTAAGTTTCATAAAAAATTTGATACCCAACCCGATTCTTTACAAATGATGGCCTTCCTCGGCAGCAATGACTCATTGGAAAAATATGAAGTGGACACCAGCACCGTTATGGCTGTTGTAATGCCTTATACCTATGAAGTAAAATGGAACACAACTCCCGGCAGGATATTCCAGCAGTTCTACACTGCCTGGCAAAAATTCTGGACAGAAGAAAGAAAAGCAAAAGCTGCGGCCCTTCAGCTTACGCCACTGGAAGTGTCAACACTCGCCTCCATTGTAGAAGAAGAAACTAATAAAACGGATGATAGGATGAATGTGGCAAGTACTTATATCAATCGCCTGAAACAAGGTATGCGCTTACAGGCTGACCCGACCGTAAAGTTCATCACCCGTAATTTTCAATTAGGAAGAATTACAGGTGCACATTTAAAACTGGAATCGCCTTATAACACTTACCTGCACGCAGGCCTTCCGCCGGGCCCAATATGTACCCCCTCAATAGAATCCCTTGATGCCGTACTGAATGCACCGGTAACGGATTATCTTTTCTTTGTAGCCAGTTATAAATTTGATGGCAGCACCGTGTTCACCAGCAACCTTGACGATCATAATAAATTTGTACGACTTTTCCATGCCGAACAAAATCGTCGTGCTGACTCGATAAGGAAACTCAGGGAAAATCAACTTCCTAAGTGATAAAGAAGATCTCCAATAAGATCAGTTCCTCCGCACCGGGTTCTTATATGATCAATAAGAGTAAAAGAACCTCTTTCCCGGGTTTTAGTGGTATACCGCTTTATGATGTGGTGATATTCTTTATAAAGCAGGTGAAGACCGTGGGTATGACAGAAAGAGCATCCGCCATTGCTTTCAATTTTGTTATGGCGATCCCACCTGCCATCATCTTTCTTTTCACACTCATCCCTTTTTTACCCATTTCAAAAGAATTTGAGTTGGGACTATACAGCATCATCCGGGATGTTGTACCAGGCGAAAAAAATAATGCCAACCTGATCCATTTCTTGCAGGACTTTATCAATAACCCCAGGAACGGCCTTCTCTCTTTGGGTTTTATTCTTTCCATTTTCTTTTCCTCGAATGCAGTGATGGGGATCCAGCGTTCATTTGATAAGAACTATATCGGCTTCCGTAAAAGAACCGGCTGGCAAAAAAGGTTTTCGGCCATTAAGATCACGATGGTCCTTTATGTACTTGTTTTTCTATCGGTGCTTTTGCTGATCACACAAGGACAGTTATTAAAATTGATCATAGTTAATCAAACACTGCGTGAGATCATCCAGAACGCCCGCTGGGCGATCATTGTACTATTGTTCTTTGCATCCATCTCCCATATCTATCGGAATGCGCCGGCAGTAAACAAGAAATGGCCACGGATCACCCCGGGCTCCATCCTGGCTACTTTGCTTATGCTGATGCTAACCCTCCTTTTTTCCTGGTGGGTAAGCCGGTTTGGCAATTATAATGAGCTGTATGGTTCGATTGGAACGGTCCTTATTATGATGGCGCTCATTTTTATCAATTCCCTGGTTCTGTTAATTGGTTTTGAATTAAATGTGAGCATCAATTCACTAAAAAGCATAGCCGACGAACGGAAAGATAAACCCGCAGACGGTGCCGCGAAGACAACTTAATTCCCGAAATTTGGTTATTATAAAAACTAAAAGATGAAAAAAATACTCTTTGCCGCTTTGCCTGTTGCAGTAATAGCAACCATGCTTAGCATCGCCAGCGATCCTTTGCCGCTGGGCTCCCCTATTCCCCAGCCTGAAACAAAGATGAAGGACATTAGTGGAAAAGAAGTTTCACTGAAAGATGCCAGGACAAGTAAAGGGCTGCTGGTAATGTTCAGTTGCAATACCTGTCCGTATGTGATAAAGAACCAGAGCCGAACCTATGAGGTCTGCAAATATGCTTCCGGTAATGGGCTTGGAGTGGCAATCCTGAATTCAAACGAAGCTAAAAGGGGTGATGATGATTCTTACGAAGACATGAAAGCCTATGCTAAATCGCAGAATTACCAATGGTATTACCTGGTAGATAATAATTCAGCCCTTGCGGATGCATTCGGAGCTAACCGTACGCCGGAATGCTTTCTTTTTGACGGCAATGGCAAGCTGGTTTACCATGGCGCCATCGACGATAACCCTAACGATGAAAGCGCTGTAGGACGTAAACACCTCATCATGGCGATAGATGAAATGAAAGCCGGTAAAGATATTTCTGTAAAAGAATCCCGCTCTGTAGGCTGCACTATCAAGAGGCTTTAATAATTCATTAAGATCCATCCTTCCCGGCTTGTCTACGTATTGACTGGATTCGGGAAGGATTTTTTTGCAAAGTTTTATGGAATGAACAGCCCAGGGCATCTAAGCGGTTAAGTAACTTCAATACCTCACCCAAAAATCATCGCTTATGTCTTCCCCACAGGAGCCATTGAGGGCGCGGCAACTTCTCAACCGCTGCATCATCCTTGGTTTTATGGTACTGATCGGCTTCGCCATAGCCAAAGCTATTTATCACAAAAGTTTTATGGGAGTAACACTGGCGATCGTAAGCTTTGTCGCCGCTATTTACTTCCTGTATATTTTGGCGAAAGCCAAAGAAGAGATGTCTGCCGGACTGGGTCATGCAGGCGGGGAAAAAGCACAGGAAGGAGCATAATAGATCATTTAAGTATAGCCGTGATCTGTTTTTTCAGTTCTTCATGGGAGATCTTTTCTTCAAAGAAATTCCGGTAGCCAGTTTTATTATTGATAAAAAGGGTTGCCGGAATAGCTCCCTGCCATTTAGCATCAACCTTCGGACAGAAATAATCCGCATTTGTTTCATCAAGCCAAAATATCCGGGCCGCGAAATTTCTTTTTTCAACAAATGAAGCTATGTCCTTGGGAAATGCCTCTTTGAAATCAAGACTTACCAGGAGTAATTGAATACTGTCTGCACCGGCTGCTAAGGAACTATTATGATCCCTCACTTCACTGATAAAGTAAGGTATCTCTTCGACACAGGGGCCGCACCAGGTAGCCCACATATTGATGATCAGAGGGGTCTTGCTTTCTTTAATGATCTTTTCCACCTCCGTGATCTTAACCTTCTTTATAGTCTGTCCGCTGATAGTCCCTACCAACAAAGCAACTACCATCAATAATATAAACAACTTTTTCATTTCGTATTTCTGATTCCTGATTTTTTACCCAACTTCAGATTTCCATTGCATCGCCTGTTGCGTCGCACTCTTTTGCTCTATATCGCTGCTCAACAACATGTCGCCCCGCTGGGGCTTTACTTTTCATTTAGCATTAAACATCTAACATTAAACATTTTCATCCTTAAAGCCCCATTCGGTTAATAATTCACTATACCTGACGTCATCCAAACTCCGCCGGTTGTATTGCCCCGCTCCTGACTTTTGCCGGAATGCTTCATACAATGTTACAGCACAGGCCACACTTATATTCAACGACCGGATAATGCCTACCTGCGGGATAATAAAATTTCCGTCAGCTAAAGTTCTTATTTCCTCACTTACCCCGCTGTGTTCATTTCCAAACACCAGGGCAATGCTTTTTGTAAAGTCAATGCTGTGTAAACTTATAGCATCGCTGCTAAGATGGGTAGTTAAAATGGTTGAATACCGCTTTCTTAGTGATGAAAAGCATTCCTCTGCGTTATCGAACTGGTAAACGGTTAGCCATTTTGCGGCGCTGGAAGAACTACGTGCGCCCCATTTCTTATGCCGGGGGATCTTTGTATTCAAAATATAGATATCCTGTACACCCACTGCATCCGCTGTCCGCATCACTGCTGAGATATTATGCGGATCAAATACATTTTCCAGCACGATACTGATGTCGCCCTGTCTTTTATCAAGCACAGATGTCAATCTTTGTATCCTTTCAGGTGTCATTGAATAGTAAGAGGTTAGCCGTATTAATGGGCAAATTAAGTATATTTATAGTTGCACGATTACAAAATGAATTCACTATAAAGGTTTGTCATGCCGAGGCACGAGGCATCTGGTAGACTCCTCCTTCGTCGGAGTGACAAGACCCCGATAAAACGAATAAGTCATGAAATATTCTCCTGTTCAAAATTATATCAACGGGCAATTTGTGACTGCATCTTCCGCCCGCACTTTACAAGTCATCTCCCCCCTCGATGGTAATTTATTGTCAACCGTTCCCATGTCAACCAGCAAAGATCTTGACAATGCCGTGAAAGCAGCCAAAGCCGCTTTCTCCGCCTGGAGCAAAACACCCATCAAAGAAAGAGTGCAGGTCTTCTTCCGTTATAAAACACTATTAGAAAAACACCTGAAAACGCTGGCAGAGCTTTGCAGTGAAGAAAATGGAAAAACATACGGAGAATCCGTTGCTGAAATAGAAAAATGTATCGAACTAACAGAATTCGCCACCTCTCTCCCACAATTAGTGACCGGTGAGATATTGGAAGTAAGCAAAGGTGTTGAATGCAGGACGGAACATGTGCCGCTGGGAGTTGTCGCATCTATCGTTCCTTTCAATTTCCCTGCCATGGTACCTAACTGGACAATTCCTAATGCGATTGCACTTGGAAACTGCATGATCATCAAACCTTCGGAGAAGGTGCCGCTATGCTGTGGCAAGTTGGCCGAACTATTGAAAGAAGCAGGTTTACCTGATGGTGTATTCAATATTGTGCATGGTGACGTTGAAATAGTCGAGGCCATTTGTGATCACCCGGGTATAGAGGCTGTTTCTTTTGTTGGCTCCACCAAAGTAGCCAAGATCGTTTATCAAAGAGCGACAAAAACTTATAAAAGAGCATTGGCATTGGGTGGCGCTAAGAATCACCTTATGGTATTACCAGATGCTATACCTGGAATGACTGCACAAAATGTAGCCGCGTCTATGAGTGGTTGCGCGGGTCAACGTTGTATGGCTGCATCAGCTATGATCGGTGTGGGTAATGTTGACAGCATCGTGGATAAGATCTGTGAGGAAGCAAGAAAAATAATTCCCGGTGAAAATCTTGGCGCTGTTATAAGTAAAGAAAGCCAGGAGCGTATTGAAAGATATATTGGTGAAGCCGAAAGAGATGGCGCTAAAATTTTAGTAGATGGTCGCAATACCAAAGTGAAAGGAAAGGAGAATGGCACCTACGTGGGTCCTACCGTGATCGATCATGTAAAACCCACCATGAGTGTAGCGACGGAAGAAATATTCGGACCTGTTATCTCCATTATGCGGACAAACACCGTAGATGAAGCATTAGCGATCGAAAATGCAAACCCGTATGGCAATGCCGCCTCTGTGTTTACACAAAACGGTGGTATGGCCCGGTATATCATTGATCGTGCAAGCGCAGGCATGATCGGTGTGAATGTAGGTGTTCCGGTACCAAGAGAACCATTCTCTTTCGGTGGATGGAAGGAGAGCAAGTGTGGGGTAGGTGATATCACTGGAAAGAGTTCGATTGAGTTCTGGACAAAGTTGAAGAAGAGTACGACGAAGTGGAATGCGGAGGCGGGGGTGAATTGGATGAGTTAAAAAAGACCTCCCTGCCCTCCAAAGGAGGGTTCTGAAGTCTTCAAACTCAAAAGTGCACTCCAGTATCGCGGAATCTGAAGCTCCTCCTTTGGAGGGGTTGGGGAGGTCGGAATTGGGAGGCCGGCGTAAATTGGATGCGATAGTTAGAACACCGATAATTATGATTTTTATGATATACGCAGATTAAAATCATAATTCATCCGATAACCATAATAATCTGCGTTCATTATTCTTATGAACACAAAAACAGTTTCGGAATCCGAAGAGATCATCCAGGATGCACAGGATTACACCCTGTTCAGCTGGAGCAAACAAAAAGGCACGAACCCTATTGCTATAAAACGTGCGGAAGGCGTTTACCTGTACGACTATGATGGTAACCGTATCATCGATTTCTCCAGCGGTTTGATCAATATGAATATTGGCCACGGCAATCAGCGGATCACGGAAGCAGTAGTAAAACAAATGCAACAAGTGGCATATGTTACACCGAGCTGTGTTACAAAAGCACGTGCCGACCTGGGAAAAAAGCTTGCTGAGATATGTCCCGGTGACCTGAACAGGTCCTTCTTCACTTTATGTGGTGCTACTTCAATAGAAAATGGTATTAAATTAGCAAGATTATATACGGGCCGCCACAAGATCCTGACAAGATATCAGTCATATCATGGGGCAACCATGGGTGTTATATCTGCTGGTGGCGATCCGCGTAAATTGCCGGTGGATGCGCAACAAGCGCCAAACTTTGTACACTTCGACCTTCCTAACTTATATCGCTGGGAATACGGTGAAGAGAACCTGCTGAAAGAGGCGGTAGCACAATTGGAACGTGTTATTGCTTATGAAGGTCCGAATAATATTGCGGCGATCCTGCTCGAAGGAGAATCCGGTACATCCGGTTGCCTGCAATATCCGAAAGGCTATTTAAAAGCGGTAAGGGAAATAACAAAAAAGCACGGTATACTGATGCTAATGGACGAAGTAATGAGCGGCTTTGGAAGAACAGGTCAATGGTTTGGTTTCCAGAATCACGATATCGTGCCCGATATGATCGCTATGGCGAAGGGATTGACCTGTGGATACCTGCCCTTTGGTTGCCTTCAGGTAAGTGAAAAGATAGCTTCCAAATACGATGATGTGGTGTTGCCATTAGGTTTAACCTACTCCGCGCATGCGGTATGTTGTGCTGCTGCGTTGGAAACACTTAGTATCTACGAAGATGATGGATTGATCGAAAATGCCAGGACGATGGGGGCCTATATGGAAGAGCAAGTGGAAAGGCTAAAAGCAAAACATCCTTCTATCGGGGATTTCAGGAATACAGGGTTATTAGGCTGTATCGAACTGGTAAAGAACCGGAAGACAAAAGAACCGATGGCCCCATTTAATGCGAAGCCCGATGAAATGGGCGTGATGAATAAAGTGGCTGCAAAGATCAAAGAGCTTGGGATGTACACTTTTGTAAGGTGGAACTACATCTTCTGTGCACCACCCCTCATTGTAACAAAAGAACAGATCGATGAAGGATTAGCCATCATTAGTGAGGCGATCAAGATCGCAGATAGAGAAACCTCCCCAAACCCCTCCTAAGGAGGGGCTTAAGAACCCTTACGCACAAATCTTTCCATGCTTAGAGAAAATACTAAACTATCAGACTCCCAAATCCCCCCTTCGGGGGGTGGGGGGGTCTCCCCCTCTCTCATCAACGACGACCTCGCCCCTATCCCACTGGAAAAAAGAAAATGGGGAACATGGAACTATGCGGCGCTATGGATCAGTATGAGCCTTTGCATTCCTTCTTATCAATTAGCAAGCGGGATGATCTCGAATGGCATGAACTGGTGGCAGGCGCTCCTGACAATGCTCCTTGGTAATTTGATCGTTCTTGTTCCAATGATCCTGAACGGCCATGCGGGAGCAAAATATGGAATTCCTTTTCCCGTATTTGTAAGAGCGAGTTTTGGAACAAAGGGTGCGAATATCCCTGCCATGCTGAGAGCCATTGTTGCCTGCGGTTGGTTCGGCATTCAGACATGGATCGGCAGTAAATCACTATACCGTTTATTACAGGTCTGGATATCCGATCTCCCTGAATTAACTATCAACGGACTCTTCCCTGATCTCCTGCCCGTGGTCTGTTTCTTTGCATTCTGGCTGCTCAATATGTATGTGATCTATCTCGGTGTTGATAGTATAAAAAAACTGCTTGTCTTTAAAGCGTTCTTCCTTCCTGTTGCAGCTGTAGCTTTATTATGCTGGGCAATTTGGGTCATGCAGGATCGTGGTGGCATTATGCAGGTCTTCAGCGTGCCGTCAAAATTCCGGGATTCCGCTTCATTCTATAATTATTTTATCCCGGCACTTACAGGAGTAGTAGGATTCTGGGCAACCCTATCGCTAAATATTCCTGACTTTACACGATATGCTATCAGTCAGAAAGCACAGCGAAGAGGCCAGGCATTGGGGCTGCCCACTTCCATGACATTTATTGCATTGGTTGCGGTGATCGTTTCACTGACCACCACGTTTGTTTTTGAAAAAACGATATGGGAACCCGAAGCGCTTGTCGGAAGATTCGACAATAAGATCATTGTCAGCTTTGCGCTAATTGCTATAGTAATAGCTACACTGGCTACCAATATCGCCGCGAATATTGTCAGCCCTGCTAATGATTTTTCCAACCTGTCGCCAAAGAAGATCAATTTCAGGATGGGAGGATATATCACAGGTATCATCGGCATATTGATATTTCCGTGGAAATTAGTGGAAGATCCAACAGGATATATCTACAGCTGGCTGGTAGGTTATTCCGCCTTACTCGGACCAGTGGGAGGCATCATGATCGCAGATTATTATTTTATCAGGAAACAAAAATTGGAAACAGGTGAATTATACAGCCATGCCGGCAGGTACAGGTACCGCAATGGATTTAATGTTATTGCGATCATGGCCTTATTGATCAGTATTATTCCCAATATACCCGGCTTTTTATTACAGGTTGAAGTGGTATCCGCGAATGCTTTTCCAGTCTGGATATCTGACCTCTATCATTTTGCCTGGTTCGTTGGCTTTTTCATGAGTGGTGTTGTATATTGGATAATGATGAAGAGAAAAATTAAGAATTCATAATTAAGAATTATGAATGTGTTCACGAGATTCATAATTCTTAATTCATAACTCATAATTGAACCTATGTCTATTTTGATTAAGAACGGAAGGATCATTACAGCTACAGACAATTATGTAGCGGATATTTTTATTGAAGGTGAGACAGTTAAAACGATCGGCGAGAATCTAACTGTTAAATCGGACAAGGTAATCGATGCAGCCGGCAAATTTATTTTTCCCGGTGGCATTGACCCGCATGTGCATTTGGATATGCCTTTCATGGGGACATATTCTTCTGATAATTATGAGACCGGCACCAGGGCGGCATTATATGGTGGTACCACGATGGTGATCGATTTCATTTTACAAAAACAAGGCAACTCTTTACAATCAGCATTGGAAGAATGGAGGGGGCGTAGCAATAACAACTGTGTTGGCGATTATAGTTTTCATATGGCGGTCACGGATTTCAACGATAACACGAAACAAGAGATACAGGGAATGATCGAGAAAGAAGGAATAGTTTCTTTTAAAACATTCATGGCGTATAAAGGTGCACTGATGATCGATGACCGGCAAATGATAGGACTAATGGAAGAGGTGAAGAAACACGGCGGCCTTATCAATGTGCATGCTACCAATGGGGACATGATCGATTACCTGGTTGCTAAACATCGTGGAGAAGGAAAGCTCACTCCTTTGTATCATTATTTATCACAACCAGAGATCACGGAAGCAGAAGCCAGTGAACGCTTTGTTGATATGGCAAGCTATACAGGTTGTCCCGGCTATATCGTACATCTTACCTGTGAAGGCGCATTGAATGCTGTCAGGAACGCAACAAGAAGAAACCAGAAGATGTTTGTGGAGACCTGTATCCAATACCTGATCATCGATGCATCGTTATATGATAGGGAAGATGGGGCTAAATGGGTGATGAGCCCTCCCCTGCGGGAGAAAAAAGACCAGGCAACCTTGTGGGCCGGTATCAACCAGGGATTGGTACAGGTAGTGGCTACGGATCATTGTCCTTTCAAATGGGAACAAAAACAAATGGGAAAAGATGACTTTTCTAAAATTCCTAATGGTCATCCTGCCATAGAGAACAGGATGGAATTGTTATATAGTGAAGGCGTTCATAAAGGCAAGATCACATTGAATAAATATGTGGAAGTGGCCTCCACTAATCCTGCAAAGATTTTCGGCATGTTCCCCCGCAAGGGTACGATCGCTGTTGGGAGCGATGCGGATATCGTCATCTTTGATCCGAATGAAAAGCATACCCTGTCCGCACAGACACACCATATGAATGTTGACTATAGCGGTTATGAAGGCTGGGAATTGACAGGCAAAGTAAAAACTGTTTTGCTGAGAGGCAAAGTAGCCATAGAAAATAATCGTTGTCTTGTTGACAAAGGATATGGTAAATTTATTAAACGGAGCAAAGTGAGTCAGATAATCTAGAATTATGAAT
>DATLCB010000308.1:0-7399 GCA_035526625.1 Chitinophagaceae bacterium
CATGGAATAATTTTTCCAGTTGTGAATTTCCCTGTGCGGGTCCTTCCGGACTTTTTTTACGTTTTGCTGTTTTTGTTGCCATAGTCTTTTATTTAAAGATTAATAAATGATGATATGTTCATTAGTTAAAAAAAATCATGCCGTGGTATCCTGATATATTGACGCAGCAGGTCCGGTATGGAATCCGGTCGTGGTGGAGTTCCCTGTGAAGGACCATCAGTGCCGTCTTCATTACGCGGTAGCAGATCTTCCGGTTCTTCATTATTGCTTTCGCGAATAAGAGCGGACCTGTTACCGGGTCCGGGAGTTGCGGCAATATCGTAACCGGTATTGTTGATAGGCATTTGCATGCTGTCAAAAAAGAAAATTTTATGCCATAAAAAGAATGTAGTTTTGAATTACCACTCCGGTGTGATTTACATACATTCCCACCTTTCCCTATAAATAATGACAATACATTACTGTTATTCACTCTCAAAAAAGAGTGAACCAACGGAATGAAATTCCTATGTCTGAATTTTTCAGCGCATTAAAAACATAGCTCTCATATTGGGGAATTATGCTGAGGAAAATATTCTTCGTTCCCTTCTCGTTCCCTCATCGATGATGATGCGTACACAGCTTATTGTTATAAAAGCAGCTAAAAGTTAATGGCATAAAATATGTGATTCTTTTCTAAATAATTTTTATGAAAAGAATATTCCTTCCTGTAATTGCAATGCTGATCCTGTTCTCCTGTAATAATGATAAGAGCGGCAACAGCAGCAAAACAACCGACACCGCCACAACGATCAATACCAACGGTAATGGTTCAGCTAATATGAACGATACGGGTAACGCTGGAAATAATGGTGCAACTAATACGATCAATGATGCCGACCGGGAATTCGTCATGAAAGCTTCCATAGGTAATAGGGCAGAAGTAGACGCGGGAAAACTGGCGCAACAAAAAGGCAAAAGTGCTGATGTCAGGGAATTCGGCGCCATGATGAACAAAGATCATAGTGATGCGCAGGCTCGGTTAGCTACTATTGTTTCAACACTTGGAATGCCGATGGCGGATTCCATCGATGCATCGCATAAGGACATGAAGAAAAAACTTTCTTCACTCAAGGGCGATAATTTCGATAAAGAATACATTAAAGCCCAGCTTGCCGATCACCGTGATGCCATCGCCTTATTTGAGCGGCAGGCTAACGCGGGAAATAATACACAACTAAGGGATTTTGCTTCGACTACATTACCGCACCTCCGCATGCACCTGGAAAAAGCAGAGTCGATCGCCGGAAAAATGCAGTGACCCATTGTTCTTTCTTCTAAAACATTTCAAAATATTTTCATGGCTAAAAAGAGAAAAACTGCTCCGGCAGAGAATGGTATTTCCAACAAAAAAGTGGATGACCTGGCTGCTCATATGGAGCATAGCGCCGACAGTTTGCTTACCACCAATCATGGTCTTAAAATAAATGATGACCAGAATTCATTAAAATCAGGTGATCGCGGTTCAACTCTCCTGGAGGATTTTTTGCTGCGGGAAAAAATTACTCACTTCGATCATGAACGAATACCTGAAAGGGTAGTACATGCAAGAGGCTCGGGTGCGCATGGTTTTTTCCAGCTTTATAAACCCATGGGAGCGGTGACCAAAGCGAATTTCTTAAATGATACTGCTTTGAAAACGCCTGTCTTTGTAAGGTTCTCTACAGTTGCAGGTTCCAGGGGCTCTACTGACCTGGCCAGGGATGTACGCGGCTTTGCTGTTAAATTTTATACGAACGAAGGGAACTTCGATCTTGTCGGAAACAACATTCCCGTGTTTTTCATCCAGGATGCTATTAAATTCCCTGACCTTGTACATGCAGTCAAACCTGAACCGCATAACGAGATACCACAAGCGGCTTCGGCACATGATACCTTCTGGGATTTTATTTCACTGATGCCTGAATCAGCCCATATGATCATGTGGCTGATGAGCGACAGGGCGCTACCACGCAGTTACCGTATGATGGAAGGATTCGGCGTCCATACTTTTCGTTTTATCAATGAAAAGGGAGAATCGAACTTTGTAAAATTCCATTGGAAACCTTTGCTGGGTGTTCATTCAGTTGCGTGGGATGAAGCACAGAACATTTCGGGAAAGGATCCCGATTACCACCGGCGTGACCTGTGGGAGTCCATTGAACAAGGAGCATTTCCTGAATACGAGCTCGGTGTGCAGATCGTTCCGGAAAAAGATGAGCATGCATTTGATTTTGATCTGCTGGACCCTACCAAGATCATCCCGGAGGAATTAGTTCCTGTGCAACGTATCGGTAAACTTACATTGAACCGTAACCCGGATAATTTCTTTGCCGAGACAGAACAGGTAGCTTTTCATGTTGGGCATGTAGTGCCGGGAATAGATTTTACTGATGATCCTTTGCTACAGGGTAGATTATTCTCATACCTCGACACGCAATTGATCAGGTTGGGCGGTCCTAATTTCAACGAGATACCTATCAACCGTCCTGTTGTTCCGGTGCATAATAATCAACGGGATGGTTTTATGCGGCAGCAAATAAATCAAAGCCGCACGAGTTATCATCCTAATTCGCTGGGAGGTGGTTGTCCCTTCCAGGCCGGAATGAAAGAGGGAGGATTTACCACGTTCCCGGGTAGAAGTGAAGGCCCGAAAGTAAGAGCAAGGAGCAAAAGCTTTTTCGAACATTTCAGCCAGGCCCGTCTTTTCTTCAATAGCCAGAGCGACCCGGAGAAACAGCATATCATCGAAGCGTTCTCTTTTGAGCTGGGTAAAGTTGAAACACCGGCAATAAGGGAAAGGATGTTAGGCATCATCAGTGAGATCGATGGATCACTTGCGGCCAACGTGGCTTATAACCTTCGTGTACATGTCCCGGAGAAAATGCATTTACTCAATCATAGTATACCAGCTGATGGCGATCCGGAAGATTTCCAATCCAAAAGCATTAAGGAATCTCCGGAAAGATCCGAAGCATTAAGTATGGCGAATACGATCAAAGGATCTGTTCAAACAAGAAAGATAGCTTTTCTCGCAGCCGATGGTGTTAGCAGCGATTCATTGAATAGCATCAGGGACCTGTTTACAGAACAGGGAGCTGTTGTGGAGATCATTGCCCCGCTGCATAGTTATATCATAGCTGATGATGATACGCAGATCCCTGTTCAGCACAGCCTCTTAACTGCCGCCTCGGTGTTTTATGATGCAGTGTATGTTCCTTCCGGTATCAACAGCGTGGCCACACTCGAAGCACATCCCGACGCCATTCATTTTTTAAATGAGGCCTATAAACATTGCAAGGCAATAGCCCTGCACGATGATGCAGAGCAGGTATTAAAGTCAACTTATTTCGGGAAAAAATATTCTGCAGTCCATAGTGCTGATCCCGCTATTGATAACGGTATTATTGTCAGCGAGGACATCGAGGAATTAGGAGAACTTTTCCTGGAAGCAGTAGGCAGTCATCGTTTCTGGGACAGGGAAGTGAAAAGAAAAGTGCCGGCATGATAAATTGAAAGTTATAGACATTTTAATAACTAAGCAGAGCATGATGATAGTTATTTGTCAATAAACCCTTTTAGTAATGCTTTCCATTGGAGCTCTGATATGCCCGCCAAAGCTCCGAGGGCAACGATCGTATTCCTTACCTTATCTGCAAGGCCTGGATTTTCTGTATTAGGAGTTTCATTCCTTCCATGATAAGAAGCTGTGACCGTGCTTCCCTTACGTTTAATAATAAATGTAGAGCTGGCGCCTTCAGCAAAAAAATGTGCGATGCCTTTTTCCGGGTCTTCCGGGTTCTCCGTCACTTTCGCCAATAAACCAAAGCTTTCATCAGCCTGCTCATCAAAGTCACGGCTTATTTTTTCAACCTTTACCCAATCATGTCCATCACCCGCAGGTGAACCCGGTGCAGGAAGATCAATCTTTATAAGATCATTTATAGCGGCCGATTTCTTTTCAGCCATAGTTGAGGGATCCTTTACGGTAAAGACAGCACCTGGGTCCCCGGTCAATTTATGCCAGGAGGAAGGTTGCTGTAATCGTTTGACCGCTTTTTCATAAACAGCTTTAGCTTCATCCAGCATTGTTGCAGTAAAAGTTTGCTCAAGGTCGACAGATTTGCCTTTGGTACCGGGAGGAACGAGTAAATTCATAGTTGGTATTTATTTGATCTTCTTGATTACGACCTCTCTTCTTCTTTTCCACTTTGCTAATTCACCTTTCTGAAAGATACTATTGCCTTTTTTATCAGAGAGGCCAGTTGATTTAGCTATCGCCATACTCAGGGCTTTGATCTTATTATTGACAGCTGGTTGCTTTTTTGTAAAAAGTTCTTCAAATGTTTTAATAGCACGGTTGAGGGTTTTTAATTCCTGCTTGTAGTTTCCCTGTTTACGGTACAGGATCATCAGCCGGTCATGTGCCTTTTCATTTCCCGGGTGGGCCTTGATGATCGCCTCCAGCAGTTTTATATGCTGTCCCGTATCAACGGTTGGATCATTTTCCTTTTTAAGATGAACCACTTTCATGCGAAGGAACATGTTTATGAAGTATAGCTTCTACTTTCTGTTTCAATTCATCGGGGCAATTGGTATTGAACATCAGGTGAAGCGGGTCCGTCTCAAAACGGTAGCATTGACTTGGCTTCAACATTACTCCATCGACAGGGATCCATTCTTTGTCCAGGGCTTCCAATTCATTTACCAGCATTTCCATAGTGCTTTCCATGAAAATAGAAAAGCACATAATATGCCAGAGATAAGTAACTGATCAATGAGGGCATCCCTCTTCTATTCACATCCTGATCTTATTAATATCTATTCCTTTACCCAATACGGGTTTGAAAATATCACCTTCGGACCGGATACGCTCCATGGCGTTTTTGATCGTGAAGTCTGTCATTTTTAATCCCTTTTTTACTTCTTCCCAGTACAGCGGCATCGAAACTGTGGCGCCGGGTTTTGGACGAAGCGAATACGGAGCTGCCAGGGTGGCTTTAGGACGGTTCTGCAGATAGTCGATATATAATTTCCCCTTCCTGTTGCGGACTATTCTTTCTATGCTTGTTGTACGAGGGAGGAAAGCATGCACCTGTGTCGCAATGATCTTTCCAAATGCCTGGCACTGGTCATAATCATACCTGGCGCCGAGTGGTATATAAATATGGATACCCGTGGAGCCTGATGTCTTGGGATAACCCGTTACTTTCATTTGATCCAGTACTTCCTTAGTGATGAGTGCGGTTTCGATAACATGGCCAAATGTTGATCCACTACCCGGATCAAGATCGATCAAACACCAATCCGGATTGTTTTCATTGTGGATCGTACTATTCCATGGATTCATTTCAATAGCTCCCGCGTTGGCCATATATAATATACTTGCTTCAGAATCGGGAACCAGGAAATTTTTCTTCTCGCCATCAGACGTGGTATAAGGTTCCATTTTGATCCAGGAAGGAGCGGAGCTGGTCACATCCTTCTGGTAAAAACTTTTTCCATTGATACCGTTGGGATATCGGTTCAGTGATTGAGGACGATCCTTTAAGTAAGGCAGTAAGTAGGGGGCTACCTGGTAATAGTAATTCAGCATATCCCTTTTTGTATAACCTTCCTTTGGCCAATATATTTTCCCGAGGTTAGTGAACTTCAGTTCTTGACCATTCAGTTTTCTTACCTGTGTTTCTTCAGAGGGATTTAATAATGTTTTTCTTCCTTCATCTTTTGCTGCAGTAGTAAATTTTTTAACCGTGACTTTCGTTTTCTTCATTATCTCTTTATTGCTAATCACTTTTTCTTTATTTACCTCACTTGCTTTCTTATCCGTTCTCATTCCTTCAAACGATGGATGTCGCATGATCCCGTCTGAAGTGATCTCCGCATAACTGACCTCGCAAACCAGCCGGGGTCTCAGCCATGTCACTTTTGCTTTTGGTGGATTGGGACGGAACCTCGATGGCTTGTCCACATCAGGGATCTCGGTGAAAGGTGGAGTAGGGGTACTTAGCTTTTTCATTTGCCCCATCATCTCCTGTTGTGTCTTCTCATTAAAACCAGTTCCCACTTTACCAATATAATGCAAGCGTTTCCCATCATATACACCCACTAATAAGGAGCTGAATGTTTTTGAGGAGCCTTCATTCTGGGTAAATCCGCCGATCACCACTTCGTGTCGCTTATTGGCTTTCATTTTCACCCATTCGCGGGTGCGCTCACCCGGCATATAGACACTATCCTCTTTTTTTGCCATGATCCCTTCCATACCCATACCCGCAGCGGCGGCTAAGAATTTAGTGGCAGATGTTTCAAAACTTTCACTCAGGCGGATGATATCAGTTTTAGGCAGATTATTTTTTAAGATAGCTCGCCTTTCAGTCAACGAAAGGTCCATCAGGTCGTAACCATTCAACCAGCAGATATCAAAGACAAAATATAATAAGGGACCGTCGGCCTCACTGCGCCAGTTCTGTAAAGCGCCAAAATCAGCGGTACCTTCTTCAGTTAGCACGGCCACTTCACCATCTATCACGGCATTGATCTTCCATTTTTTTAAAGCATCATATACCGGGTAGAATTTAATATTGAAGGATTTATTATTACGTGACAGCAATTCGACCTTGCCTTTATTGAGCATAGCAACGGCACGATACCCGTCCCATTTTATTTCATAGAGCCAACCGGGTTCATCAAAAGGTTTATCCACCAATGTCGCCAACATCGGTTTGAATGATTTTGGAAAAGGGGTTTTTGTCCCCTTCGGCTTATTTGCCATAAATATTTTTTGACGTTTTGGCAACTTGCTCGAGCGTTTTTCCTGAGACGGCTGACTTGTTCTTTTTAGTTACATCGGTTTCCTTCGCATATTTGTCACGGTGCTTGATGAGGAGCCAGGCATTCCCTTTTTCATCGTTCTTCAGTTTTACCAAAGCGAATTCCCCTTTTAATTTTTTCCCGCTCAAACTGAATTTCAGCGAACCTTTTTTTAGTTGTTTCAGCAGATCTTTTTCCTGTTCTTTTTTCGTTCCCGGCTCTAAAGATGTGTAGGTGCCTTCATCCCAAACGATAACTGTGCCCGCTCCGTAATTTCCTTCGGGTATTATTCCTTCGAAACTCCGGTAATCGTAAGGATGATCTTCTACCATCATGGCGAGCCGCTTGTCTGCAGGATCGAGAGAAGGACCTTTTGGTACCGCCCAACTTTTCAGGACACCTTCCATTTCCAATCGAAAATCATAATGCAGCCGTGTTGCTGCATGTTTTTGTATCACGAAACGCAATGCATCTTTTGAAGGTTTACCTCCTGTTGGTTCGGGTGTATCCCTGAACGATCTTTTCTTTTTATAGACTGTGAGTGCCATGTTATGCTGGGTTTAATGAT
>DATLCB010000309.1:0-12187 GCA_035526625.1 Chitinophagaceae bacterium
GTTCAGGCAACCCGAAGATTGCGATATCCGGCAGGTATGCAGTGAAACCGGTTTAGTTCCAGCCGAACATTGCAAAAGTCTTGTTACTGACTATTTCATTCCATTGATATCCTCAACAAAAGTTTGCGACAACAGGCAGGAGATCATGATCAGCCCCAGCGAGAAAATATCTTACTGTAAGACTTGCGCTCCCTT
Source organism: Chitinophagaceae bacterium (assembly GCA_035526625.1). Lineage (GTDB taxonomy): Bacteria > Bacteroidota > Bacteroidia > Chitinophagales > Chitinophagaceae > JJ008. The sequence goes on from DATLCB010000309.1 coordinate 196, forward strand.
GTCTGGCTATAAAAAGAAATGGTATAAGATAGTAGAGCCTGAGATGCAGTCATGGTATGATGACAACAGGATTGCATACCAGAGAATCCCTCCTCATAATCCTGATTGTGAAGTGATTTTCAAGGGAGCCGCACCTGTAATCAATTCACCGGTGAATGGTACCGAATACCTGGTTAATAAGACCAACCCTGAGCCTTTACAACTTATCTGCAAAACAGCTAATGACGTAACCAGGGTGTATTGGTACATCAATAATAAATTCTTCAGGAGCAGTAACGCGGGGGAAAAACAATTTTTTGTCCCGCAGGAAGGTGCAATAAAAATATCCTGTACTGATGACAAGGGAAGGAACAGGGACATAATGATCACGGTAAAATATGTGAATTTATAACCTTACTTACCGATCTTTTAGTTTATTTTCCTGACACTCCCAGCCCCGCTTATACTCTGCGTTACAGCCGCATTCCCTTTATACTTTACGTCTGCAGCTCCGGATATATCAACATCCAGTTTTACACTTGCATATACTTGTGCGTCGCCTGCTCCCGATAAGCCTACGGTTGTATTTTCAGAAAGCAGGTCATAGCATTTGATATTGGTACTTCCTGATCCGTCCACATCAAACTCTTTCGTTGTTCCGCTCAGGGAAACGGTGCTGGCGCCGGAACCCTCCACAGTTATTCCAGGCGCAGAGACTTCCAATTTCACACTGCTGGCACCACTGAGGCCAATGCTTACGACATCAGCACTGGTTATTTTATTCTCGCTTTGGATATCACAAGCTCCGGAAGCATCAAAATCCTTGTAAGAAGGATTGCTTACATACACTTTGAGACCATTGGTTGATTTGAGATTGGCCCCGTCTTTCGTTTTTATACGAAGAGTATTGCCTTCGGTTTGGATAATAATATATTCCATCAGGTTCTCATCGGCTTCAACCCTGACCGAACTGACTGAATCCTGCTTCACATATACCTCGAAGCTCCCGGTGACATCAACATTCGTAAATGATCCGGCTGACCTGGTCTCCGTTTTCATCGTACCATTACCGCGGATACGTTTACCGCCGAACATATGACAGGAAGTGAAAAGGGTCGCAATAAATGCGAAAAAGAGGAGGGTTGCTTTCATACAATTAGTTATGTGGTAAAAATATAGAGTTTATCTGTTCGTTGGACGTAAGAACTGTACCCCGGGTTACAGGCATTCTTACGGATAAGTATTAAGCTGGAATACCCGGGAAGACGTAAAGACAGGAAGCAAAATATAAAGCAGGGTTAAGCTTACCATCTTACTCGTCTTTCCGGCCAAAATTAAAAAAGACGCTTTACCGGCTTCTTTAACCGGGGGAATCCTCATCCTGTTTTTTTATCTTCGCAGCTCCGAAGGATTCCTTCGGATTTATTACTCCTCCTCCATGACTGAAAAGATCCTGATCCTCGATTTTGGCTCCCAATATACTCAACTGATCGCCCGCGCCGTAAGAGAGGCGAATGTGTATTGCGAGATCATCCCATACCATAAGCCCTTTGAATTCGAGCCCGGATTAAAAGGCATTATTCTATCTGGTTCACCCTGTTCGGTGAATGAAGAAAATGCCCCTGATGCGGATGTTCAGCATTTTATCAGTCAGGTCCCTGTACTCGGGATCTGTTATGGCGCCCAACTTACTGCCAAACGATTTGGGGGACTCGTGGCAAAAAGTAATAAGCGGGAATATGGGCGGGCGATTTTAGAAAGAAAGAAAGAGGATGTTTTATTAAAAGAAGTAGCCCCGCAAAGCCAGGTTTGGATGAGTCACGCGGACACAATCCTTGAAATGCCTGCCGGTTTTGAACTATTAGCAACTACGGATAGCATACCCGTAGCAGCCTTTAAGAAATCATCGAATGGAATTCACGACACCACACTCACAACACACGACTTTCCCCTGTATGGCGTTCAGTTCCATCCCGAGGTCTATCATTCCAAAGAAGGAAAAAAGGTGATCAAAAATTTCCTGGTTGATATATGCGGTTGTTCACAGGATTGGACACCGGCGCATTTTATTACTGATACAGTGGAAGAGCTGAAAAAACGAATTGGCAACCGGAAGGTGATCATGGCATTGAGCGGTGGCGTTGATTCAACGGTAGCTGCCACGCTCATACATAAAGCCATCGGCGATCATCTCTACGGGATCTTTGTCGATAATGGTGTTCTTCGCAAAGACGAGTTTGAAAATGTACTGACCACGTATGCAAAACTCGGATTGAATGTAAAAGGCATTGATGCCAAACAACGTTTCTATAAGGACCTCGAGGGTAAAACAGACCCAGAAGCTAAACGAAAAGCGATCGGCAGTCTTTTTATTGATGTGTTCCAGGAAGAATCAAAAAAAGTAGAAGGTGTAGAATTACTGGGACAGGGAACGATCTACCCCGATGTGATCGAAAGTGTTTCTGTCCATGGCCCTTCCATGACCATTAAATCACATCATAATGTGGGTGGCTTGCCTGAACACCTTCACCTGGAGCTAATAGAGCCGCTTCGATTTCTATTTAAAGATGAAGTAAGAAAGATCGGCAGGGAGTTAGGTATTCCCCCGGAAATGATCGACCGGCATCCTTTCCCGGGGCCGGGTCTTGCTATCAGGATCTTAGGAGAAATTACTGAGGAAAAGGTACAGTTATTGCAACAGGCAGATCAGCTTTATATAAATGCATTAAAGGATAACAATTTATATGCAACGGTTTGGCAGGCCGGGGCTATCTTACTCCCGGTAAAAAGTGTGGGTGTGATGGGCGATGAGAGGACCTATGAGTATACTGTGGCATTAAGGGCAGTGACAAGTGTGGATGGTATGACGGCAGACTGGGCCCATCTTCCTTATGAGTTCTTAGCAAATATTTCCAATGAGATCATTAATAATGTACGGGGAATCAACAGGGTCGTGTATGATATCAGCAGCAAGCCGCCGGCAACGATCGAATGGGAATAAAAGCAGTTTCGAGTTTGTGGTTTATAGTTTGTAGTTAAACCTTGAAAGATGAAAAGACGTTTATTTTTTGTATTTTTTTTATTCGCCGTAGTATTCAATAGTTCGGCCCAGGATGCTCCTAAATATAAGATCGCCATTTTTGCTCCTTTATATCTTGATTCTGCCTTTGAAGGAGTAGCCGAGTACCGCTATGCAAAAAATGTTTTCCCGAAGTTCATCAACCCCGGGCTTGAATTCTATGAGGGCGCTCAATTGGCGCTTGATTCACTGAACAAAGAAAAGATTCCTTTAGAGGTCTTTATTTACGATACGAAATCCACCAAGGAAAGCCTGGCTGAACAATTGAATAAACCGGAACTCGACAGTGTTTCCTTTATCATTGCACATTGCAGTTCCAACGAAATAAAAACCTTTGCTGATGCGGGTCTGAAAAAGAACATCCCGGTCATCAATGTAAATATGCCCAATGATGGGGGTGTGACTGACAACCCCTTTTATGTAATGCTCAACCCTACTTTGCGAACACAATGTGAGGGGATCTACAGGCACCTGCAAAAATTTTATTCCTTAGATCCTATCGTTGTATTCCGCAAAAAAGGTCAGTTGGAAGACAGGATAAAAACCTACTTCGATGATTTCAGCAAGAATACGGTAGCGATCCCGCTTAAATTCAAATATGTTGAATTATCGGATAGTTTTACCATGAGCCAGCTAAGGTCCCACCTCGATACTTCCCGTCAAACCCTTTGCATTGCCGGGAGCCTTGATGAAAACTTTGGTAAACGTCTCGTGGCACAACTCGCTGCTTTAAAGAAACAGAATTACCAGGCGATCATAATGGGTATGCCTACCTGGGATAATATCAGGGATTTTGACAGATCGGAGTACAAAGGCATAGAGATCATTTACAGTACGCCGTTTTACAATGCCAAAGTGGATAAGCTAAGCCAGAATATTACTGCTTACTTTAATAAAGAAATGTTTGCCCGGCCAAGTGATATGGTGTTCAGGGGATATGAAGTAACCTGGAAGTACGCCAAACTCCTTGTGCAGTTTGGAAAAGATATCGATTCCAATATCGGCAATAAACAATTCAAGGTCTTTACTGATTATGATATTCAGCCTGTATTGAATAAACCTTCTATGACGCTTGATTATTTCGAGAATAAAAAACTTTATTTCCTGAAGTGGCAGGATGGTGTGTTGAAAGCCATTTACTGAGCTTTCGTTTTTACCTTTACCTTCATTTCTCATTTTGTTTTGTGGAAGTATCGAATACCAAAGGGTTCACTATTGTCAATGACTGGCTTGAAGCAAAAGGTTTTAAGCCTTTTTTATTCCAGCAACAAACCTGGGAATATATCGCTAACAAGGAAAGCGGTCTTGTCAATGCCCCTACCGGCTGTGGTAAAACCTTCTCTGTCTTTCTGGGCTCACTTATTGAATTCATCAACCAGCATCCACAGGATTTTCGATCCAGGAAAAATAATGGGCTCCGGTTATTATGGATCACTCCGCTACGGGCATTGGCCGCTGATATTGGCCGTGCCATGGAGGAAGTGATAAGAGAATTAAATATGAAGTGGAAAGTAGGCATCCGCAATGGTGATACATCTATAGCGGAAAGGGCCAGCCAGAAAAAACAAATGCCCGAAGTGCTCATTATCACACCGGAAAGTCTGCACTTATTATTAGCTCAAAAAGGATACGAAGAATATTTTTCCTCTCTGCAGATCGTAGCTGTGGACGAATGGCATGAACTGCTGGGAAGTAAAAGAGGTGTACAGGTGGAGCTCGCGGTTTCGAGACTGGTATATCTTGTAAATAAGCAATATGCTCCAAATGGGTGTCGGGAAGACAATAGCCAAATTATCCATGAAGGTGATCGATTGTCTATTGCCGATTGTCCATTGATGGTTTGGGGCATCTCTGCAACTATCGGAAATCTTGAGGAAGCAAAAGAGGTGCTGTTGAGTCCACTGAAACGAGATGGCGTCATCGTAAAAGCAGCTATAGAAAAAAAGATAGAAATAGAATCCATCTTTCCCGATGAGATCGAGAAATATCCCTGGGCAGGACATTTGGGGATCAAACTGGCGCATAAGATCATCCCGATCATCCAGGAGAGTAAAACCACTCTCGTATTTATCAATACAAGAGGAATGAGTGAGACATGGTACCAAACACTTTTAAATGTCTCTCCCGAATTAGCTGGCTCCATTGCTTTACACCATGGTTCCATTGACAGGGAGCTACGTACCTGGATCGAAGAGAATTTACACAGCGGTAATTTGAAAGTAGTGGTCTGTACAGCCAGTCTTGACCTGGGAGTTGATTTCCGTCCTGTTGAAACGGTGATACAGGTTGGTTCACCCAAGGGTGTAGCAAGATTTTTACAAAGAGCCGGACGTAGTGGTCACAGTCCCGATGCCACGAGCAAGATCTATTTTTTACCGACACATTCATTGGAACTGATGGAAGCAGCAGCGCTCAAGTCGGCTATGCAGGAAAATATCATTGAGAGCAGGGTGCCCATGCAGCTTTGTTATGATGTTCTTATCCAATATCTAAATACTCTCGCCATTTCGGAAGGGTTTGAATCCGATAAATTATTCACGGAGGTATGTTCAACATTTTGCTACCGGGAATTGACAAAAGATGAATGGATCCAAATACTCCATTTTATCACCGAAGGGGGTGTGGCAATGGGACAATATGATGATTTCAGAAAAGTAGAGATAGAAGACGGCGTGTTCAAAATTAAGCGTCGAAAGATCGCCATGCAGCACCGGATGAATATCGGAACAATCGTCAGTGCGCCCCTGATGAAAGTAAAATTTCTTAGAGGAGGTTATGTAGGAGTTATCGAAGAATTCTTTATTTCACGGCTGGATCCGGGTGATGTTTTCACGCTTGCCGGGAGGAACCTCGAGTTTGTGATGATAAAAGATATGACAGCCCTTGTCAAAAGATCCAATGCAACAAAATCAATTATACCCAGTTGGGATGGTGGAAGAATGCCGTTAAGCGCCAATCTTGGGAAAAAATTGCGTCAGGCATTAAATTATTCGGCAACTGGCAATGGGCAACAGGCAATAGAGCTTAAAGAGTTAAAGCCACTGTTTGATCTCCAAAAGCAACTCTCACATATTCCTAAGGAGAATGAGTTGCTGATCGAGCAAATAGAAACAAAGGATGGTTTTCATCTTTTCGTATACCCTTTTGAAGGAAGGTTAGTGCATGAAGCGATGGCAGCCATCTTGGCTTATCGTATAAGTCGTATTCGTCCTATTACTTTTTCCTTTGCTATGAATGATTATGGTTTTGAGTTACTCAGCGATCAGCCTATCCCTGTGGATGATACGAACGTATATGAATTATTCTCTCCCGGTGATCTCCTGAACGATATACAGCGGAGTGTGAACAGCACAGAGATGGCAAGACGAAAATTCAGGGATGTGGCTGTGATCGGTGGTTTGATCTTCCAGGGAATGCCGGGTGAGAAAAAAAAATCAAGACACCTGCAATCTTCCGCTTCACTCCTCTTCAATGTATTCAGCGAATATGATCCCCATAATCTATTATTGCGACAGGCATACCAGGAAGTGCTTGACCAGCAAATGGAAGAAGTAAGATTAAGAGACATGCTCGAAAGGATACAACGTTCAACGATCGTCATCACTTTCCCCGGTCAATTGACACCTTTTTGTTTTCCAATAAAAGTCGACAGCATGAGGGAAGACCTGTCTTCCGAAAAACTGGAAGATCGGGTTAGAAGAATGCAACAACAGCTGGAAGATTAAACAAGTTTTAATTAGATTTGTCAGCCTGTATGCAACATCCGGTGCCACATATCATCAATGATCAGACTTTCTGGGTCTCTCAGGAACGTTGTCTTTTTTGGGAAGAAGAAAATACACTGATCGTAGCAGATCTGCACCTGGGCAAGACAGGACATTTCAGAAAATCCGGTATCGCCGTTCCGCAATCCATTTATAAAGCGGACCTCCAGCGCCTGATGGCGATGCTTTATTTATACAAAGCAGAAAGGCTGGTGATCGTAGGCGATTTTACACACAGCACGATGAACAAAGAGCTCGATCTTTTTTTAAAGTGGCGGAAAGATTTTTCGATGCTCCAGATCGACCTTGTCAAAGGCAATCATGATATTCTTGAAAATGCCTGGTACCAGGAAGCAAATATCCTTTTCCATGAATGGGATATGCAGGTCAATGATTTTCTTTTCCGCCATGAAGACAAACGGATAAAAGACAGGGAGCCTACGAATGCTGTATATACTTTTACAGGACATGTGCACCCGGGGATTTCATTAAGAGGACAAGGGAAACAGTCCTTACATTTCCCCTGCTTTTATTTTGCAAAGGAACATTGTATCCTCCCCGCCTTCAGTCGTTTTACAGGTACCTATACGGTAAAAGCTTCGAAAGGCGAAACTGTCTATGCTATCGCAGCGTCTGAGATCATCAGGCTCGGTTAATGTTTGTGGCGAAGCTGGTTATAATTCAGGAAGTAAATAAAACGTAACGTTAGCTCATTCCCGTGGCGGAGATCGAAAATGCCGCTGAGATTACGGAGATAATTATTCTTACCGGATACCGTTACTATTTCTTCATCCCCCAGCCAGTTCTTGTACCCGAGTATCAAACGACTTCCCGGCCGGAAGTCCCAGGTAAGAAAAGCATCGACGTTAAAAACATTTACATTGTCAAAGCTCGTGGTCCCGGCCCTTGGTATAGTATTGCCTTTCATATCAACATTAGCAAACCGGTTGAACTTTACCCGGCTCAGATAGTGGCGGGCACGGAGCGTGAGGTTGACCCGGGGTGTGAAATTATAAATGCCCGCTAATACTGAAGTGATATCTGTAAAGTCAACATAAGCAACAATTGGCTCATTATTTATTTCCCTGCCTGCAGAAATGATATAATCAGACTCTGCTTCATGCCGGTGGGAAAGGTCGAGACTGAAGCGATTACTAAACCGATACCGGAGACCTCCTTCTGCAGCATGATAGTTCTTATGAGGTCCAGAATTAAAAAAATCAGTTAAGAAAAAACTCCACCGTGCATATAATTTCTTCCTGCTATCACTACTCCCAGAAACAACTGTATAGCCATACATAGGTCTTTTAACAAAGCGCTGATAAGTTGCAGGATCACCCAGCACAAAATAATCATGCTGGTGGGGCGTATAGCCTGCTCTTAGATTGATATCCCAGAAATTTTTAAAGATCCAGAAACCACTGCCTTCGATATTCAGATCTCCAAAGGCGGCTGGCTTATAGAGCCTGGTATCTCTGAATGAAAGCCGGTAATTATAGGTCAGGAAATTTTTTGTTGGTGTGAACCTGTTATAACTGAGTGAACCATTCACGGTAACGTCATTAGGTGCCGCTAAAAAGCCAAGGTCACGCGGATCATAATGGGCGGACTCTATATTTCCCTGTAGCGCATATTGCCATTTTCCACTCACTTTAGCGAAGCGAAGCGTTGTATTGAACCCATCGTAAGGATCCGTTGAGAATATCTTGCTGTAGCGAAGCGTACCCCTGGTATTAAATACATTTTTCTTATCAAAGAAACTGAAATCAAGCGCTGATACGTTGGCATCTCTTGCTTCCGCATTACGTATAACATTCGTATTGGTGAAAGTAACCGAAGAGCGGCCTTTCAATGCCTGGTCGAACACGATAATGTTATAATTGGATAGAGGTTCTGTCTCGATCGTGGAGTCCTTTCCCGAGTTTTTATTCCTTAGCCTGGCATGCATTGGTGCGGTAACAGCATTGAATATCCCGATCCCCAATTTTTTTTCTGTCCGCCCTGAGAATTTAGCTGCATTATATAATTGGGTGACGGAAGGATTCCTGCTGATCTCCCATTCCGGGTTGTCCGCAACGAAATATCGAACTGTATTATATTTTGAGGGAATAGCTCCCACCCTCCGGGAATAAAACAAACCCGCCTTATTGAATATCTCGGTCCCCTCCGTGAAGAATTGGCGATTCTCCTGGAACCTTACTTCGTAAGGAGAGAGATTGTTGATCACATTATCGGAAACAACCTGTCCAAAGTCAGGTATCAATGTTGCATCCAGTGTAAAACTTTCGTTGACACCATACTTTACATCCAATCCACCACTGCCTAACCATGTATCAGTAAATCCAGTACCAACAGCGGGAGATCTTCGATAACCTGTAGACACGTAAGGTGAGAAGCTTAGACGAAGAGGTGGTTGCAATTCCTTTAACCCTGTGAATAAACCGAACTGATTCACGAACCCATTCACGTTCGGATCCACCATATTCCAGTAACTGATCTCATTAAGTCGCCTTACCTGTCGCAGGAACTGGATGCCCCAATCCTGGAGATCCTTTTTTGCAAAGCGCAAAGAGATATAAGGGATTTTCATTTCGATGGTCCAGCCATCCTTCTGGACCTGCACTTTACTTTCCCATACCGCATCCCATGTCTTATCACCGAACTCACCGAATCCACCGCCACTTCCCAGGTTAGGACCCAAACGGGCATCCGATTGAACATTAGCTGAACTCACTACGAATTGAAATCCATTCTGGTTATCGTTGTATGTGTCAAAAAAAACGGCGAAATAATCCACGTCTTTTTGCAACTCTTCATCCCTTGCTGTTATTTGTTTTCTTATTAATGCGGGATCATCGTAGAGGTAGGCACTGATGTAGACGGCCGAATTATCGTAAATGACCTTAACACTTGTTTTTTGGGAAGCAGGTTGGCCGGCAGATGGATAATTCTGAATAAAGTCTGTTGCTTCGGGAATACTTTGCCATACCGCATCACCCAGGTTGCCATCGATCTTTGGCAGCTGATTCGGTTTAATTGCCTGCAATGTCTTTTCCTGTGAGAATACAGTACAAGAAATTAATAAAAGGGGTAAACAGATAATTCTTCTCAATTTCATGCTTCCGGTTGCGCTACAAATATATAAGACAGAAGCCAAGGAGAGAAGGCTGCCGGGGAAACAGGAGAAAAAACACCAGGTTGAAGGGTACTAATTCATTCTCTTTTTCAATGAGTTAACCTGGTCCTGCAGATCGGTGACCACATTGGCCAACTGGGACATATCCCAGCGTTGCTGGGTGTTTGCCTTAGCAATAACCACCTGTGCCTGCCACATTTCAAGTATTTCTTCTGCATTGACAGTGTACGGATGAAAAACGGGATTGTCGCTCGCTAATGTCAGTTTATTTTTTTGGCGGCCATTTCTTTGAACTCTTTTATAAACTATGCCTTCATTACGGCTGATCACAATACAGGCTGCATTATTCTTAAGCTCCTCGAGGTTATCTACTTTTTCACCGACTATGACCGAACCGCTGGGTGTTGGAAGCATGGAGTCCCCGATGATCTCAAAAGCACGGTAGTTACCCCCGGTGAGCATAGGTAAAGTAAAAGTGTTTAATTCGTCGACGAACTCAGGATCAGCATAACCGGCAAGGTAACCGGCGGCTGCTTTTACGGGAACAAAAGGTATATCTGGTCTTCCGCCCGCCAGCTTCATTGCCCGGCGCTTCGCGAGATAATTGCTTTTATTATCACTAAGATCCTTGCGTAAGATATCATCCAATGTCAGCTTGAATATGTCGCATACTACTTCCAGCACATCTATGCGGGGTTCTGCCCTTTCTTCCTCGTAAGCTCCCAATAGCGAACGCTTGATGCGTAGCTTCTGGGCAAATTCTTCCTGTGTCCATCCGCGGAGTTTGCGGAGATATTTCAGGTTTTGATTGGATATAGCCATGCTTACCTAATTTATTTAGTTGCAAAATACTAATTATATTAGACTTTCCAAACCTTTTTCTTTCCGGCTTTGGATAAGCGGGGAAAAACAAAGATTTTTGCCGGTATGGCAACAAAACCTAAAGCTTCTCCTAATAAAAGTTCAGCCAAAGCGAAAAAGAAACCGGGCGCCTCTGTTACAAAGAACAGGCCCGTCATACTCATCGTCAATGATGATGGCGTGACCGCACCTGGTATTATGAACCTTGTTGAAGCAGTAAAGGACCTCGGCAAGATAGTAGTGGTAGCGCCGGACAAACCTCAATCCGGGATGGGACATGCGATCACGATCGGGCAGCCTTTACGATTACATAAGATACACTCTATGGAAAATGTGGAGACATGGTCATGTACCGGTACCCCGGTAGACTGTGTGAAACTCGCAGTTGACAAAGTACTGAATCGAAAACCCGACCTCTGCCTAAGTGGTATCAATCATGGAGCCAATCACAGCATCAATGTTATTTATTCAGGTACCATGTCTGCTGCTATGGAAGCTGCTATCGAGAGTATTCCTTCGGCAGGTTTTTCTTTACTCGATTACCGTATCGACGCAGATTTTACGGGAGCAAAAAAATATGTTCGGCTCATTACAGAAAAAATGCTGGCAACCAAAATGGACAAGCATACGGTGCTGAATGTAAATATCCCGTCGGTTGTTCCTGAATTATTAAAAGGCTTTAAAATATGCCGCCAGGCCTATGCTAAATACGAAGAAGATTTTATTGAAAGGAACGATCCGCATGGCCGGCATTATTACTGGCTTACAGGTGAGTTCGTCAATTTTGATAAAGGAAAAGATACCGATGTATGGGCACTGGCCAATAACTATGTAAGTGTAGTGCCGGTCCAATTTGATCTGACCAATTACGTTTTAAAAGCCAACCTCGAAAAACTCTGGAAAAAATGATATTCAAAAAAGATAGTTTAAGACTGGGTCTTTTTCTCGGTTTGATCGGTCCTTTATTAGGATTGGTGGGCGTTTACCTCCTGAAAGATGATTTCAAGGGCATGTCCTTCAAAGATTTCCTGGACTATTTTATGCATGATAATAAAGTGATCACCTATGTGGGTACATTGTCGTTACTGGCAAATGCTATCCTTTTTGCCATCTATGTGCATTTTGACAAATCACAAACTTTCAAAGGGATCTTTATCATCACGCTGTTCTATG